>DASWAA010000281.1:0-4937 GCA_036391385.1 Streptosporangiaceae bacterium
TGCATGTGGTCCCCGGATGCCACTGCCGTGCTGTGCGGTACCTCGCACGGGGCCTGGACCATCCTGTCGGCGGGCGTTCCGCATCGCGTCACGGGACGCGGGCTCGCGCTCGCCTGGCTGAGCGGAAGGCTGGGACGTTGAGGCAGCTGATCGCACTGCTGCGCGGGCTGGTGCACCGGGCCGGGTCCTCCGTGATGATCCTGATCGTGGCGAGCGTCGCCGGTGCCGCTGCCGCGGCCGGGCCGGTGTACTACGAGTCGGCGCGGACCTCGATCCTGCGCGACGGGCTGGCCAGCGCCGAGTCGCTCGGCCACGGCTACCAGGCCACGCTGACCGGCCCGGTGGCCCAGATCCTGCCGGAGCTGAACACGAACGTCGGCGGTGAGCTCCGCAAGCAGCTAGGCGCGCCCGCGGTCGCGCGGATGTTCCAGCCGCCGGTCGAGTCGCTGGAAGGCGGCGGCAACGACCGGGCCATCGCCGACCCGTTCTCGCTGGTCTGGCGGACGGCCGACTGCGCGCACCTGGTGGTTCAGGGCAGCTGTCCGATTACGGCTAACCAGGTGATGATCAGCAAGTCGGACATCCCGATCACCGGCTGGCACATCGGCAGCCGGATCACCGGGACGGGCTGGCCGACCCTCACCGTCACCGGCGTGTACCAGGCGCCCCGGTTGACGTCGGGCTACTGGCTGGCGCAGGCCGCGCTGTACTTTCCGCTCGAGACGCCGACGAACATCAAGGCCCCGCTTAGCCTGGACGCGCTGTTCACGCCAGCGGCGACGCTGACTGCCGCGCCGGTCTCGGTCCAGGGCACGGCGGTCATCGAGGATTCGCTGGCCGTGCGGCGGCTGCGCCTGGCCGACGTCGACCCGATCGGCCGTGCGCTGACGGCGCTCAGCTTGAGCACCTACCTGACCAGCCAGAACGTCATCTTCCAGTCGACGACCCCGACGACGCTCGCCGAGGTGCAGTCGGGCTGGCAGGCCGTTGCCGTTCCGGTGACGCTGACGACCGCCACCGTCTTGCTGCTCAGCTGGCTGCTGCTATTCCTGACCGTGACCGACGCGGTGGAGGCCCGCGGGCCCGAGGTCGCGCTAGCCCGGCTGCGCGGGCATGGCCGCAGGGAAGTCGTGATCTTCGGGCTGTCCGAGCCGGTCGTCCTGCTGCTGGTCGCCTTCCCGGCCGGAGTCCTGGCTGGGTGGGCCGGGGCGGCGGGGCTGGCCAGCCTGCTGCTCCTGCCACGGACGCCGATCGAACTGCCGTGGACCGCCTGGGCTGCCGCGGCTGCCGCGACAGCGGGCGGCTTCGCCGCTGTCCTGCTGGCTGCGCGGCGGACGCTGCGGCGCGGCGTCGTGGTGCAGCTACGCCGCCCGGACCGGACGGCCGTGAGCCGTGGCTGGGTCACCGACGCGTTCCTGCTCGCCGCTTCTGGTGCCGGGCTGCTCGACTTGCTCTCCACCGGCCAGATCGGCTCGGCCAGGCATGGCGTACTGAACCTGCTGGTGCCCGGCCTGCTCGGCCTGGCCGTCGCCGTGGTCGCGTCGCGGCTGCTGCCGCTGGCCTGCCAGGCCCTTTACAGGGTCCGGCGCGGCGGGCTCGGCGCCTTCCTGGCCCTTCGGCATATCGCGCGCCGTCCCGGCGGCGTCCGAACCACGATCGTGCTCGCTACGGCGTTCTCGCTGGCTGCCTTCGCGTTCACGGCCTGGTCGGCTGGCCAGCGCAACTACCAGGCTGTAGCGGGTCCGACTGTCGGGGCGCCGGTGGTGCTGTCGGTCATCACGCCGCCCGGCAGCCAGCTGGGCGCGATCGTCGCCAAGGCGGATCCGAGCGGGCAGGAAGCGGTCGGCGTGGATACCTATGTTGGTCTCAGCGGCGCCTCGGCGGGGCAGGTCACCCTGGCCGTCGATCCAGCCAGATTCGCGCGCGTCGCCTCCTGGCCACGAGGGGTTTCCGCGGCACAGGCCAGGGTGCTGACGGCTCGGCTGGATCCGCCGATGCCGGCGCCGCTAGTGCTGACCGGGGACGCGGTGCGGCTGGTCGTGGACGTACGCTCGCTCTCGCTGCCGGGGGAGCTCGTCTATGCCAGCGTGACCACGGGCGCGAGCCCGGTGAACTTCGGCGCGCTGCCGCGGCACGGAACGGTGACGCTGACCGCCGGGCTGGTCGGATGTCCCTGCGTGCTGCAGAGCCTGGCGCTGAGCCTGTCCGGCACGCAGATCGCGCAGGGCGCCGGGCTGTCCACGGTGAGCGGGAGCCTGACCATCAAGGCGATCGAGGTTCACGACCACGGCCAGTGGCTGGCGGTCGCTGCGTCGGCGTTGCGGATTCCCGGAGCGTGGCGAGATACCACCACGCTGCACCCGGACATCAGTGCGAGTCCCGCCGGGCTGTCGTGGGCCTTCGCCAACGTCTCGGGCAAGGTCGACCCGACGCTGACGTCGGCGAGCTTCCCGGCCCGGGTTCCGGCGCTGGTCGCCGCCCCAAGTTACACCGGGGCGGACTTCGGCGGCCTCGGCCTGGACGGGAGTGTGCTGCCGATGCATGCGGTCGCCGTGCTCCCGGCGATACCGGGAGCGCCGGGCAATGGCGTCGTCGTCGATCGCCAGTTCGCCGAACTCGCGGCGGGGGAGAACCTGGCCCTGGCCGGCCAGCAGGTCTGGCTGGCCGCCGGGGCGCTGCCGCTGATCAGGCCGCGCCTGCTCGCGAGCGGTATCAGGATCACGTCCGAGCAGACCACGGCGGCCGTGATCGCGCGCCTGCAGCGGCAGGGTCCCGCGCTGGCCAGTGTGCTGTTCCTGGCCGACGCGGCTGCCGCGGCCATCCTCGCCGCGGGTGCGGCCATACTCAGCCTGTACGTCTCGGCCCGGCGCCGCCGGTACGAGTACGCCGCGCTCGAGGCCTCCGGCGTCAGGCGGCGGACCTTGCGCGCCGCCGTCCTGATCGAGCTGGCCGTGGTACTGGGGTTCGGCACAGCCACGGGTGTCGCGACCGGCCTGGGCGCCGCGATGGTCGTACTGCGCAGCGTTCCTGAATTCCTGCACACCCCGGACGTGCCGGGCCTTTCCTACGTACCGCCGATCGGACCGGTCGGCGCCATGCTGGGCGCGGCCATCGGCCTGCTGGCGATTGCCGCCCTGGTGTCCACCATCACCCTGATCCGCGGCGTCAGCGCCGACCAGCTGCGGGAGGCGCCGACAACATGACGGCCGATGCTGGCGGCGGGCCCGTCGTCCGCTGCGAGAGCCTGGTGCAGATCTACGGGGTCGCCGGGCAGCAGGTCACCGCGCTGCGCGGGGTCGACCTGACAGTCGCGCAGGGGGAGACGGTCGCCCTGCTCGGCCCGTCGGGCGCGGGCAAGTCGACGCTGCTCTGGCTGCTGGCCGGGCTGCTGCGGCCGACCGCCGGCCTGGTCGAGGTCTGCGGGGTCACGATGGCTGACCTGCGGGCGCCGGTTGCCACCAGCATGAGGCTGCGTGACATCGGGGTCGTGCTGCAGAACCCCGGCCGCAACCTGCTGCCGTTCGAGACCGCCGCGGGAAACATCCTGTTCGCCCAGGCACCGACTCGCCGGTCCCGATCGGTCAAGCACAAGCGCGCGCTGGCGCTGCTGGAAGCCGTGGGCCTGGGTCACGTCGCTGGCCATGCCGCTGGACGGCTGTCCGGCGGCGAGCAGCAGCGGCTCGCGGTAGCCGTCGCCCTCGCGAACGGTCCCCGGCTGCTGCTCGCCGACGAGCCGACCAGCCAGCTGGACCGGGCGTCGGCTCAGGCCGTCACGTCCCTGCTCCAGGCCGCGAACGAGGACCTGGGCACCACCGTCATCGTCGTGACTCACGACCAGCACGTCGGCCAGGAGTTCGGCCGTACTGTCACCATCCGGGACGGCCGGGTGGGAGCCGAGGGTCACGCCGGCGAGGACTACCTGGTGGTGGCAAGGGACGGCTCGATACAGCTACCGCCTGACCTGCTCGACGCACTGCCGCCAGGCACGCTGGCACGGGCGATCAGGACGCCGGACGGCGTGGAGCTGCGCCGTGCCGAGCCGGACCGTGCCGAGCCGGAGCGAGGCTGACATGCTGGAAGCTCGCGGGATCGACTACCGCAGGGACGGGCAGCAGATCCTGGCCGGAATCGACGTGACCGTCGCTGACGGCGAAAGTATCGCTGTGGTCGGCCCGTCCGGATCGGGAAAGACGAGCCTGCTCGCGATCCTGGCCGGCCTGACCAAGCCGACGGCGGGCACCGTCACCATCGACGGCGCGCCGCTGCGTGGCTTCGCGGGTCCGAACCTCGGCGTCGCGGTCGTCCTCCAGGGGTACGGCCTGGTGGCACTGCTCAGCGCCGCCGAGAACGTCGAGGTGGCTCTGCGCGCCGCCGGCCGCCCGGCGAAGACCGCCCGCCAGGCCGCGCTGGCGGCCCTGGGCCGCCTCGGACTCGAGCCGCACGCCGACCAGTTGATCGAGGAACTGTCTGGCGGCCAGCAGCAGCGCACCGCGGTAGCCAGGGCGCTCGCGCTGGAGCCCCGCCTGCTGATCGCCGACGAGCCGACCGCTGAACTAGATCCGGTTGCCCGGACCCTGGCCCTCGCCCGGATGTTCGAGGTCGCCGAAGGCGGCGGAGCGCTTGTGCTCGCCACGCACGACCCCGAAGTGGCCGAACGCTGCGACCGCGTAATCGACCTGTCGCAGTTATGTGCGGGAACGCGTCCCTCCGGGGAGCGAGCAGAGCCTCGCTATTCCGCAGGCCAGCCGCTCAGGCGGCGGCGGTGTCCGGGGGACTGTGACTGTGTCGGACGCGGCCGTCGGGGCTGGCGGCGGTGGTGGTGCCGTCGGGGTTGAGGGTGATGGTCCAGCCCCACCGGTGGACCATGATCAGGTGGTGGAAGGTGCACAGGAGCATCAGGTTGGTGAGCTTGGTGATGCCGCCTTTGCTGCGGGGGA
>DASWAA010000282.1:0-4989 GCA_036391385.1 Streptosporangiaceae bacterium
ACGTGAGCATCCTAGGCACCCGTGTGGTGCGGACCGAGGACCCGCGACTGCTGACTGTCGGCGGCACGTACGTCGACGACCTGCGGGAGCCTGAGCTGGCGCAGGCGGCGCGCGTGACGTTCGTCCGCAGCCCGATCGCCCATGCGGCGATCACGGCCATCGACGTGTCGGCGGCGCGGGAAGCCCCGGGCGTGGTCGCGGTGCTGACCGCGGCCGACATGGACGATCTGCCGCCTCCCCCGCCCGATAGCGGGCTGACCGGCACCGAGGGCGCGCCGCTGCCGCTCGGCGGCGCGTGGCAGGAGCCGCTGCTGGCGTACGACCGGGTCCGGTTCGTCGGTGAGCCGGTGGCGATGGTGATCACCGACCACCGGTACCAGGGCGAGGATGCCGCCGAGCTGGTCAGCGTCGACTACGAGCCGCTGCAGGCCGTGGTCGGCTACGATGCCGCGCTGGCCGGGGACAGCCTGCTGTTCCCCGACGCCGGATCGAACGTCGCCGTCGCCACGGGCACCCCGTCCGACCCGTCTGCCTTCGACGCCTGCGAGGTCGTGGTCACCCACACCATCGTCAACCAGCGCCTGGCGCCGGTGCCGATGGAGGGCCGCGCCACCGCGGCATCCTGGGAGAACGGCAAGCTGACCGTCTGGGTGAGCACGCAGAACGCGCAGATCGCCCGCTTCATCCTGGCCGGCGCGCTCGGCCTCGACCCGGCCACTATCCGCGTGGTCGCACCGGACGTGGGCGGCGGCTTCGGCGCGAAGATCGGCGTGGACCGGGACGCGCTGCTCGTCGCCTGGGCAGCCAAGCACCTCGGCCGCTCCATGCGCTGGGCCGAAACCCGCAGCGAGAACATGGTCGCGATGACGCACGGCAGGGCCCAGCGGCATGTCGTGACGATCGGCGGGTCCAGGGAGGGCCGCATCCAGGCCTACCGGCTGGAGATCGTCCAGGACACCGGTGCCTACTCGCGAATGGGCGGCTTCCTGCCCTTCCTGACCAGCCTGATGGCGGCCGGACCCTACGACATCGCGCACGTCGAGACCGCCTACCAGGTGATCGTCACCAACACGACGCCGATCTCCGCCTACCGCGGCGCCGGCCGGCCAGAGGCGACCGCCGCGATCGAGCGGGCCGTGGACCTGTTCGCGGCCGAGATCGGCAAGGACCCGGCGCAGGTGCGCCGGGTCAACCTGATCCCGTCGGACAAGTTCCCGTACACCTCGCCCTGCGGCCCGGTCTACGACACCGGCGAGTACGTGGCCGCGCTCGACAAGGTGCTCGCGGGCGCGGGATACGCGGAGCTGCGGGCCGAGCAGGCACGCCGCCGCGAGCGCGGCGACGTAGTGCAGCTCGGCATCGGGCTCGCCAGCTACGTCGAGATCACGGCAGCGGACGCCAACGGCGGCGAGACCGCCAAGCTGATCGTGCACGACGACGGCACGGCCACCGTCTACACCGGAAGCTCGGCGCACGGCCAGGGCCACCACACATCCTGGAAGATGCTGGTCGAGGCCGAGCTCGGCATCGCCATGGCCGACGTCACGGTGATCCACGGCGACACCGACCTGGTGCCCGAGGGCGTCGGCACGTACGCGTCCCGGTCGCTGCAGCTCGGCGGCATTGCGGTGCACAAGGCCGCGGTGGAGGTCAAGGAGCAGGCCCGGCAGCTCGCGGCGGACCTGCTGGAGGCCAGCCCCGACGACCTCGAGCTCAACACCGACAGCGGCCAGTGGCAGGTGCGCGGCGACCCGGCGGCCAGCAGGAGCTGGGCCGACGTGGCACTGCACGCCGGCGAGGGCGGCCTGGTCGCGTCGGTGAACTACACCGATGGCACGCCGACGTTCCCGTTCGGCACGCATCTCGCGCTGGTGGAGGTGGACACCCAGACCGGCAAGGTCCGGCTGATCCGCCACGTCACCGTGGACGACGCCGGCACCGTGCTGAACCCGATCCTGGCCGAGGGCCAGCGGCACGGAGGCATCGCGCAGGGCGTGGCTCAGGCGCTGTTCGAGGAGATGATGTACGACGCCGACGGCAACCCGGTCACCGGGACGCTGATCGACTACGCGATCGTCACCGCTGCCGAGCTGCCCAGCTTCGAGCTGCTGACCAGCGAGACGCCGGCCACCGTCAACCCGCTGGGCTTCAAGGGCATCGGCGAGGCGGGCACGATCGGCGCCACGCCCTCCACCCAGAACGCCGTCGTCGACGCGCTCAGCTATCTGGGCATCCGCCATATCGACATGCCAGCGACCCCGGCCAGGGTCTGGGCCGCGATCAACGAAGCGAGGTAGCAGCGGTGAAGGTCACGGTAACCGTGAACGGCGGCGAGGTGTCCGCCGACATCGAAGATCGCACCCTGCTCGTCCACTTCATCAGGGACGTGGCAGGCATGACCGGTACCAACGTCGGGTGCGACACCAGTTCCTGCGGCGCGTGCACGGTCCTGCTCGACGGGCGCTCGGTGAAGTCGTGCACCGTGCTCGCCGCGCAGGCCGACGGCCGCGAGGTCACCACGGTCGAGGGCCTGTCCGGCGACGGCGGGCAGATGCACCCGGTGCAGGCGGCGTTCCAGGCCGAGCACGGGCTGCAGTGCGGATTCTGCACCCCCGGCATGGTCATGGCGAGCGTCTCGCTGCTGGCCGAGAACCCGGCCCCGACAGAGGAAGAAGTCAGGACCGCGCTCGAGGGCAACTTGTGCCGGTGCACTGGCTACCACAACATCGTCCGGGCGGTCCTCGCGGCGGCCGGCGAGCACGCGGAAGGGTAAGGCGGCACCGGTGATCCCTGGGGCATTTTCCTACCAACGGGCCTCGTCAGTCGATGAGGCACTGACGCTCGCTGCCGACGGCGGCGAGGACGCCAAGTTCCTGGCCGGCGGCCACTCGCTGCTTCCGCTGATGAAGCTGCGCCTGGCCAGTCCTGAGGTCCTCGTCGACGTCAGCCGGATCGGCGAGCTCAGCTACATCCGCGAGGACAACGGGCACATCGCGGTCGGCGCGCTCACTCGCTACGACGACATCGCGAGGTCAAGTCTGCTGGCCGGCAGCCTGCCGCTGCTCGCGCACGCGGCCGGCCTGGTCGGCGACCCGCAGGTCAGGCACTGCGGCACCATCGGAGGCTCGCTGGCGCACTCCGACCCGGCCGCCGATCTGCCTGCGGTGGCCCTGGCGCTCGACGCGGTCCTGGTGACTCGCGGGCCGGCCGGCAGCCGGGAGATCGCGGCCCGCGACTTCTTCCAGGGCCTGTTCGAGACCGCGCTCGAGCCGGGCGAACTGCTGACCGAGATCCGTATTCCGCGGCCGTCGTCGGGCGGCTGGTCGTTCCAGAAGTTCACCAAGCGGGCGATCGACTGGGCGATCGTCGGCGTCGCGGTGCAGGGCGACAACGTGGCGCTGGTGAACATGGGGTCCACGCCGCTGCGGGCAGGCGGGGTCGAGGAGGCGCTGGCCTCCGGTGCGGCACCCGCCGACGCGGCGGCGCGTGCCGCGGAGGGCACCAGCCCTTCGGACGACATCAACGGCCCGAGCAGTTACCGCGAGCACCTGGCCCGCGTCCTGACCGGACGGGCACTGGACGAGGCGCGCTCCAGGTCGTAGCCCGCAGAAGTACGCGGTCCCGGGCGGCGCTGTCAGGCCCCGAAGCGCCGTCCGCGGGCCGCGTAGCTGCGCAGTGCGCGCAGGAAGTCGACCTCGCGGAAGGCCGGCCAGAGCGCCTCGCAGAAGTACAGCTCGGAATAGGCGCTCTGCCACAGCAGGAAGTTCGACAGCCGCTGCTCCCCGCTGGTCCTGATCACCAGGTCGGGGTCGGGCTGCCCGGCGGTGTACAGGTGCCGCGCGATGTCCTGCGTCGTCAGTGTCTGGGCCAGATCGAGCAGAGTCTGGCCGGCCTCCTCGCGCTCGTACAGCAGGGAGACGATCGCATCGATCACCTCCTGCCGGCCGCCGTAGCCGATCGCCAGCGTGACGTGCGCTCCGCTCGTGCAGTCGCGGGTCGCCTCGGCGGCGTCCTTCAGCGTCCGCGCGGTGGTGTCGGGCAGGACGTCGAGCATCCCGGCGATGTGCACCCGCCAGGCCGGGTTCGGCCCGGCTAGCTTGTCGGCGACGAACTGCTCGATGACGTCCATCAGGAACGCCACCTCGGCGTCGCCCCGGCGCAGCAGGTTCTCGGTCGAGCACAAGAACACCGTGACGTGCTTGATGCCCGCCGTCTCGCACCATCGCAGCAGGTCACCGATGTGCTCGGCGCCGTGCTTGTGCCCCAGGCTCGGGTTGGCCATGCCCATCTGCCGGGCCCAGCGCCTGTTGCCGTCGATGATCAGGCCGACGTGCCTCGGCATGAGCTCGCCCGAGAGCTGAGATCGCAGCCGCCGGATGTAGAGCCGGTAAGCAAGATCGCGTAGCCCCACGAGGTGAATCTACCCCTCGGACCGCGATGCCGCTGCCGTCTTGCCGGTCAGCGTCGTCCGGGTTTCGAGCGGCATTTGTGTCCAGGTAACTGGCATGATAGGACCGTGGCGAGCGAGCGATTCGAAGTCCAGCGGACTATTCCGGCCGACCCGGCAAGCATCTTCCGGGTGCTGTGCGATCCGCAGGGGCACGTGGCGATCGACAGCTCCGGGATGCTGATGGACGCGTCCGGCGAGCCTGTCACCGGCATCGGTGACAGCTTCGTCGTGCACATGGATCGCGAGGCGCTGAACGACTACCCGCTCGGCCGCTACGACGTGACCGTCCAGATCGTGACGTACGCGGCGGACCGTGAGATCGCGTGGACGATCCTGAGCGCCCTCAAGCCGCCGATCGGCCATATCTACGGATACAGGCTCGAGCCAGCCGCTGACGGCGGTACGCTCGTGACGTCGTATTACGACTGGTCGGCGATCCACCAGACCTGGCGCGAGGCCGACATCTTCCCTGTCATCCCGCAGGAAGCGCTCCGCGCCACTCTCGGCATTCTCGACCGCACCGTCCGGCGCGGATACCC
>DASWAA010000283.1:0-7052 GCA_036391385.1 Streptosporangiaceae bacterium
TCGGTAGCGGCCGAGCTGGCAGGCCTGCATCCGCAGACCCTGCGGATCTATGAACGTGAAGGCCTGCTCCAGCCCATCCGCAGCCAAGGCGGCACTCGCCGGTACAGCCGCAACGACGTTCTGCGCCTGCAGGAGATATGCGCTCTGACCGGCGAGGGCCTGAACATGGCCGGCATCCGCCGGGTACTCCAGCTACAGGAAGAGACCCGCACACTGCAGGCCGAGATAGCACGGCTCACGGACGTTCATCACCGGCGCCCGAGCTGAGAGTTTCACATATATCTCTGAACGGAACGGCCGTGAGCAGTTCGGGCACCAGGCCGCCCACATATCCGGCAGTGTCGGTGGCCAGGTAGGTGACCGGCCGAGTTGGTGCCGCCGGGTCACTCATGGCGCGTCGTCACCATCTGGGGGCAGGCCTGCGTAGTCGCGCACGGTGGCGGCGAATCGCCGCGGATCTGCGACTGTCAGCGTCAGACCCGGGTGGCGGATCACGCCGAGCGGTTCGATGCCAGGCACCGGTTCGCGCAGCAGCAGGCAGACACCGCGTTTGGTGGTGGTGCCGAAGGTCAGGCCGTGGTCGGCGCGTGACAGCCGGGCGCCGATCGCGCGGTGGGCGCGGTAGGGGCCGGTCAGGTGGACCGCACGGACATTCGCGGGGCTTGTGCGGCACGTCCACGGCCCGAAACAGGCGACCAGACGGCCGGACGTGACGGTGACATGCGCAGTTGCCGGGCTGACCCCGAGCGCGGCGAGGGGCAGCCGGAAGCGGGGATCGAACGCCATCTCGAACAATGCGGCCTGCGGACCCGTCGCCTGCGCCGCGGCGCCGGCCGGCGCCGGCAATTCGGCCAGCGCGGCGGTGAGGGCAGCGGCGCTGGCCGCGTGCCAGCCGCCCGAGCCACGCCAGCGGACCCGCCCGGCCCGGTCGGTCAGGAACAGCCAGATCGTGTCCCTGTTGCCGATGTCCAGAGGGATCGTCACCCGGCGCAGATCGGTGTACACAGTCAGGGTGCGCCGCCGTGTCCGCTGATCGCGGATGGCCGCCGCCATCCCTCCATCGATCACCGGCCGGGCGGGTTGCCACGCCAGCCCGATCGCAGGCAGTTCGGCGAACTCCAGCCCGGGGATCGCAGCAGCCTGATCCTCCAGCCATGGCACCCACGAATCGGCGAGTTCTTGCTGCTGGCGGCGGAAGGCGACGATGACGATGTTCCATTCACCAGGCAGCTCGGCTGGCACCGTGACCTCTCGCCCGTCAAGGTCGCGCGCCGTCAGTCGCGGAAACGCTATCGCCGTCATCTTGGCAGCCTCCCGCCGGTTCAGGTGCGCAGCACATTCGCGTATATCAGCCAGGCCAGCAGCGACTTGGCGACCAGGGACAGGGTGAGGTAGACGCGTTCCCCGGTCAGATAGCTGCGCCACGGCCCGACCCGCAGGTACTGCAGCGCCATGTTCACCGCGAACGCCGTGAACAGGGCGAGCTGGGTTACGGTGATCGCCCACACGAAGCCGGGGACCCGCGGCGCGCCCGCCACGTACCAGAAGATCGCCACCCAGGGCACCGCTCCGGCCAGGCACCCGAACCAGTAGGCGCTCCAGTCAGCCGCCCCGGCTGTCTGCTGGCGCTCCATGAGCAGTCCGAACAGGATCATCGCCGTGTTCGCGGCGAACAAGCCGAGCAGCGCCGCAATGTCGCGGATGCCGACGAACATGCAGATGAGAACGATCATGAGAGATGCGGAGACCGAGTACTCGATCCAGCGCGCGTAGTTCGCCCGCCGCTCCAGGGCGGCCTCATACCAGCGGTGCAGGCCCGGTGAGGCGACCAGCAGATGATCGGCCATCGCGAGCAGCAAGAACACCGCCACCGCCGGGCCGATCGCCAGGCGGAAGAGTACCTGACCCGGGGCCGGGCCCTGCACCGCGACTGGGTCGTTGCGCAGGAACGACGCGGTGACTGGCAAGGACAGGCTGCTGGAAAGCACCAGCATCAGTACGCCCTCGGCCCCGAGCACAACGCCCACGGACACGTTGACGATCCGCAGTCGGCGCCGCGTGGCAGCGCTGAGCGGCTCGACGGCGGTCAGCTCCGTGCGGCGTCCGTTCACGGCACTCATGACGCTGGCCTACCCGCGGGCTGAGGCTGGCATGTCCGGTCGTCCCGACCGCTAAGCCGCACGAACTGCTGGCCCAGATCCGCCCCCCGCGCATCAAGGCAGGGCTGGAAAGCGGCGTCGTCAGGCCCGACTGAAGGAGAGGGCGATCCAGGGAGCCACACGATGACGATGGAGATCCAACCGCGTCTCATAATCCGCGCCGGTCCTGGGCTCGATCCCCAGCCGCCCACAGTTGACCTGGCCATATGCCGTGATGGGTCTGCGTCCCACGCTGGACACGATACTGCAACAGGGTTACGTTATCTGGAATGAACCGAAACGCTGTTTCGCTATGAGGGAGTCGATCCTATGAATATGCACGGGCCAGCTCCCCGAACCGGACCGCCCTCGCTGGACTGGGGCATCGGACGCTACGAGCAGACAGCGACCCAGCTGCAGCCGGCTGCCGACGTTCTCGTTCGGGAAGCATCACCTACAGCCGGTGAGCGGGTGGTGGACATCGGTTGCGGTACAGGCAACGCCGCACTGCTATTGGCTCGGCGGGGCGCGACGGTCACCGGAGTCGATCCGGCCGCACGGCTGCTAGAGGTAGCGGCGGATCGTGCGAATGCGGAGGACCTGGACGTGCGTTTCGTCTCCGGCGTTGCCTCCGCGCTCCCGATCGACGACCGCAGCGTTGATCTCGCACTCTCCGTGTTCGGGTTGATCTTCGATCCCGATCCGATGGCGGTTGCGGCCGAACTGTCCCGCGTGACGACCCCGAGCGGACGAGTCCACTTCACGGCGTGGCTACCCGGGAGCGGCATCGAGCGAATGAATGCGGCCGCCCAGGAGGCCGTCGGCCGTGCCCTCGGCGCGCCCCCAGCGGCACCCGGATTTCCGTGGCACGACCAGGCCGACCTCAGCACACTGCTGTCACCGCACGGCTTCACGTGCACGCTCACTGAGCATTCCCTGGCCTTCCAGGCGAGCTCTCCCCGTGCGTTCCTCGAGAACGAGAGCAGCACCCACCCGCTCGCCGTAGCCGGCATCCAGATCCTGACGCAGCTCGGACTAGCAGACCAAACCCGCGCCCAGCTCCTCGACATCCTCGAAGAGGCGAACGAAGACCCCGACGGGTTCCGCTCCACAAGCCGTTACGTCACCGTCGCCGCACGACGCCACGGCGGCTGAGCACTACTTGAGGAGCACTGCTGAAGTGAGCGGCTGCTGCGACCACGACGACTACCAGTCGGTCTTTTCCCGCCGCTTCGCCCGGCGCCAATCGAAGCGCTACCGCCGGCGGGGCTTCACCCCGGCCGCGCAAAGCGTGATCGACTTCGCCACCGCGCAGGGGATTGAGGGCGCGTCGATCCTGGAGATCGGCGGTGGCGTCGGGCACGTCCACGTGGAGTTGCTGCGTCGCGGCGCCGCGCACGTCACGAATCTCGAAATCTCAGAGAACTACGAAGCCGAAGCCGCTCGTCTGATCGAGGCTGCTGCGATGACAGATCGGGTCACGCGCCGATTCGTCGACATTGCGCAGGCACCCGATGAGGTCGAACCGGCGGATGTCGTCCTACTGCACCGTGTCGTCTGCTGCTACCCGGACTACGCCGCACTACTGCTTGCGGCTGCAGGGCACGCACGGCGGACCCTTGTCTTCAGCTATCCCGCCGCCAACGTCCTCAACCGGGCGCAGTTCGCAACCGAGAACATCTACCGTCGGCTCACAACCAACGACTTCCGCACCTTCGTCCACCCTCCCGATGCCATGCGCCGCGTCGCGCAAGCTGACGGCATGACCGTTGCCTACCAGCGGCATGCGTCGTGGGATTGGGACGTCATCGGACTGGCACGATGAACCTCAATCACGCGCGCCACATCCAGTGCTGCGGATACCACCCGTCGGTGCCCGAAGGCCTCCGGCTCTTTAGGGCGGGGCCGTCGGGGCGCCTGGGGGTCAGGATGCCTTGAACTTCTCGTCGAGGTGCCACTGGAGGAAGTCCGTGTCGGGCCGGTCGTTGCGGCGGTCGGGGAGGGCGATGACCTGGCCTTGCTGGGCGTAGTACTGCTGGCCGTTGCCGAAGTCGGTGCGGAGCCGGGGGCTGACGCGGAGCCGGTAGGCGGGGTCGATGCCGAGGTAGCCCTGGTCGAACAGGGTGTGGACGTCGGATCGCAGGAGCAGGCCGTTGTCGAGGCGGTGCTCGCCTCCTTCGCTGACCGGACGGATATGGGCGGCCTGCAGGACCGGCGCGATCGCAGTGCCGGTGATCGCGCAGCGACGGCGGTATGCGGCCAGCACGACAGCCTGGAAGGACCGCTGACCGAGCCGGCGCGGGGCGAGCCGCGGGTCGCCGAAGACCGGCCCGTCCCGGTGCCAGGTCCGGTCCAGGTCGATTTCCACGCTGATGCCGAGCAGCCTGGCCATCAGGTCGGCGAAGTAGGCCGATACCTGCGGCTCGGCGAGGTCGTAGGCCTTGCCCTGGACGATGTTCGGCGCGAACCCGGGAGGCGCGTCGGCGATGTCACGGTCGGCGAAGAATCGGACATCGCGGACGAACACGCAGCCGATCTCCGGGTCCTCCGCCGGTCCGACCGGTTCGCGCCGGTAGCGCGAGATCCTGGACCGCATCTGGTGCAGGTCCGCCGCGCCGTTCGCTTCGCCGAAGAGCTCCCACGCCTCCGACAGCCGCAGGGCGACGAAGTCGCTGAAGAAGCCGCCGCCCACCACCCGGTTGTGCGGGTAGTGCGTCTTGAAAAAGAATGGCTCGCCCACCGCGAGCGAATGGAACCCCCGCCCGCCGCCTGGCCGCCAGAAGTTGACCTCGGTGATGTCCGGCCGGGCGGCGAGGAACCGGTACCAGTCGGTGTCGGTCACTCCGACGTAGCCGCGCACAAAGGAACTATGCCGCGAGTCAGCCGAATCAGTAAAGGTGAATCCTTTGCCCGTTTCGAGGGTTCCGGAACGCGAGCGGATACCGTGACGTACGCGCCCGTCTGCTGTGGTGCGCGGGGTCAGCCGGGCAGGAACGGGCTTGGCTGTCCGGTGCAGGAGACGTACAGGTGGTCGCGGGCGCGGGTGCAGGCGACGAAAAGGAGGCACCGCTCGCGCTGGAGGTCCTGGGCATGGGCGACGGCATCTTCACCGGCGGGTGTGAGTGCCGAGGTGGCGGGAACGGCGCCGTCCTCGGCGCCGATCACTGCGACGGCCTGGAATTCCAGGCCTTTCATGCCGTGCATGGTGCCGACGCGGACCGCGTTCTTGGTGCTCTGCGTGGTGAGCGCGAGCGTGGAAATGCCCGCCAGCTTGAGGGCCTCTCGGGCTCGCTTCCCGACGGCGCTGGACCGGGCGGCGACGCCGATGGCGTGCGGTTCGATTCCGGCGCTGATCCAGTTCCTGATCGTGGCTGCCAGGGCGGCGAGTTCGTCGTCGCGGGTCAGCGCGGCGTGGATCTGGGGTGGGTCGCCGTGCATGGGGGAGCGGTAGCCGAGCAAAGAGGCGGTCTCGTCGTCCAGTCCGGCGACGGATCCGGTTCCCAGGATGGGTACGGCCCAGCGCAGGATCTCCGCGGTGGTCCGGTAGTTCACCGAGAGTCGGCGGCTGCGGCCGCGGATGTTGATGCCGTGGCTGGCGAGCGAGACCCGGCTGGCGTAGATCCGCTGGTACGGGTCGGCGGCGATGAACATGTCGTCGGGGCCGGGGGTGACGGCAGCGCGGAGCAGGCGCCACTGGGCGGCGTGCAGGTCCTGGCCCTCATCGACGATGACGTGCCGGTACGGGATGTGGCCGGACTCGGCGAGCAGCCGCGCGGCCTCGCACGTGATCTGCAGGTAGGTGGATTCGCCGGCGGCTGCGAGTTCGCCGGTGACTTGCTGGATGGCCTGCCAGACGGCGCTGCGCTGGTTCCTGGTGAGGGAGATGCCGCGCCCGGTGCGCTGGCAGTTCAGGTACGCGTCCTCGGTGGTCAGGTCCTGGGCGAGGATGACCTGCTCCCACTCGTGTTCCAGGAACGCAGCGGTGAGGTCCAGGCCGACCTCGGCCGCCGCGGCCGAGATACGCCCGTGCAGCACGTCCGGGGCGGGGATCCGCAGGGTGCCACGTGCCTGGCGGACGATGCGGTTCGCAAGCTTGTCGACGTTGATGATCTCGACTAGGCCCCGGACGCGGTCGTCGCCCACCAGGACGGCGAGTTGGGCGTCGAGAGCCTCGGCCAGGTTCGTGGTGAACGTGGTCAGCAGGATGGGCGGTCCGCTCTGGTCGCCGCGGTGCGCCGGGCCTATTTGTTGCGCCAGAAAAACGGTGCGGTGCAGCGCGGTGATGGTCTTACCGGTGCCAGCACCGCCGGTGACCTGGGCCGGGCCAGCGTAAGAGGGGTGGTACGCGATCGAGCGCTGGGCAGGGTGCAGGAAGGTTCGCCAGGCGGCGAACGGGTGCTCGAGGATCTGCTGCAGCTCGGCTGGCCCGGACACCGGGGTAACTTGGCCAGGAGTGCGCTCCATGGCCGAGATCAGGTCGCTGGAGTCGATCTGGTCCGGGGGCAGGGAATCGCCCGGGAGATACTGGCAGACCTCGTTCCACGCCTCCTCGACAGTCATCCCGCAGGCCAGGGAGTACAGGGCGGCGTACTGAGCTTCGGGAAGCATCGGCTGCAACTCTTCTAGCTGCTGATCGGTGACTACCAGTCTGGCGAGCGTGAGAACCGCACCGTCCACGCCCAGATGGTTGAGTTCGGCGTCGCTCACTCTTGCGAAAAGAAGCTCGCCCGCGACAGTCGCGGCAGTCTGGAGCGCTGGCCGGGCCTGTTCTAGCGCAGCCTCGTCGCGGATTTCGAGGACGCCAATGGCTTCGTTGACGCTGAACCGGCGGCTTGTCGCGAACTTGATGGCCTCGTTGTGCGGCAGAACGGCCAGCAGGCAGTAGGTGTCACCGGTATCGGGTGCGAGCACGAC
>DASWAA010000284.1:0-4719 GCA_036391385.1 Streptosporangiaceae bacterium
CCTGCTGCCGGGCCCGGCTGCGTTATTGAAGCGGACTGCATGTTCGGCACGGCCGCGGGTACTCGACGGGAGCGGGATGTCCGCGGCGCCGTCACGTAGTAACGTGACGGCGTCATCGGGCCTTGGCGAAAGGACGCTGAATGGCACTAGAGCAGGTTCCTGAGCTGACCGTTCTTGACACCGCCGTGGCCGAGCGGCCAGTCCTCGCTCCGGCTGTCGGACGTCAGGGCACGATCTGGCATCCTCGACTGCCCGGCCGCAGGCCGCCCAAGCTGGTACGCGGACGCGGCGTCACCGTACACGGTCAGATCGAGAACTGGCTGGCCGACGCCATCGCGACCGGCAGGCTCACCCCCGGTGACCGGCTCCCGACCGAGCAGGACCTGGCGGCCTGGCTGGGCGTCAGCCGGATGACGCTGCGGCACGCCCTGGCCGAGCTGGCGCAGCGCGGCCTGGTCACCAGGACCGTAGGACGCAGTGGCGGCACCTTCGTCGCCGAGCCGAAGGTCGAGCAGGATCTCACCGTGCTGGCCGGGTTCTCCGAGCAGCTGCGCAGGAACGGGCTCGTGGCCGGCGCCAGGGTGCTCGCGGCCGTCGAGATCGCGGCGAGCCCGGCGGCGTCATCGGCGCTGGAGATCGCCGTCGGAGCGCCCGTCTACGAGGTACGGCGGCTGCGGCTGGCAGGCGGGCAGCCGATCCTGATCGAGCACTCGCTGTTCCCGGCCGAACGGTGCCCGGGTCTGCTCGGGTACCGGCTCGACGGCTCGCTCTACGAGATTCTCGACGAGAAGTACGGACTGCGGCCGCATCGCGCCAGGGAGTGCCTTGAGCCGGTCGCGGCCGGAGTGCGGGAAGCCGAGGCGCTCGGTGTCGCCGAGGGGTCACCGCTGATGCTGGTGGAACGGACCGCCTACTCCCAGTCGGGCATGCCGCTGGAATTCGCCCGCGATCTCTTCCGCGGCGACCGCACCCGGGTCGTGGTATGGACCTCGGAACTGGGCGGCGAACTCTGACTAATCCGCCGCGCAGGTCCGCCAGAATGGCACCGTGATCGCCTACGCGAAATTCGCCGCCTTCTACGACCAGATCATGGGCGATCGCACGGTCGACGTGGAACGCGTCAGAGAGTACATCCGGCGCTACCTGCCGTCGGCCGGCTCGCTGCTCGAGCTTGGCTGCGGCACCGGCGCCGTGCTCGCCGAGTTCGCGCCGGACCTCACGACCGCCGGCATCGACCGGTCCCCTGACATGCTCGCGGTCGCGGCTGGCCGCGTACCGCAGGCGCGGCTGGTCGAGTCTGACATCACGGCGTTCGACCTGGGCACCAAGTTCGACGTGGTGATCTGCGTCTTCGACACCCTCAATCACCTGCCGAGCTTCGAGGCCTGGCTGGCGCTCTTCGACCGGGTGCACGAGCACCTGGCTGCAGGCGGGATCTTCGCGTTCGACGTGAACACCGTCGGCCGGCTCCGCAGGCTCTGGCAGGGACCCGCCTTCGCCCAGGACTTCGGCGGCCACACGGTGATCATGGACGTGGCGCCGGGCGGCGGTGACCTGTCCCTGTGGCAAGTCCGGATCTTCGAGCGGCTGGAGGGCGACCAGTTCCGCTTGCACCGCGAGGTGCTCACCGAGCTGGGGGTACCGCTCGACCAGATCCGGCAGGCGCTCGCGCCCCGCTTCGACCTGCTGGAGGAGACAGACCTGGACCACGGCCCGGTCAGCGACGACTCGAACCGGGTCTTCTTCGCCTACCGGCGCCGCGCCGAGGATCCGGACTAGCTCAGGCAGCCTTCCTGGCCACCGCGCAGTACAGCCAGCGGGAGCCCTCGCTATCCGCGGCCTCGACGTCCTCGCAGCCCCACAGCCCGACCCAGGTCACCTCTGGCGGCGCTCCCTCGTAGGGCGAGACGATCTCCAGGCCGTTGAGGAGCGCGGTGACCTCTGCCCGCGATCGCAGGTAGGTGCCGCCCGCCGACCGGCGGCCAGCTTCGTAGATGGCGGCGACCGCCTTCGGCGGCTTGTGATCGGCGGTCGTATGCGACAGGGACAGGTAACTGCCGGCCACCAGCGGCTCGGTATATCGGGCGATCAGGCCGGCCGGATCGTCCTCGTCCGAGACGAAATGAAGGACCGCGGTCATCATGATCGCTGCCGGCTCGCTGAAGTCGATCATCGCGCGCAGGGTCTCGTTGCCGAGCACCGAATCCGGATCCCGCATGTCGGCGAGGATCACCGCGGCGTTCTCGTTGCCGGAAAGCAGGTACGACCCGTAATGGAGCACCATCGGGTCATAGTCCACGTAGACGGTGCGGGTGTCCGGTCGCACCCGGGCGACCACCTCGTGGGTATTACCGACCGTCGGCAGGCCCGACCCGATGTCGATGAACTGGCGGATGCCGTGCTCGGCGAGCCATTTCGCCGCTCGCTGATGAAAGCCCCGGTTGGCAGAGGCACTATCGATGAGTTCAGGCGCCATCGACTTCATCAGCTCGCCCGCTGCCCGGTCGGCCTCGAAGTTGTGCGTGCCGCCGAGCAGGTAGTCGTAGACGCGCGCCGGGCTCGGCTGCGACGGGTCGACGCCCGGGGGAATCTCATCCTGAGCCATTTATTCCTCCGTCTGGCTATTGGTCGATACAGTCTGGCACAGCCGATTGCGTCCCGATAACGTGGTGAGCCAGCGACAGCCTCGTGCTGAAACCAGGCACTCTCCCGCTGTCACTAGATGGCCAGGGACGAGCCGGCCGGATAGCCGCGCCGCCGTCCGTTGCCGAGCGTCCAGACCTGCTGCCGACCGTGCACCTGCCACTGGCGCCCGGCGCCGGTCAGGTCGACCATGGCCGTGTCCTCGTCGATCCCGAGCACCGTCGTGCCCGCCGGCGGGTGCAGCACGGCGCGAGTGAGCAGGTCAGGCACCCAGCCAAGCATCTTGTCGAAATGCGGCAGCACCCGCAGCCCCGGCAGGATCCCCAGGCCAGGATCGGGTTCCTTGTGCAGTGCGCGCATCGACGGCACCCAGCCGGTCAGGGCCATCGCGCCAGCGGAGCAGCCTGCCAGCGCGGCTCCTGCCTGCCAGGCGGCGACGATGGCCTGCCAGACGAGGGTGCCGCGCAGGGTCTGCGCCAGGTAGACCGGGCTGCCTCCGGAGAGGTAGATCAGTCCTGCGCCGGCTATCAGGGCGGCCAGGTCGGGTGAGTCCGCCTCGGCCCGGTCCCTGACGACGACCGGAACCTGCTCCACCCCCAGTCGCTCGGCCTGGGCCGCGCCAAGGTCGAGCCAGTGCCGCAGGCTCCCCTCGCCCTCGGGCGCGGCCGCGGTGGGCAACTGGACGTACCTGGGCGGTCGTCCCGCCAGCAGCATCCCCTCGATCTCGGTCATCACGGGCAGGTACTCGCCACTGCCCACCAGCGCCAGCGGTCCGAGGTTCATGCCGCGCACCGGCGAAGTCCGACCCGAATAGCCAAGCAGCATGACGACCCTGACGCGGACAGCACAGGACAATCATCACCCTCGCGAACCAGGTTCGCCACCTGACCGGTGACTCGCCTTCGCCACCTGACCGGTGACTGGTGCTCGCCACCACGTCCGAGCTCATTTATCAGTGTTGACTTATATAAGTCGCTGCCTATACAGTCTCCTGGTGCATGCCTTCGAGGTGCTAGGAGATCCGGTCCGGCGCAGGATCCTGGAGGTCATCTCCCATGGAGAGCGAACGTCCGGTGACGTATGCACCGTCATCCAGCAGGAGTTCGGCATCTCCCAGCCGGCGGTGTCACAGCACCTGCGAGTGCTGCGGGACTCTGGCTTCGCTACGGTCAGGCCGGAGGGAACCCGGCGGCTCTACGCCGTCAATCCCGCGCCCTTGCAGGACGTGGACGCCTGGCTCGGGCGGTTCCGCGGCTTCTGGACACCGCACCTCGACGCCCTGGCCACTGAGCTCGCCCGCGGCAAGCGTGAGCGGCGGCTGGCCACACCAGACGCAAGACCACCAAGGAGCTCGCCATGATCGACGTCATACACCAGATCAACGCCGTACAGCGGCAGGTCGGCTCGCGCGTGCTCGCGGCCGGGGAAGCCCGCACCGTGACGATCAGCCAGCGTTACCAGGCGAGCATCGAGGACCTGTGGGACGCCTGCACCGACGCCGAGCGCATCGCCCGCTGGTTCCTCCCGGTCTCCGGCGAGCTCCGGCCGGGCGGCCGGTTCCAGATCGAGGGCAACGCGAGCGGGACCGTGCAGCAGTGTGATCCGCCGAAGGGATTCAGCGCCACCTGGGAGTACGGCGGCGATACCACCTGGATCGAGGTCCGGCTCGAAGCGGAATCGGAAGAGTGGACCCGGCTCGAACTCGAGCACATCGCGCACATCGACGATGAGCGCTGGGCCCAGTTTGGCCCGGGCGCGGTCGGCATCGGCTGGGACATGGGCTTCATGGGCCTGGCCCGTCATCTGTCCTCGGGTCGGGCGGTCGACCGCGAGCAGAGCGGGGCCTGGGTGACCTCGCCAGAAGGCGTGCAGTTCATGACGCTGAGCAGCCAGTCCTGGCGCGACGCCAGCGTCGCGGCGGGCACCAGCGAGGATCAGGCTCGCGCCGCCGCGGACCGGGTTACCGCCGCCTACACCGGCGGCGGTCAGTAGCGCCGTCACAGGCGCGATGTCCGGTCACCGCGGACCGAGGTCGACGATGGCGGCGACCGGGCCGCCGCCATCAGGGCCCTGATG
>DASWAA010000285.1:0-16838 GCA_036391385.1 Streptosporangiaceae bacterium
TGGCGATGTTCTTCATGTTCGGCTCGCACGGCGGTGCTTTCGGCGTCCTAGCCGGCCTCCTGGTCATCGCCCTGGGCTTGGCGACGTGGATCATCACCGGCTTTGGCACCAGGCAGTGGTACTCGATACCGCCGAACGCCAGGGCTATCGCCGCCACCGGATCGATCATCGGTGTCGCGATGACTTATCTCGTCTTGGGGATATTCTTCCTGATCATCTGGGTCATCAGCCTGGTTACATAGACTGTCCGACGTCGCCGCGTACGCTGTTTATTGGCGGCTCCTTTGATGCTCGGGGTTGTCGCTTGAGACGTTCCCGCCGCTCAGGCTGGGGTCTGGTCGCCGAGCCTGCAGCGCGATCGGCCTTTCGGACATGCCACCTACGCTGCTCAGGGACCGGTGTCGGTGTCGGCGCTACAGGTCCCGTCCGCTTCTCACGTGTGGGATGGGTTCGATGCCCTGCTGCTCGGGCCACAGCGCTTCAGAGACCGTAAGCGGGACTTCTGGCTCTGCTGTGCTGGCACGGCGGCGGCTACGTTGATGGTGGTGCGGGGGTGTGATGCATTCCCGCAGCTCGAACGAGGGGATGACAGCGATGAAGCGGACTATCCACATCGAGGCACCTGTCGAGGCGGTGTTCGACTCCTTCAAGGACCCGGCGAAATTCATGGAGCTCGGGCCGACGGGCACTCGGGTCGACGACGTGAGGATCACCAAGGAGGGTGTCGGCACGTACATGAGCTGGCACTCCAAGATCGCCGGCCTGCCGATCCGGGGCTTTGACGTGTACACCGACGTGGTACCGAAAAAGCACATTACCGAGCGGTCCTCCAACCCGCTGGTGGGCACCTGGGATTACGACTTCGAGCCGGAGGGGTCGGGGACGAAACTGACGATGGAGCATCACCCGGGGTCGTTCTGGCGCCTTCCGCCGCTGCGCAATCTGGTGGAGCTGGCCGTGGGAAATATGAGCGCCTCGTACATGCCACGGGTGAAGGACGCCATCGAGACCCAGGGCAAGTGAGGCCGAGCTCACGTCATGGGTTCAGGCACCGGCTCTAGGGGTTTCGCAGCGGTCGCGCAGGGTCGTGACACCATCGCCGTGGAGCTCGTCGCAGTATGGCGCGCGTCCGGCCATCGCCATGGTCAGCGCCAAGGTGGTGCCGGACACGAGCAGCCCGGAGCCGGTGTTAAAGGGTCCGTCGGTCGCGACGAGTCGTAGGCCCCCGATCCGCCTTTTGGCCAAGACGGGGAGGTCGGAGCCCTGGTAGTGCTCGGCCACCTGCGTGATCGTGTCGATCGGGTAGTCGTGGCTGACGCCAAGCGGTCGCCGGATGTCCTCCCCGTGCACGATCGTTTCGCCGAGCATCACCACGGTCGGCAGGGGTGGTTTGGTCGTGCTCGTAGCGACTAGGCGGAACCTCTCGAGTGTCTCGGCCGGGGTCGCGCCCATCTGCTCGGCGAGCCGCATGGCGACCTGTTTGTCGAAGTCGAACCGGCAGCGGATCACGCCCGCCAGCCACCGCACGGCGTTGAGGCTTGCCCCGGCGGTGAGGTGTGCGAGCACCTCGCGCACCGTCAGCCCGGTGCACAGCGACGGCGTCGTCCACTGCCTGTCGGTCAGGTCCGCGAGATCGGCCGCTAGGGCCGCTCGCTCGGCGTGGACGAGCGGCCAGATGCCGGTCACTCGGCGGAGGTCTGGTTCGGTCATGTCGGCCGGTCTCCTGTCGTGGGTACGCGGGCGTTCTCGGCCGTCAGCGGCTGAGCAGTCCGATGAGATTGCCGTCGGGGTCGGCGAAGGCGGCGATCCGGCTGACGGGCGTCTCAGCCGGCTCCATGACGCGGGTGCCGCCGAGCGTCTCCGCGCGTGCGAGTGCGCTGTCGACGTCGTCGACCCGGAAATAGACGACAATCCCGGTGTAGGGGCTGTCGGGACCGGCCTGGCCGATCCCGCCCGTCGGCTGGCCGTCCACGTCGCCGACGAGCGCGTAGGTCTCGTCGAGAACGTTGACGGGCCAGCCGAACATCTCCTGGTAGAAGCGGCGCGCTCGGGGGGCGTCCGGAGTGGAGATGTCGAACCAGGCGGGCGCAGGGTGGTGTCCGGTCGGCATCATGAGGATTCCTTCGTACTAGGGGATTATCGTGCTCGGTCACCGGTGGGACTCCAGCCATGAGGCAGAATCGTCGCTCGTGGGAGAAATTCCTTCCGGACGGTCGGCGGACACGGCAGCGGACGGCGCCGATGATGCTGACCTGGCGCGGGCGTGCATCGGGGACCACGCGGCGTTCACCCGCCTGGTCGAGCCGCTGTACCGGGAGCTGCACGCCCACTGCTACCGCATGCTCGGCTCGACCCACGACGCCGACGATGCGCTGCAGGATGCCCTGCTGCGAGCGTGGCGGGGGCTGGCGCGATTCGAGGGGCGCAGCACACTGCGCACGTGGCTGTACACGGTGGCCACCCGCACTTCCCTGGACGTCGCTGAAGCCCGTGGCAAGCGGGCACTGCCCGTCGACCTCGGCCCGTCCAGCGACCGCGCCGTGCTTGATGGCAACGCCCCGCTGGCCGACGTCGCCTGGCTGGGCCCCTACTCTGATGCCGGCCTCGCCCACAGCCCGGCCGCCCCGGACGCGCGCTACGAGCAGCGTGAGGCAATCGAACTCGCCTTCGTCGCCGCTCTGCAGCACCTGCCGGGCAACCAGCGGGCAGCGCTGCTGCTGTTCGAGGTCCTCGGCTTCTCCGCCGCCGAGATCGCCACGATGATGGACACCTCGACCACGTCGGTGAACTCAGCGCTGGCGCGAGCCCGCAAGGTCATCGCGGAGAAGGTTCCGTCCCGTTCCCAGCAGCAGACGCTGCGCCGAATCGGCGACGCCCGGGTGCGGGAGATCGCCACCCGGTACGCCACCGCCCTGGAACGCGGTGACGCCGACCTGCTGGTCTCGCTACTCACCGAGGACGTCACCTGGTCGATGCCGCCGCTGCCGCACTGGTATCGCGGCATCGAGGCGGTCACCGACTTCGCCGTGCAGGTCCCCATGACCCGTTGCCCGAGCTGGCGCTATCTGCTGGCCAGCGCGAACGGCCAGCCGACCGTGGCGTTCTACCTCGGCAACGACGACGCCGGCCCGCACGCCGCCTGGTCGATCACGGTGCTGACTCTGCGCGACGAGCACATCGCCGGGATCACCTCATTCCTCGGCCCCGACCACTTCGCGCCCTTCGGGCTGCCCGCCTCGCTACCCTGACCCTTCGCTCCTGCCGCTGAGCAGCCCGGCACCCTCGCCTGCCTCCGCGTGTGCGGCCTCCGATCAGGGGCGGTGACCCGCAGCAGGTTCAGGTTCGCGGCCATTCAGTCGAGACAGAACTCGTTGCCCTCGATGTCCTGCATCACGATGCACGACTCGTTGCCGCCACCGGCGGGCAGTAGCCGCACGCGTACCGCGCCGAGCGGGACCAGTCGTGCGCACTCGGCCTCAAGCGCGGCCAGGCGCTCCTCACCCACGAGCCCGGTCCCGACCCGCACGTCAAGATGCAGCCGGTTCTTGGCGACCTTTCCTTCGGGAACGCGCTGGAAAAACAGTCGCGGGCCCACCCCTGAGGGATCAACGCATGCGAACGCTGAACCCTGATGCTCAGGCGGCAGCGCGCGATCGAAATCGTGCCAGGTTGCGAACCCCACGGGTGGCGGAGGTACGACGTACCCCAGCACCTCGCACCAGAATCGAGCGACGCGCTCAGGCTCTGCGCAGTCGAAGGTGACCTGGATCTGCTTGACCGACGCCATCGGTCCACTATAGAAGCGCGCCCCAGCCATTGCCGCGCGGGTCGCGGCCTCGCGGCCAGCCCTTGGACCAGGATCAGGCTCCCGAAGATCGAGCGGCGCTTGCTCGGCGGTGCGACGGCGAATCCTTATTCGGCCCGTGATCTACCGCGCAACAGCGAGGGGCTTCAGCGATGCTTGACAGCATGAACCGAGGACGCCCATGGACGCTGTGTGGTCGAGCCTGGTGCGCGCCTTGGTTGGCCATCACCATCATCGCGGCGAGCGCGGCCGTGTCTTCGTGCGCCAACTCGGGCCATGCCGGTCCCGGCGAATCGGCCGCGAGGTATGTCGGCGCTGCGCCAGATACGTGCCCATACGTATCGGCGGATCAAATCGCAGCGCTTACCGAGCGTGATGTCACGCGAGTGTCGCTGGAGCAGCAGCCGGACGCCCAGGGCGGCAGGGGATGCTTCTACGACCTGGCCGTCAATCCGGCCGACCGGACGCCGCAATACGTCGAGTTCAGTTACTTCCGCGGGATTGGCGAGCAAGGGTTCGAGCACTGGTCCGATGCGGGCGAGCCGGTTCCAGGACTAGGGGTCAAGTCGATTTGGGGATCGTCCCAGCTAACCGTTCTGACGAGGAAGAACGATGTCGTGGTCATCTACATGTTCACCGCCAACGGAGATCTGGTCCAAGCACAGCAGATCTTTCACCTCGCGGCGCCGAAACTGCGGGCGGCCTCTGCTCCGGCAGGCTTTACCTCAGCGCAGCTCAGCTTCCTGGCCTGGTATAACGCCGGCGGCGCAGCGTGGTTCGGCAACGTTAAGGCGGCCATGGGCAAGCTCGACGGCGACCTGACATTTGACCGGGCTGCGGTGCACCACGACGCCCTGGCGCTCCAAAGCGCCGCAGCTAAGGCGCTAAGCGACCCGAGCCCGATCGACACCGCTGATTACAAGGCGGCCATCACGGATGCCGCTGGCGTAGCCCTTGACGCACTGCGCCACGTTCCGGTCGACAAGCAGTTGCTTGCAGCGTCCGGGCGCCTGGCCGCGTTTTCAACATCGATGCAACACGAGTTCGCCGCCATCAACAGCGGCTGACCGCATTCACAGGGGCGCACTGCTCGGATCATCGCGGCTGTCGTGGCGCTGCCGTGTACATACTTGATCCTGACCGACATTCCTGCGGTGATGGCTCTCGGCAGTTCTCGATGTCTCGCTGCTGTTCCAGGCTCTGGCGGAACTGGCGCGGAACTGGGCCGGAACTGGTGACGGCGTCATGCCGGCTGCGGCGTCAGAACTCTTCGGTGAGGCTGCCATCGGGGTTCATGCGGTAGGAGGTATATCGCGGCTCCCCGGCAGGCTTCTTCTGCTCGGCCTCATAACCGGGCACGAGCTTGGCCCACGACTTCGTCTCTTGCCTGACCATGTCGTCCAGCCAGTCGGTGAAGTGGGAGTAGGTCAAGATTGGTTCTCCGGATCCCTCGCAGTAGGACCAGACTTCGGGGTCGCGGTCGATGCCGCGCAGGAAGTCGAACTGGTAGCCCTGATGCATGAGGATGACCCGATCGTCATCCGCCAGTGTGAACGGGACCTCGTTCTCCGCAAGCAGCTCGCGGGCGTAGTGGCCCAGGCCCAGGATCGCCGGGTAGAAGGCATCGCTGCCCCGCAGGAATCGCCCCGCCCCTCGCCCAGCCAGTTCAAGGAACTGGCGATAGGCCTCGGCGAGCGGCGTCAGCTGGTCACGCTCGACTTCCTCGATCTCGGAGGGTGTCAATCCATGCAATTGCTTGGCCGTAGCCGTCACCCCGTCGGCGATCATCGCTACCAGTGCGCGAACGCGGTCATCAGCCATGCCTCATGGTAGAACGCGGTACCTGACGTGGACTGCGCGGCGAGTCGGCCCGTAGGCCGGGTCTTGTGCCCAGGGGGCTGATGCGGCCTGCATGTGCGGTGACCTGCGGATACGCTCTCTCGGCGATTCTCGTTGCTTCCCGGCAGGTCGCGACGCGATGTGCCCCCAATGTGCCCCCGGCTCGGACATCCTTGACGCCTAAGCGTCAAAGGCATGACCGTGCTGTACCTCGTCCTTAACCTGCTCAGTGAGCCTAAGGATCTCATGAACGGTCGAGAGAGAAACCGTGACTGCCGCGTCCCACACTTGGTCGTCATCACCCACGAGGATGGTGACGCTGTCACCTTGCTCACACCACCACACGGGGGCACCAGCGCAGGTACCGATGCGAAGCGAACGGCCCTCAGCCCACGTCGCGTCCCGGATCCCGGTAAGATTCCGCAAATCGTCGGGCGCGGCGTGGATGTTCAGCTCCCACGTGTCGTCCTGAAGCTTCACCCCGTAGGTTCCCTCGACTTCGACATTGACAGTTACGTCAATCATGGCGACATGCTGACACAGTCATAGCCAGTGGTTCATCGGGGCCACTCCCCTGGCGGCTCCCGATAGGTGCGAATCCCGTGGGCAGGCAGGTTCAGTCAAGAGGTCTGCGGCGCAGCCGACGCCTGGCGCCTCTTGACGGGGCTGCCCCTCGCCACGCCGTAATGGACGGCCAGGCTGGCGACCGTCGGCAGCGCCTCCCCGCTAGCACACTCGCCGGCCTTGGCACGGCGCCGCAGGTCAGCCTCTACGCGCTCTGAGGGGCGCTCCGCTGCCCGGCCGCGCGGGGTAAAGCGCAACGACCGGGCCTGACCGCCTAGCTAGGAGGCGGCTGTGCCAGCCATCCCAGAATCCCCGCCCGCCGAGCCAGTACTAGCCGTCGATGTCGGGCCAGGTGACGTTCTGCTGCATGCCGGCCAGCGGCTGGAGGTCACAGCCGGGCCGCAGTGCACCAGGTATTACGAGGCCGGTCGTCCCGTGCACGGTGTCGTCATCGCCTGCCGTGCAGGATCGGCCCGGTGGTTCTTGCACCGGCCGGCCAGCGGCCTAGTGTTCCGAGTCCGGCGAACGCCCTGACCTCGACTCGCTAGGGGGTCTGACCGTTGCGTGGGTCCTCTGCGAGCATGCGCTCGTGGGCCAACCAGTCATCGCGGATCTCTTGCCAGAGCTGCTTGATCTGGTCGTTGTAGGTGAAGATCGCGGCGAGGCTGGCGACCACGATCGCGGCGGCGAGCACAAGCATCCACTTCGGGAGGGGCTTGTTCGTTCGACTGCGGCTCGCCAGCCAGATCAGGAAGGCACCGTCCATGTAGGCGCGTGCGCCGAAGAACCGCCGGACCTGGTAGCTCTCCGTCCAGCTACCGCTGACGCACATGTTCGCGACGATCTCGCAGTTGTGGCCGATTAGGTGGTAGGGCAGCTTGGGCTGGAGCTTCAGCAAGAACTCGGCGCGAGCCACGGCCTTCCAGCCCTCGTCCGCAGCCGGGTGATGGCCGGTGAACCAGCTTTCGTACCCGTGCCGGACCACCTTCGCCGTGCCTCCCTGCTCAAAGTCCTTGAGCGGGACTGCGTCGATGCCGACGTCCCCCTTGTTCCGCAGGGTGACGCCGCTGCCGAACTGGATTACGCGGTCATCGCTGACGTAGATGCCGTGATGGAAGTACCGGCGTGGGCGCTGGACCTGCAAGTGATCGCCCGGAGCAAATCGGCGGCTCATGCCAGCCGACGCTACCGGGAATTGGAATCGGCCGTGTGAGGCGAAGTACCTGAACGAGGTGAGCAAGAGTACCTAGATGGTCGCTCCCTTTGCCCCGGCCGGGTCGCGTAACACGCCGATCGGCCCGGCCAGGCGGCGGGTGACCTCCATCCGCCCGGCCAGGCCCGGCGCTCAGCGTGACCCCTCAGTGGTCCCGTCCCCGGTCACCTGGGGCGGGTCGGCTCAAGGGCCTCGCCGAAGTCCTGCCTGCTCGCCCCTAGAGCGACACCGGTGGGTGATCTCACGCGCCGGGTAGTACCCGCTGGCGTATGCCCGGCGCTGCGCCTCGTGCTCGCGCTCTAGCTGGATTTCGAGCCGGCTGATTTCCGCGCGCCGCCAGGCCGCCCGGGGGTCCAGTCGGCGCGGCGGGTGCCAGCCGCAGTCCTCTAACTTCGACTTGATCCGCTGCAACTCGGCCCGGCCGCGCTCGGCCCGGTTCTCGGCCTCGTCGGCGTCCAGGCCGATCGCCTCGATCCTGCTCAACGCGATGCCGTCGATCTTCGGCTTGATGGCGACGTCGCCGACGATCACCGCCGGCCTCTCGGCGCTGCCGTAGTCGGCGGACGGATCGCGCAGCCCTTCGGCCGATGCGTTGGCCGCCGCGTGGCGCGCGTCAATCAGGGCCTGCGGCGATGTGCGCCCGATGTGCGCCAGGTAGCGATCATGAACACTCCGCCGCATTTCAGCGTGTAGGGCGGCGGGCGAGCTGGCCTGTAGGCCGGGTTCTGTGCACCCACTTGCGCGGGCCGGCGGCCATCCATCTAGGACTGCCGTTGCCGACAGCCTCATGCGGTCTACCCGCGAGCTCGGGCGGGCCGCCCTCGAACGCTCGCGCAGGCGAGATGCTGTCACCAGCACCGCGCCCTTCTGACCTTGCTCCGGGTGGGGTTTACCGAGCCGCCGCAGTCACCTGCGGCGCTGGTGGTCTCTTACACCACCGTTTCACCCTTACCACGAGGCCGGAGCCTCGCGGCGGTCTGTTTTCTGTGGCACTATCCCGCGGGTCACCCCGGGTCGGCGTTACCGACCACCCTGCCCTGCGGAGCCCGGACCTTCCTCGGCGGTCCCGGCGAACCGGAACCGACGCGACCGCCCGGCCAGCTCGCCCGTCGCTGATCTACCAGTCTAGGCCCTAGCGAGGACCCGGGCGGGCCCGGCGCCGCCGCGACTGCAAATGGGCCGTATCGTTCAGCGAGCGCACGACTGCCGATCCATTGTCGAAGCAGTCGATCCGCGACAGCGAGGCCACATCGAGATTCATCCGGAACATTGCCTCGGGGGGCGCCAGCAGCGCCCGGCAGATCAGCGTCTTGATCGGCGTCACGTGGCTGACGATGACAGCTGTCGTGTGCCGGTGGTCGGTCAGGACCCGGTCAAGTCCGGCCAAGACCCGCAGCGCCACCATGGCGAAGCTCTCCCCGTCCGGCGGCGCCGCGTCCGGGCTGGCCAGCCAGGCTGCCAGCTCGTCCGGCCACTGCTTGCCGGCCTCGGCGAAGGTGAGCCCTTCCCAGGCACCGAAATCCGCCTCGGCGAAGTTGTCGTCCACCACGAGCGGCGCGCCCGTCGCCTCGGCGACTGCCTCGGCAGTCTTCCGTGCCCGCTGCAGCGGCGACGTGACGACTACGTCGACATCACCTGACGCGGCGAGCCTGCGCGCCACCAGGCCGGCCTGACGCACTCCCTCGGCGGTCAGCGCGATGTCACCACGGCCCGCGAACCTGCGCTCGGTGGACAGCTCGGTCTGGCCGTGCCGCAGCAGCAGCGTCCTGGTCGGCTTTCCGCCAGCGGCTCCCCAGCCGAGGCTGCCAGATCCCCCCGTGGGCCCCGCTTCGGACCCGCCGGCTGGCACCCCAGGCTGTCCCCCGGCTCGTCCCCCTGCCTCGGTGCTCACAAGCCCGAGTCAGCGGTCCGGACCAGGATCCGCCTGCACTCTTCGCAGCGCAGCACCTCGTCCTGCGGCGCCGACCGGATCGCATTCACGTCGACGGTGTTCAGCGTCAGGTTGCAGCCCTGGCAGCGCCGCTGGCGCAGCGCCGCCGCGCCGACACCGCCGTGCTGCACTCTGAGCTTGTCGTACAGGTCGAGCAAGTCGGCCGGCAGCTCGGCGACGACCTTGCCGCGGTGGTCCGTGGCACTGGCGAACTGCTCGCCGAGCTCGGCCAGGGCGGCGTCCCTGGTCGCGGTGGCGGCCCCGAGTTCCTCGCCGAGCTGTTCCCGGTCGATGCCGGCCTGGTCCAGGCTCGCCTCCGCTGCTTCGCGCCGCTCCATCACGTCGAGCACGATCTCCTCGAGATCGGACTGCCTGCGGTGCAGCGACTGCACCTCGGACTGCAGGTTCTCCAGCTCGCGCGGCGAGTTCACCATGCCGCCGTCCAGGCGCTGGCGATCGCGGTCGATCCGCGACCGCACCTGCTCGACGTCGGCCTCGGCCTTGGCCTGCTCCCGCTTGAGGTCGCTGTTCTGCGCGGTCAGCGCGGCGATCGTGTCGCGCAGCCCGGCGTCGCGGGATTCGAGTGCGATGATCTGATCGTGCTCGGGCAGACCGCGCCTGCGATGCTCGATCCGGGCGATCTCGGCATCGATGTCCGCTAGCTCAAGCAGCCGCAGCTGCGCCTCAGGCGATGCTTTCACGAGGCCACGTTAGCCTGCCGGCGGCCCGCCTCGCGCGTCGTGTCTGTCCTGCGCCCCTCACGAGGGCGGCAACAGAACCTTGCTGACGATGTAGACCGTGGCGTTCGCGGTCCGGATGTTGCCGCACAGCACGCTCGCCGGGCCGACCTTGTACGCCGTGCCGGACTTGGCCAGTGTTAGCCTGCCGCCTTCCAGAGTGGTGACCGTGGCGCCGCCGGCGAACTGCTGCGGCGTGATGCTGGTGCTGACCGCGTGATACTTGACGATTTTCATCAGCTCGCCAGAATTCTTCAGACGAATGATGTCCGTCTTCGACAACGAGGCAAAAGCGCTGTTGGCGGGAATGATGAGGGTATAGGCGTGCCTGGTGGTCAGCAGCTTGTCCAGCCCAGCCGTCCGCACCGCGGCGACGAAGACCGACAGCTGCGGGTTGGTCGACGCGGCGGCGATCGCGTCCTGCGTGCTCATGGACGTGAGGCTGCCGAGGCCGTTAGCCGGGAGCATGCTGCAATCAGACCCGACCGTGGCCGTCGTAGCCGCAGGTCGCGAGCTTGCCCCGACGGAGGGTGCCGAGTTGGAACCGGTCGGGTGCGCGCTTGGCGGCGGGGATGTGCCGCAGGCGGCGGCTCCGATAGACAGGCTCGCGGCGACCGTGCCGAGAGCGGCCAGGCGCAATTTTCCCGCCATGAAAGAAGCTCGTGAACGCATAACCTTCCCCCGTAAGTTACGCCGCCAGCTATCGAATTATCACCTCGACTATTCCACGGCCAGCGTAGCCACGCGGAACACTCAGCTCAGGCGCGCCGGCTATCGCCTTGCGTGCAGTGCGTGATGAACCCGCTGAGCGTAGCGGCGAAACGACCGGGATCGACCAGGTGGACGCAGTGGCCGTCGCCAGCCCAGACCTCGATCTGGACGTCCTTCAGCCGCTCGAACCGCTGCCGCTCCCCGTCGGTCAGCGGTCGGCCGAACACGGCCAGGGCGGGCACGTCGGTCAGTGCCTCGCACCGCTCGTCGATCCATTCCTGGAGGGCGGCCGGGTCGGTGGTCATGACCTGGTCCCAGTAGCCGAGCACCACATCCTGCTTCACCCGGTGCGTCGCGAGCGCCAGCGACCGCACCGGCTCGGGCAGCAGGTCGAGCCCGAGTGTGCTCTCGAAGGTCTGCCACGCATCGGCGAAACCGGGACCGCGCAGCACTGGCGCGAGGCGGTGCAGCAGTTCGGCGAAAGGGCGGACTTCGGTGCCCTGATCGACCATGACGAGGCCGCTGACTGGGTGGGCGGATGCGTAGATGCCGACGAGCCCGGCGGACATCGAGTGGCCGACCATGACTGGCTGCTGCACCGCGAGTGAGGTCAGCAGTTCGTGCAGCATGTCCGCGATCTTCTCCAGCGGGGCCGGCTCGCCGCCGCTCTCGCCGTGCCCGGGCAGGTCGATCGCCATGGTCATGACCGAGCCGTCGAGCCGGTCGATGACGGGACGCCACATCCGGCGGTCGAACGTCAGCCCGTGCAGGAACACGACCGGCGTGCCGCTGCCCTCGATGTCGTAAGCCAGTCCGGGTGGCATGACCCCTCCTACGGTCCAGAGTTTCGTTACATCGTAACGTAACTTCGTTGCATTACACTGTCAAGGGCCATGGGACGACCACGAGAACACGACGAGCGCACGGCGGCATCGCTGCTGGACGCGGCCGAGCAGATGATCGAGGGCGACGGCATAGCCGCCCTCTCGCTGCGCGAGGTCGCGCGCCGGGCGGACACCACCACGCGCGCGGTCTACAGCCTGTTCGGCTCGCGGGAGGCGCTGCTCGGCGCCCTCGGCGCCCGCTCGTACGAGCTGCTCACCGAGGGTCTTCGCGCCATCCCCGTCACCGCCGATCCCCGCGCCGACCTGATCCAGGCCGCGCTGGTGTTCCGGCGCTTCACGATCGAGCACCCGGTCCTGTTCTCCATCAGCTTCCACCGCGTCGACCCGGCCGTCTGGCCGAGGTTCCAGCAGGCGGCGAGCGACGCGCTCGCCGTCTTGCACCAGCGGTTCGAACCGCTCGCCGCCGCTGACCTGCTGGGTGGCCGTGCCGTCGCCGAGGCGGCCACGGAGTTCCACGCGCTGTGCGAGGGCCTGGCCGGCGTCGAGCTGCGCGCCAGACCGGCCGGCACCGACCTGGAACGACTGTGGCGCAACGGGTTCCACGCTCTCATCACAGGTTTCGCTGACCGCCCGCCCGACGACACGTGAGGTCGGCGGCGGCAGGCCTGGCGACCAGGCATCTCCGCCGCTCCCGCCCGCCGCTAGACAGGTCTAGCCGCGGGCGGCGTTGCCCGCCCTGATGAGGACAAGCGGAGGCGAGGTGGGCCGTGCCGAACCGCCGGCGGGCTCGATGGTCAGTCCGATCATGTCACCCGCGGTCATCCCGGAGATGACAGCGGGGTCGGCCATCGTTCCGTGCTGCATCGTGATCATGCCGGCCGGCCGGTCCCCGCTCGGTCCCATCAGCCAGAGCTCGTAGGCCTTGGCGGGCGGCAGCGGACGCAGCCGGTGCGCGGTGAAGACCCCCATGTGCTCATGCGGGGACAGCACCACGGTCGCCATCCCGCCACCGGTGACCGGTGCCGACCGCATGACCTTGTCGGGTGCGCTCAGCACGGCCGCGATCAGGTGCTCCTGCTGCCGCGAATGATCGAGCTGGCGCATCGTGTCGTGCATCGCGGCGGCCAGCCCGACGGCGCCGGCCAGCGCGACCACGACCGTTGCGACGGCCAGGCGCGGCAGGACGGCCCAGCTGCGCCAGGCGCGCCAGATCCGCCATCGTGACCCGTCCGGCGCCTCCTCCGGGACTTTCCGGATAACGGGGGCCAGCTGGCTGGTCCGGAACGCAGCCTGGAGCGTCTGAGCGCGAAGCTCAGGGCGCGGGCTGACCGCGGTCGCGCTGCCCAGCCGTGCCGCCGTCTCGCGCAGCTCAACGATCTCCTGCCGGCACTGGGCGCAGGCGGCGAGATGCCCGGCGAACGCGGAACGCTCGTCGTCAGAGATCGCGTCAAGCACGTAGGCGCCGGCCAGGGTGTGCAGGTCGTGCTCGCCGGTGGTCATCACTGCACCTCCAGGCAGTCCCTGAGCCTGATCAGGCCGTCGCGCATACGGGTCTTGACGGTGCCGTGCGGAACCCCGAGCAGCTCGGCAACCTCGCGGTAGGTGTATCCGGCGTAGTAGGCCAGGCTGACGCACTCGCGCTGCAAATCGGTCAGTGCGGTCAGGCAGCGCTGCACCCGCTCCCGCTCCAGGCTCGCCAGCACCGACTCGGTCACGTCGTCGTAGTCGATGACCGCCATGGCCGTGCGCAGCTCGCGGCTGGCGTGGCTGCGCTCTGACCGCACCCGGTCGACGGCCCGCCGGTGAGCGAGCGTCATGACCCAGGTGGTACCGCTGCCCAGTTCCGGGTCGAACCTGCTCGCCGAGCGCCACACCTCGAGCAGGACTTCCTGCATGACCTCCTCGGCCTGAGCCAGGTCGCGAAGGACGCGCCGGGCGATCCCGAGCACCCAGCCCGAGGCCGCGTCGTAGAGAGCCTCGTACGCCTGCTCGTCGCCCCTGGCAACGGCAGGCAGCAGCCGGTCGAGCAGCGGCCTGCCGGACTCGGCCGGCTCCGGCGCGCCGGTGACCCCGTCAATCATGCCCACGCTTCCTATTCGTCGCCGACCGGGGAACGGCTTGGCGAGCCGGCCAAACCTTCGCCGCGGCTGGTACGAATAACCAGTGTGACCCTTGATACCCGCGTGCGCGGCATGCTGGCCGGCCTTCTTGCCGGGGCGGTCGGCGTCTGCACCGGCTACCTGATCGCCGGCCTCACCGGCCCGGTCGGCTCGCCGGTGGTGGCCGTCTCCCAGCTTGCCATCGACCTGAGCCCGCCGCCGCTGAAGAACTTCGCCATCCGTACATTCGGTACGCACGACAAGCTGGTGCTCGAGATCGGCGTGATCGTCGTCCTTGGCGTGTTCGCCGCCGTGATCGGGATGCTCGAAGTGCGCAGCCGCAACGCGGGCCTGGTCGGCATCGTCATCTTCGCCGTGATCGGCATGATCGCGGCCGGGACCAGGCCGGGGGCGGGCGCCGCCGACCTGGCGCCGACCCTGATCGGGGCGGCGGCCGCCGCCTTCACCCTGGCCACGCTCGGCCGGGCCGCCCGGCCGGGACCAGCGGGCGCGTCGGAGGGGACCGCGCCCGCCAGGCCGGCGCTGGCGGAATCTGAGCCGGACCAGCCCGATGCGGCGGAGCCACCGGACGGGCCTGCCTTCGCAGGGCGTGGCCTGGCGCTGACCGAGCCGCCGCGGCGCCAGTTCATGACCCTGGGCGCCGTGGCGGCCGGCACGGCCGCCGTCGCCTACGTCGGCGGGCGGCTGCTCACCGAGCGCGCCAGCGTCGCGTCGGCGGTGCGATCGCTGCGGCTGCCCGCACCCGCCCGTCCCGCACCGCCGCTGCCGGGCGGGGCGGACTTGCGTATTCCGGGGCTGAGCTCGTTCATCACGCCGAACTCGACCTTCTACCGGGTCGACACGGCGATCGTGCTGCCGCAGATCCCGCCGTCGAGCTGGCAGCTGCGCATCCATGGCATGGTCAGCCGGGAGCTGACGCTGACGTTCGACGACCTGATCAGGCGGCCCCTGATCGAGGACTACATCACGCTGTGCTGCGTCTCCAACTGGGTCGGCGGACCGTATATCGGCAATGCCCGCTGGCTGGGGGCCAGCCTCGGCGCGCTGCTGCGCGAGGCCGGGATCAAGGCTGGCGCGGACCAGCTGTACTGCACCTCGTTCGACGGCTTTACCTCAGGCACGCCGGTGCAGACCGCGATGGACGGCAGGGACGCGCTGCTCGCCGTCGCGATGAACGGCAAGCCGCTGCCGGTTCAGCACGGGTTCCCGGTGCGGACCGTGGTGCCGGGACTCTACGGCTATGTGTCGGCGTGCAAGTGGATCACCGACATCGAGGTCACCACGTACGCTCAGAACTCGGCGTACTGGGCACAGCGAGGATGGTCGGCGCAGGCGCCGGTCAAGACCGAATCGCGGATAGACGTCCCCGCCCAGGGAAAGCAGCTGACCCGGGGCCCGGTGACGATCGCCGGAGTCGCCTGGGCTCAGCACAAGGGCATCGACGCCGTCGAGGTACGGGTGGACAAGGGGCCCTGGCGCCAGGCGACGCTGGCGGCCGTCCCGGGGATCGACACCTGGCGGCAGTGGTCACTGCCCTGGACGGCCACTTCGGGCACGCACCGGATCGAGGCGCGCGCCACCGACAAGACCGGCTACACCCAGACCGGGCTGGCCCAGCCGCCCGAGCCTAACGGCGCCACGGGCTACCCGGCGGTGACGGTCAGCGTCGTCAGCTAGCCGCCCTGCTACGGTCTGCCTATGGCTGACCGGGACATCGCCGCGGTCGTGTTCGACATCGGCGGCGTGCTGCTTGACTGGGATCCTCGGCACCTGTACCGGAAGCTGATCGACGACCCGGCTGATCTAGCGGAATTCCTCGGCCAGATCTGCACGCCGCAGTGGCACCTCGCACACGACCTCGGCGCCGACACCGGGCAGTCCTGCCGCGAGCTGGCCGTGCGGCATCCCGCCTACGCCGACCTGATCATGGCGTGGGCGAGCCGCGGCGAGGAGATGATCGCCGGCCAGCTCGATGCCACCATCGAGGTGCTCGCCGAGGTCAGAGCCCTGGGCCTGCGCTGCTTCGCGCTGAGCAACATGGAGGCCGACAAGTACGCGCTGCGCCGGTCCAGATACCCGTTCTTCGACCTATTCGAAGGCTGCGTGATCTCGGGCGTCGAGGGCGTCGCCAAGCCGGACCGGGCGATCTTCGAGATCCTGCTCGCCCGCTACGACCTCGAGCCGCAGGCGACGGTGCTCGTCGACGACCTGGCCCCCAATCTCGCCGTCGCCCGCGAACTCGGGTTCGTAGCTCTCCAGTTCTGCACCGCCGGCCAGCTGCGCCTTGACCTGCGCGATCTCGGCGTTCTCGTCGACGCTGACGGTGCGGCCGACAAGCCAGACGGCGAGGGCCGCAACGCCGAGATCGCGAGCTAGGGCGCCGCTACGGTTACGGGCACGGCGTGGTGATGAGCTTGGCGACCTTGAAGCCGCTGACGTTGTTGCCGCGCACGCTCGTCCCGCTGTCGCTTGCGAACAGCCAGAGCCGCCGGCCCCGGTAGGTCACCTGCAGCCGGGATCCGACCTTTACCGTGCCCAGGCAGCGCGTGCCAAGCGGGGTCGTCGTGTGCAGGGGCATCAGCAGGCGGGGCCAGGCGGTCACGCACGGGCCTGTGCAGCTCCCCTTCGGCAGGATGTAGAGGCTGCGCCCGTGGATGGTGGCCAGCATCTTGCCGAACGGCGCCCTGGTGACGACCTTGACCACCTGAACCCTCGTCGTCTGCGGCGCTGCCTGCGCGAACGGAGCGGACACCGCCGTCAGGGTGCCGAAGGCCACTGCCGATCCGGCCGCGATGGCGGTCAGGCGCGGCAGTGCCGAGCGGGATGTGCTGATGCGAAACCGTCCGATACCGGAACTGGCCACGGCGTGCCCCTTAATCGAGAAGTGCCATCGCAGGAGAACACGTGGCTCGGTCGACGGCGGTTCAGCGGGCATCACAGCAACTGGTCGCGCACCTGCCCGTACATGTAGGCGCCAAGCCAGCGGCCCATCTCGTCGAACAGTCGCTTGCGCTGCGGAGCGCAGGAGTCGCCGGCGATCGTGCCCGCCTCCTCGTCCAGCAGCAGCCAGGTGA
>DASWAA010000286.1:0-1947 GCA_036391385.1 Streptosporangiaceae bacterium
CTGACGCGAGGAGCGGCAGTGGCCGGTGACGTAGCAATGGCCAGGAAGGCCGAAGGCGGAGTCACCCAGGAGGCCGCGGGGCGAGGGCCTGAAGAACACGATCTACCCGTGGCTGACGATGGGGCGACGCCGCCCGCAGGCGCGCCCGCTTCCAGCGGGACGACCAGCGCGCCAGGCACTCCTGGATCTTCCGGCAACGGCGCCACGCCTGGCAATGGCGCCTCGCCCGGTACCAGCGCCCCACCTGGCAACGGCGCCTCGCCCGGTACCAGCGCTCCGCCTGGCAACGGCGCCCCGCCTGGCAACAGTGCCGCGCTTGGCAACGGCGCTACGCCTGGCAACGGCGCCACGCCTGCCCTGGAGTGGCCGGCTGCCGGGGTCGGATCAGGGACCGCGTCCGGCTCCGGCCATGCGAGCGTCAGGCGGCGGCTGAGCCGGTTCGGCCCGGCCCGCGGCGGCGGCATCAACCCGGTGCTCGAGCCGCTGATCAAGACCGTGCGCACCACCCATCCCAAGGCCGACATCAGGCAGATCGAGCGGGCCTACGATGTCGCGGCCAGGTGGCATGCGAACCAGTCGCGCAAGAGCGGCGATCCGTACATCACTCATCCGCTGGCCGTGGCGACGATCCTGGCCGAGCTCGGCATGAACAGCGAGACGCTGTGCGCCGCCCTGCTGCACGACACGATCGAGGACACGCCCTACACGCTGGAAGAACTCCGGGGCGACTTCGGCGACGAGATCGCCTCGCTGGTCGACGGCGTGACCAAGCTGGACAAGGTCAAGTACGGCGAGGCCGCACAGGCCGAGACGGTGCGCAAGATGGTGGTCGCGATGTCCCGCGACATCCGCGTGCTCGTGATCAAGCTCGCCGACCGCCTGCACAACATGCGCACGCTGCGCTACCTGCCACGTCCCAAGCAGGAGCAGAAGTCGCGCGAGACGCTGGAAATCTACGCCCCCCTCGCGCACCGGCTCGGGATGAACACGGTCAAGTGGGAGCTCGAGGATCTCGCGTTCGCGACCTTGTTCCCCAAGCGGTACGACGAGATCGCCCGCCTGGTCTCTGAGCGCGCTCCGCGCCGTGAGGCGTTCCTGCAGGAGGTCATCGAAGAGGTATCGGTCGACCTGCGCGAGGCGAAGATCAAGGCGCGGGTTACCGGCAGGCCCAAGCACCTGTACTCGGTGTACCAGAAGATGATCGCCAGGAACGTCGGCTTCGACGACATCTACGACCTGGTCGGCATCCGGGTCCTCGTCGACACCGTGCGCGACTGCTATGCGGTGCTCGGTTCTGTGCACGCCCGGTGGAACCCCGTTCCGGGGCGGTTCAAGGATTACATCGCGATGCCGAAGTTCAACATGTACCAGTCGCTGCATACGACGGTGATCGGTCCGGGCGGCAAGCCAGTCGAGTTGCAGATCAGGACCTGGGGCATGCACCGCCGCTCTGAGTACGGCGTTGCGGCGCACTGGAAGTACAAGGAGGAGCTGAACAGCGGGCGCAGCCCGTCTGACCTGGACTGGCTCCGCCAGCTTGTCGACTGGCAGCGAGAGACCGCCGACCCGGCCGAATTCCTGGAGTCACTCCGGTTCGAGGTCGGCAGCGCCGAGGTATACGTCTTCACCCCGCGCGGCGAGGTCATCGCGCTGCCGCAGGGTGCCACGCCGGTCGACTTCGCCTACGCGATCCATACCGAGGTCGGCCACCGGACCGTCGGCGCCAAGGTCAACGGGCGGCTCGTGTCGCTGGAGTCCACCCTCTCCAACGGAGAGACGGTCGAGATCCTGACCTCCAAGGCGCCAGACTCAGGCCCGAGCCAGGACTGGCTCGGATTCGTCAAGAGCGCCCGAGCCCGCAACAAGATCAAGCACTGGTTCTCCAAGGAGCGCCGCGAGGCCTCGGCCGACACCGGCAAGGCGATGATCGCGCGGACCATGCGCAAG
>DASWAA010000287.1:0-40115 GCA_036391385.1 Streptosporangiaceae bacterium
GCTCGACGCCGCGCGGCAGCTGCTCGAGGCCCGGGCCGACCGCGTCGCCGAAGTGATCAGCGCCGACATGGGCTCGCCGCTGAAGTTCGCTCGCAAGGTTCAGGTCGGCACCCCGCTCGCGGTGCTCGCCAGCTATGTCGAGCTGCTGGCCGCCTACGACTTCGGCGGCGAGCGAACCGGCAATGTCTGTCCTGGCCTATCAGGATGAGGGCGAGGCCGTGGCGATCGCCAACGGCACGCCCTACGGACTGGCTGGCGCGGTCTGGTCGGCCGACCAGGAGCATGCCGTGCGGATCGCGCGGCAGTTGCGGGCTGGCCAGGTCGAGATCAGCGGTGGTGCGTTCAACGTGGCCGCGCCGTTTGGCGGGTTCGGGCAGTCAGGGTATGGACGCGAGCTTGGCGCGCACGGCATGGAAGAGTTCCTCGAAGTCAAGGCGCTGCTGTTCTGAGGCGCGGCGGTGACGGCGCCGGGGAAGGCCGGGTGACTGGCTTCATCAGAACATGTTCGGGCACCACGGCGCCGGATCCCACCACATGGCGGCCGACAGCGCGAGCAGCGCACCGGGACGGTGCTCGTGTACCTGGCCGACGCTGGCCAGCGTGCCTAGCCTGGTACCGCCCAGGTAGGCGGCCCCGAGCGCAGAAACGGGCAGCGAGATGTCAGCGCCGGCGCGCGTACGCTCGCAGGTCGGCGCCGCCTGGTCCGCCGGCCCGCCTGCCGTGAGGCGCCACCGGCCGGCGTTGTGCGGCAGCAGGTCGTCGGACACGTCGATGACCACGTCGACGGCGCACGCGTAGCGCCGTCGCGTCAGCGCGGCCTGGACGTCGACGAGCCTGATCCACAGCCCGTCGCTGACCCGCGTCCTCGCGCGGCGCGGATCGGTGAGCAGGCGCAGCAGGGGATCATCAGCTGGCCGCATCCGGGTCCAGATCTCGGCCACCAGGTCCCGGGACAGCAGGTCGGACCAGAGCGCCGCGGCCGCCTCCGGATCGCTGGCGATGAGGTCACGGACGATGAGAACCTGCGCGGGCATGCCGTCGCTGCCCCAGTCGGGTCTGGCGGCATAGAGCGCATACCCACGCGGACCTGACGTATCAGCGGCTATAACGCAGCGCACCGGGCCGGTGCCGTTGCGGAGGAACTCAGGATCGGCCAGCAGGACCTTCCACCAGGAATCCGTCCTGGTCAGCATCCCTGGCCGATTCGGGCGGATCGCCTCGTAGACCATCTTCAGATCGGCGACGGCGTCCTGCGGATCGGCCAGACGCAGGGTGACAGGAGCGCTTCGGCCAGCGGAGGTGCTCGCCTCCGGCACGGTGCTCGAACCGGCCAGGTTGCCCGCAGCGGCTGGCAGCGGCCGCAGCTGCCCCTCGCCACGCCTGATCGAGAAGCTGTACTGCTCGGCCGCCGAGCCGTAGCCGAACCGGCCGTAGATCGCGGCCTCGGAGGCGAACAGGGCGGCGACCGGCTCGGTACCCGCGGCTATGTCGGCCAGCTGGCGGCGCATCAGCGCGGAGAGGATACCGCGCCGCCGGTGCGTCGGCAGCACGGCGACGGCGCTGATCCCGGCAGCGGGGACGCTTCCGCCGGGCACCGTCAGCCCGAAGGAGTAGGCCAGCGCGGTACCCACGATCTGATCACCGTCGAGCGCGGCCAGGCTGCGCTCGGGCTCGAAGACCTGCCGGTCGAGCGCCAGTTGCTCGTCCGCGGGCCAGTTGGAGTTGAAGGCATGCTGACCCACGTGCGCGAACGCCGCCAGCTCGGTCTCTGCTACGGCTCGGATTCGCGGGCTCGTGGTCATGGTTGCGTTCGTACCCTATGGCCGTCAGTTCCGCTACTTCTTTTGCGCGGACCTGTGGGTGCGGCCATTGCCCTCTGGCGGTCAGGTCCAGAACCGGTACAGTTTCGGCATCATGGTTTCGAGTTCCGGTCGGCGGTCCTGGTCCAGGACACAGGCAGCCGCGATGTGGTTCCGCGGCCTTGTCCGGCGGCAGTTCATCACGCGGAACCGGCGGATCGCGTTCGTGCTCGCAGTGATGGTTGCCGGCATCGGAATAGCGGCCGTGCAGGTGGGGACCGCGTGGTTCTCGCCGGGGCTGATGATCTTGCCGGTCCTGGCAGGCGGGCTGCTGCTCTGGCCGCGTGCGCTGTGCATACTCTTTGGCATCGTCGCCGTGATGCTCGCCTACGACGTGGTGCGCAGCGACGAGCGGGCCGGATTCGGCATCGTCGCGACCATCGTGATCACCGCGGTCTTCGCCTTCCTGCTCGCGCGGGCCCGGGCCAAGCTCGGCCTGCTCGGCCTGCGCGGCGACCAGATGCTGATGGAACTGCGGGACAGGATCAGGGCGCAGAGCGCGCTGCCGAAACTGCCGGAGGGCTGGGCGTCTGAGTCGGTGCTCCGGCCGGCCGGAGGCGCCTCGTTCGGCGGGGACTTCGTCGTGTCCGTGTGCGATGGCAAGACGCTCGAGATCGCCGTGGTCGACGTCTCAGGCAAGGGCATTGACGCCGGGACTCGCGCACTGCTGCTCTCGGGCGCCTTCGGCGGGCTGCTCGGATCCGTGCCGGCGTCGGAGTTCCTTTCCTCGTGCAACGCCTACCTGCGGCGGAGTGAGCCCGCCGAGGGATTTGTTACCGCTGTGCATCTCGCACTCGACCTGACCACGGGGAACTATGTGGTCGCGTCGGCCGGTCACCCTCCCGCGGCCCACTTCGACAGCGGAAGCGGCGTGTGGCGGCTCACCCAGGCCCGCGGGATCGTCCTCGGGGTGGTGCCCGACCTGCGTCAGGACGTCGAGCACGGGGCCTTGCGGCCAGGCGACGCGCTGATCCTCTACACCGACGGCCTGGTCGAGATGCCGGGCCGGGACATCGATGTGGGAATCGACCGGCTGCTCGGCGAGGCCGACCGGCTGGTCGCGGGCGGGTTCGGCGGGCGCGCGCCGAGCCTGGTCCAGGCCATGCAGGACGGCTCCAGCACGACGGACGACTGCGGCCTCGTGCTGGTCTGGCGCGAGACCTCGGCTCGCTGACTGGCTCGGCTCGCTGACTGGCTCGGCTCGCTGACTGGCTTCAGCCGGCGGGAACCTGGCGCGCGCTGCTGAGTCTGGACACCGCGTGCTCGACCAGAGCGACGAGAATATCCCGGCTGGAAGCCCGCTCTCGCGCGTCGCAGAGTATCAGCGGGATGTCGGCGGTCAGGTTCAGCGCCGCGCGCATGGTATCCGTCGGATAGCGGCGGGCGTCGTCGAAGCAGTTCACCGCCACCACGAACGGCATGCCATTGCGCTCGAAGTAGTCAATGGACGGGAAGCAGTCGGCCAGCCGCCGGGTGTCGGCCATGACGACAGCGCCGAGGGCGCCGTAGGCGAGCTCGTCCCACATGAACCAGAACCGCTTCTGGCCTGGGGTCCCGAACAGGTAGACGACGAGGTCGTCGCTGATCGTGATCCGCCCGAAGTCCATCGCCACGGTCGTCGTCGACTTGCGCTCTACTCCGTCCAGCTGGTCGACGAGCGAGCTGGGCTCGCTGAGCGTCTCCTCGGTACGCAGCGGCCTGACCTCGCTGACCGAGCCGACCAGTGTGGTCTTCCCCACGCCGAAACCCCCGGCGATGAGAATCTTGATCGCGATGGGGACCGCGGACCGATCCTCCTGCGCCTCAGAGTCTGCGTAGGCCATCGGCGACCTCCTTGAGGATACGCACATCGGTGAGCCCGGCCCGGGCGGGCTGGTAGATACTGACCAGACCGAGGTCCCGCAGATCGGCGATGAGGATGCGGGCAACACCGAGCGGAAGATCGAGTGTCGTCGCAAGGTCAGCGACCGACACTGGCAACCGGCAGAACCGTAGCAGCCGCAGGTGCTCAGGTCCAAGTTCGCCATCTGGGTCAGATAGGCCGGCACCACGCATCGCCGACACCAGCGCGACCAGGTCGATCGCCGCCCCGCTCGGCCGGGTCCGTCCCGCGGTAACCGCGTACGGCCGCACGACCCGTTCCTGACCGCGCTCGTCACCGCCAGGTCCCCGGGCCGTCTCTGCTTGCCTTGCGCCCGCCCGCCTTGCGCCCGCCCGGCCGGTGCCGTCGCTGCCCGTGGCGTCGCGGCCCGTGCCCGCCCGGCTGGTGCCGTCGCGGCCCGTGGCGTCGCGCGCTGTGCCTTTGCGGGTCATGGCTGCGGCCCGCTAGCTGACCTGCGCAGGCCGGGGGCGCACGCCGATGTGCTGTCCGACGCGCTTGACGAGCAGAGCCATCTCGTAGGCGATCAGGCCGGCGTCGGCTCCGGTGCCGGCGAGTACCGCGAGGCAGCTTCCCTCGCCGGCCGCCGTGACGAAAAGGAACGCCGATTCCAGCTCGACAATGGTCTGCCGCGGCGTACCGCAGCTGAAATGCTGGCCGAACCCGCGGGAGAGGCTCTGAAAGCCGGCCGCAACCGCGGCCAGGTGCTCAGCGTCATCCCGGCTCAGGTCGGCCGAGGCTCCGATCGCCAGGCCGTCCCTCGACAAGATCACGGCCTTGTCGATCTGGGCGACCCTGCTGACTAGGTCGTCGAGTAGCCAGTCCAGGTTTCCGTCGTTGCTCATGTGGCTCCTCCTGTGCCCTCGTCAGGCGAGTCCCCGGGCCGCTGCGGACCCGGATAGGTACCGAACTCGTCCGCGATCCGCTCAGAAACGGAGCGACCGCGTTCCCAGCCGTGCTGGAGGGCGGCCATCGTGCTCCTGGCTGCCTCCGGAGACGGCTCGGAAGCCAGAGCCGCCGGCTCCGGCTGGACCATTACCTTCTCATGGCGAAGCTGAGGCGCGAGGCTGGCCTGTCGCACTCGCACCGGCAAGCCGTCGATGTCGTCCTGGTTCAGCGCGGCCGGGTCTGATTCACTCAGTCCCAGGCCGCTCGGACCCGACCTGTGGCTGGCCGCACCGAACCGGCCGCCATTGCCATGGTCGCCGTTAGCGCTCCCGGCCGCCTCGCTGCCATCGGCGGCCGGGCCACCAGCACTCCAGCTGAGTCCTGCCGGTGCGGGAGGCAGCGGCAGGGACGGCGCCCTATCGGCGCGGCCCGAGTCGGTCCCGGTCCAGGCGGTCTCGGTCCAGGTAACACCGGCCTCGTGCTGCCAGGTCGTGTTGTCGCCGGTCGCCGCTGTCGCAGGTGACTGCGCGGCACCGAGATGATCCTCGGCGTCTGATGCAGCGGTGCGCACGGCGGTCACTGGCCCGGCGACGGCGGCAGCGGCAGCCGCGGCGATGGTGATGCTCGGGCTGGGCTCGGCCGGGCCACCCGGCAGCTCGGCGATCGGGCGGCCGCCGAGCTCGCGGATGCTCGCGATCGCGGGCTGCTCCTCCTCGTCTGAGTCGACGGTGAGCGCGGTGGGGATCAGCACGACGGCCGTGATGCCGCCGTACGGGGACGAGCGCAGGGTGATCCTGATGTCGTGCCGCCTGGCCAGCTGGCCGGCGATGAACAGCCCGAGCTGGTCGCTGCCCGACGGGTCGAACAGCGGCGGCTCGGCGAGGGTGGCGTTGAGCTGCTCGATCTGGCTCTCGTTCATGCCGAGGCCGCGGTCCTCAACCTCCACGACGATGCCGCGCGCGACCTTGTCGCCGTCGAGCCGGACGTGCGTGCTCGCGGGGGAGAAGGTGGTGGCGTTCTCGACGAGCTCGGCCAGCAGATGGATGATGTCGGCGACGGCGTGACCGGCCACCGATGCGCCCGTGCGCGAGGTCACCCGGATCCGGGTGTAATCCTCGACCTCGGCGACTGCCGCGCGCATGACGTCGATGATCGGCACTGGCTCGCGCCAGGTCCGGCCTGATGACCCGCCGGCCACGATCAGCAGGCCCTCGGCGTGGCGCCGCATGCGGGTCGTCAGGTGGTCGATGCGGAAGAGGTCGGCGAGCTCCTCCGGATCGTGGACCCGCCGCTCCATTCCGTCGAGCAGCTGAAGCTGCCTGGTGAGCAGTGACTGGTTCCGCCGCGCCAGGTTACGGAAGACATCGTTGACGCCTCGCCGGATCCTGACCTCGTCGACGGCCGCCGCCACGGCCGTCCGCGCCGCGGTGTTGAACGCCTGCCTGACCTGCCCGATCTCGTCGCTGCTCGCCGCAAGCTCGGGGACCTCCGCGCCGACATCGACGTCCTCGCCGGCCCGCAGCCGCTCGATCGCGCTCGGCAGCTGATCGGAGGACAGGGCGACGGCGGACTGCCGCAGGTCGTTCAGCTGCCGGATCAGGCCCCGGCCGAGGATGATGCCGATGCCGATCGCGACCGCGATCGCCAGCAAGCCCAGGCCGGCAATCAGGATCAGATTCTTGACCAGGCCTTCCGCCGTCGTTCTGGCCTGGCTGGCAAGCGTCGCCGCGCACTGCAGCAGCACGCGCAGCTGCTCGCTCTGGTAGGCCGTCGTCGCCGAGGTCCATTCGCTCGGCGATATCTTCCGCGGACCGCCGGGACCGAGTATCACGGCCTCCATGCTCTGGACCTGCTGGGCCGCCGGCGTCTGGTAGAGAGCGCCGAAATAGCTCCGCAGCGCGGGCTCAAGGTCGCTGAGGGTCTGATTCGACTGCACCCGATGGGAGATGATCAGCTGGTCGATCAGCTGGACGTCGGACGGCGTGAACGAGTGCGCGGTGAGGTCGGCCCGCATCAGGGAGCCCTCCTCGCCCAGGGCCTGATCCGCTCGGGCCATGTTCAGGATGTCGGTGGCCTGGATGCCGAGCGGGCCGGTCAGGACGGGGATGATCGCCTGATTCAGGACATTGTCCCCCTCGGCGAGCTTGCTGCTGTAGGCCTCGGCAGCCGCGGAGGTCAGCAGCCCGTCACTGAGCACCCTGGTACGCAACTGGTTCATCTCCCCGAGATGAGCCTGCCAGGAGAGCAGGGCCTGCTGCTCCTTGGGGACCGGGCCCTTGCTCAGCGCCTCGGACACGGCGAGACGGTAAGCCTTGATGGCTGCATCGGTCCTGCGCTCCTGCTGGATGAGCAGGTCGAGGTTGGCAGAAGTCGGCTGGACGATGTACAGGAGCGCCAGAGTCCGCTCGAAGCCAAGCTGTGTCTGGACATGCGCCACGGGAATCGCGACATCGGTGCGGATCGCCGCTTCGCGCTGGAGCGTGAGGATATTGCCGAGGGTCAGGTTGAGCACAACCGCGTACAGGCCGAACAGTGCAATCACGGGTGCGAGCACGAGCACGATGATTCGCAAGCGGATGGACCGGCGACGCAGCATAACTAGGTCCTGTCGGATGAGTCAGCCGCAGGCCGACGTAGTTGCCCGGGGTCTGGATCAGCGATATGCGAGCCTACTCGCCGATTAGAGCTAATACTGAGCTATCAGCGTTACCTGCGCATGGATTCGCTATTGTTTGCCGATCCAGCGATCGGAATGTAACGGGACTGCTACTTGATGTAATCGGCTGGCATAATGAAGCCATTATGATCACGACCAGCCTGCCACGGGCAGCGGAGCAGCGGACGCCGACGGAACGGGCGGAGGCCCGCGCGCGGTACGCGCTCGATCGCGCCGTGGGCTCGCTGCTGTCCGCGCAGCACCCGGATGGCTGGTGGCAGGACGGCCCGCACGCTCAGATCACGGCGGTGACGACAGACCTGCTGACGCGCGATCTGCTCGGCATCGCCGCGCCCGGGCGTACCGCGCTGGCGGCGCGCCTGATCCGCTTCAGGCAGCGTGATGACGGCTGCTGGGCGCGGTGCCCGGCTGGTGCCCCGGACCGGGCGGCGACCGCCGCATGTTACGTGGCGCTGCGCATCGCGGGCGACCCCGCGGACGCCTACCACATGGCCCTGGCGGCCGGCTGGCTGCGCGACGCCGGCGGGCTGCGCTGCGCGGATCTGGTAACCACGCTCTGGCTGCGCAATGCCGGGCTCTGCGGCTGGCCCTACGCTGTGGCGGCCTCTCCCGAGCTGTTGTTCCTGCCTGAGGTAGCGGTCAGGTGGCTGCCCTCCGACGTGGCGCGTGCCCCTAGCATCGCGGTCCCGCTTGCCGTGATCGGCCTGCCGCGCCCGGCCAGCGGGTGCCCGCCCTTTGACCTCGACGAAATCGCTCCCGCGGCAGCCGCGGGCAGGCCAGCGCGAGCGCCTGGGCGTCTTCTGGACCGGGTCGGCTGCGCGATCGGCTGCTGGCAGGAGCTCGGCGAAGCGCTGCCCCTGCTCCGGCAGGTCCGTGCACTCGGGAACCGCCGGTGCGCCGCCTGGATGCTCGCACGGCAGGATCCGGATGGCTCCTGGGACCACAGCGCCGAGATCACGGCGATCTCGCTTATCGCGCTGGCCCGGGCTGGCTACGGCACCGGGCACCGGGCGATTGCCCGCGGACTGAGCTGGCTCGAACGGCAGGCTGCGGCGGCCTGGAGCGAGCGGGTCGCGGCCGAGCCAGGAGCTGATGAGCATGACGTAGCCGTCTTGGCCAGAGACTCGGCGGGAGCGGCGGGCGCGGTGGGCGATGCGGACGCGGGGGCTGCGGGCGCGGTGGGCGATGCGGACGCGGGGGCTGCGGGCACGGGGGCTGCGGGCCCGGGGGCTGCGGGAACGGCGGCGGCTGCGGGCACGGCGGCCGCCTGCGCGGCCCTGATCTCGGCTGGCCTGCCCGCCGGCCACTCGGCACTGACCCGGGCGACCGCGTTCCTGGACCGCCATCCGGTCCAGCGCCCGCTCCGCGTGACGGTTGCGCGGTACGGGCCGATGCCGGGTACAGGGCCAGGACAGGCGCGGGCCGCGGCACTGGCACAGGTGGTCACCGAGCTGAGTGCCGGTGGCTTCGCCGCGGGCCAGCGGGCCCGTAAGGCCGGGGTGTGGCTGCTGCGCGAGCAGGCTGCCGACGGATCGTGGGCAGCCAGCGATGGCCGTCCGGACTTGCTGGTCACCGCGGCCGTGGTGCGAGCTCTGATCGCGGCCGGAGTCAGGCCCGGCAGGGAGCCCATCCGCCGCGCGGCCCGCTGGCTGATTCGCCAGCAGGTTGGCAGTGGCTCGCCGGGTGGCGGTGACAGCGGCCCGCCGGGTGGCGGATGGCCTGCCGTGCCTGGCTTCGCCGCCGTGCCGACCGCCATGGCGACAGCGAGTGCCGTACTCGCCCTGATCGCCTGCGGCGACGGAGAGTCTGTCCGCAGCGCACGGCAGGGCGTCGAGTGGCTCGCAGCGGCTCAGCGAGATGACGGGAACTGGGACGACGCACCGACCGTTGGCAGAACGTCGGCACGCGTCCCGCCGGGATGGGATGGGCAACGCGGCGGCGGCGACCCCTGCGGCCCGCACTCTGTCCCGACCTGCCATGTCGTCGAGGCGCTCAGCGGCTTCCTGAGGCTTACAGCTGGAGCCGCCACGGTAGGCGGGAACGTGGCTCCCTGACGTAAGAGCATCAGGGCGTCGCTACGATTGGGACGCTGGCCCGCCGTCGGCCAAGCTTCCCGGAATCCCGGCAGTGTCCGGCTCCGCATCCCGGAGGATGAAAGCAGATGACATCACCTAGCGGGTCTTCGGCTGCGGGTCAGGCTGTGGCCAGCGAGGAAGTCGGTGGCGCGACGGTGACGAGCGCCGCCGACGGCGTGCGCGAGGCGCCCGGGCCCGGAGTCGTCGAGGTCATCGAGACCGGCGAGGCCGGGCCGGCCCAGCGCCGCTTCGACGCCGGCCCGCGGTGGGCGCGGTACCTGCCGTCCGTCATCGCCCTCGCCTTCGCCTTGTTCGGGATCACGAGGCCGTCCTACTGGCGGGATGAGGCCGCGACCATCGCGGCGGTTCGCCGCCCCTTCGGTGACCTGATCACGATGCTCGGCAACGTCGATGCGGTGCACAGCCTCTACTACATGATGATGTGGCCGGTCGAGCACGTACTCGGGTCAGGTGCGCTCGTGCTCAGGCTGCCGTCGGCGGTCGCCGCCGTGGCTGCCACCGCCGCGGTCGCGGCGATCGGCAGGCGGCTGATCTCGCCATGGGCTGGCCTGCTCGCCGGGCTGACGTTCGCCGTGCTGCCGGTCGTCAGCAGGTACGGCCAGGAAGCCAGGCCATACGAGATGGTGATCGCCATTGCCACGATCTCGAGCTATGTGCTGGTCAGGCTCCTCGGGGCAGAGCCAGACCAGCGGCGCCGGTGGGTCATCGGGTACGGCGCGAGCATCGCCGCGCTCGGCGTGATGAACATCTTCGGCCTGTTGCTCGTCCCCGCACATGCCATCACCCTGGCGCTGTACTGCCGCCGTGACCGCCGGCAACCCGCGACCAGGCGGCTCGCGATCGGCTGGCTGGCCGCGGTGGCCGTCGGCATTGTCGTTGCCAGCCCGCTGCTCGCCTACGGCTGGATGCAGCGCGGCCAGATCGCCTGGCTGAGCGTCAACACCTCGTCCTCAGGCCTGAGTTCGGTGTTCGCGCTGACCGGGTCCTTCCTGGTCTCCACCACGATTGTCGCGCTGGTCGCGGTGTCGCTGGTGCTCGGCTCGGACAAGAACCGGCAGCGGCGCAGCGCGGAGTGGCCGGGTCAGATCGTCGCCCTCAGCGTGCCCTGGATGGTAGTCCCGCCGTTCATCTTGTTCGCGGCCTCGGTCGTGCACCCGGTCTACACCTCGCGTTACATCCTGATGTGCGTTCCGGCGCTCGCACTGGTCGTCGGCGCGGCGATGGCGTCGTTCAAGCGCGTCGTCGGCGTCGCGTCGCTTGTCGTCGTGCTGCTGGCCGGGGCGCCGGCGCAGGTGATCCTGCGCGGCCCCGCGGGTCACTACGACGACATCCAGGCTGTCGACCAGATCGTCGCTGCTAACGCCCGGCCCGGGGATGCTGTCCTGTACACGAACCCGAACTCGGAGAGCTTCGGTGCCGCCTACTCGTACGGGCTCGGCAAGCTGCGGAACATCGCGCTCGCGCAAGGCCCGATTGCCTCGGGAACCCTCGCCGGAACCGTGGCCCCGATCTCGGTGATCAGGTCCAGGCTTGCCAGCGTGCAGCGGTTGTGGGTGGTCGAGATAAACAGCTACAACGTCAGCCCGTACCTGGTCGGCCTCAACGGCCTGCCGGTCGGCGCGACCCCGGTGCTCGATGGCACGCCGCTGGTCTTCTCCCAGTCGTGGCACGAGCACGGCGATTACCTGATCCTGTTCACCCGGCAGTGATCCGCCGGGCTTCCGGGATCACTCCCGACAAGAGCCCTGGCCATGCCAGCCAGAGCGCCTGGCGGAAGCAACCAGACCTGACCTCAGAGCCGTCCGGGCGAAGGGGAGCGCCCGGACGGCCCTGACAGCGACAGTGGACAGCCAGGCTCGGCTTAAGGGCCCGAGCCACTGCCGCAGAGATCAGGGCTGCGCGCGGTTACGGCCGCGATGAGCCGCTGATCTGGTCGAGCAGAGCCCGAACTTCGGCCTCTGGATATCTGCGGTGACCGCCCAGAGTGCGGACCGAGGTGAGCTTGCCATCTTTGGCCCACCTCGTCACGGTCTTTGGATCTACCCGGAACATGGCGGCGACCTCTGCCGGGGTCAGCAGCCTGGTGAACTCCGGTGTCTGACGACTAGTGCTCATATTGACGATTCCTCCCCACGATCGCTCATGGACTAGGTAAGATCCAACGAACGATCATAATCCCACTTATTAAACCATAAACTGGTCAGCTTTGAGAAGACGTTATGGGTACGTGTCGTTTTCGGCACCCGAAGGCTCGCTAGTCCTGGCCCGCTAGAGCTCAGTGCACGGCCCTGACCTGGCCCTTAGCCGGGGCTTCGTCGGATTCGGCGGGATCGCCCGAGTTAACGCCCACGTTTGTCGGCGTGTCGCGAGAATGGCGCGCAGCGGTACTGACGGGATCCGGTTCGGCTTCGGCGGACGTCCGGCCCGTCCCAGGATGAGCGGACGGCAGGGCAAGCTCGCACCACACCACCTTTCCGGTGCCGCTCCGCCTGGTGCCCCAGCGCTGCGAGATCTGGCTTATCACTGCCAGCCCGCGACCCCGTTCGTCGTCGTCATCGGCATGCCGCAGCCGCGGCAGCGCGGCGGAGTCGTCGACGACCTCGCAGAACAGGCCGCCTTCGAGCACCAGCCGCAGGCCGATCTTGCTCTGCGAGTACCTGACGGCGTTGGTTACCAGTTCGGAAACGGCCAGCTCGGCGAGCGGGATCAGCTCGGCGAGGCCCCACTGGCGCAGCGGCCGCCGGATGAGCGAGCGAGCACGCCTGGCCGCGGTCAGCTTGGGCACGAGATTCCACGAGACGTGCCGGTCCTGTCCGGTCCGGCTGAGCCTGGAGATGAGGATGGCTATGTCGTCACGCTGGTGGTCGTCGTAGACGTCAGCCAGGAGCAGCCTGCACAGGTCGTCGAGCGACTGGCTCGCCGACGCGGGACCGAAGATCTCGCGCATCCTGGCCAGGCCCAGGTCGATGTCCTCGGTGCGCTTCTCGACAAGCCCGTCGGTGTACATCACCAGCAGGCTGCCGTCCTCGATCGGCAGGGTGCAGCTGTTCCTCGGGCCGGCGCCGATGCCCAGCGGCGGTGCGGGCGTGATGTCGAGGAACTCGCTGCTGCCGTCCGGCCGGACCAGCAGCGGCGGAAGATGACCAGCCGACGCCACCTCGCACGTGCCATCGACCGAGTCGTAGACGGCATAGACGCAGGTGGCGAAGTGCGGCTCGAACTCCCCAAGCTCCTGCATCAGGTCATCGAGCCGCTGCAGGGTCTCCGCGGGCGGCAGCTCGATCATGGTGAGCGTCTTGATGGCGGTGCGCAGCCTGCCCATGGTCACCGCGGCCTTGACGCCGTGCCCGGCGACGTCGCCCACCACGAGTGCGACCCGCCCGCCGGGCAGGGCGATCGACTCATACCAGTCGCCGCCGACCTCGATGAGCTTGCTGCCGGGCAGGTAACGGCGCTGAACCTGGACCGACGCGGGAGCGGTCAGGCCAGTAGGGAGCATGCTGCGCTGGAGGGTCAGGGCAGTGGCCCGTTCCCTGCGGTAGCGGCGCGCGCTGTTCATGAACATCGCGGCCCGGCTAGCGAACTCCATGCCGAGCTCGGTGTCGTAGGCGTCGAAGCGGTGGAAGCCGAAGTGCCTGGTGCAGACAAAGAAGCCGAGCAGGGTTTCCTCGGCGATCAGCGGTAGCAGCAGCATGGACACGCCGGAGACGAGCCTGGCGACCGGTGTGCGTGCCCAGGCCCGTGCCAGGTCGGCGGCGCTCTCCTCGGTCATCACGACGGTGACAGGCTGCTGGCTCTCAAGGCAGCGGGTGTAGGGGGTGTCCGGCGGGTAGCGGAGAAGCTCGCCGACCGGGAACGCGGCATCCCAGCCGGGATCGTCGTCGTCGCTGGCCACAGCCATGCGACGGACGAGGACCGCCCCGTCCCGGCCGGAGTCGGAGTGCTCCGCGTCACCGGCTATGTCCTCGAGCATCAGCAGGCCGGCCGAATTGCAGAAGTGCGGCACCAGGATGTCGACCAGTTCGGGCGCCATCTGCTCGAGGTCCAGAGCGCCGCCGATTCGCCGCACGGCGCCCTCGAGCAGCGCCTGGCGCATCAGCGCCGGGTCGATGAACCGCTCGGCGGCCGGCGGCGGAATCCGCATGGTGACCTGAGCGAGCGGCCCAGGCTGGCTGGAACGCAGCGGCTCGATCGTGACCACGGCATCGACGACCGACCTGCTCGCCGTACGGATCGCGAGGACAGTCGTAGTCTCCCGGTCGGACCTCGTCGCATCGATCAGCTCACGCAGCATCTGAGCGGGTTCGCCGGGTCCGCTGATGAGGGCGGCAAGGCTTGTCCCCAGCAGCGAGCCCTGCTGGCCGGCGAGGACGTCCCCGGCGCCACGGTCGTGCTGGATGATCGTGCCATCCCGGTCGATGCCGAGCGTCAGCGTCTGGGCAGACGTACTTGACGAGACGGCGGACATCTCGGCCGCCAATGCCGACGCCACCTGGTCCCGTCTCCCTCGCTCCGCCTGGGGTATTCGGACCAGTATGAAACATCGCCGGGGTAAATGCCCCCGAAAGGCGCGCGGCCGCTATCAGCCCGCTCAGGAGTCCCTGGCTGGCTCGCCGTGCCCCGCATTGCCGCGGCCGCGTCCCCAGTACGCCTTCGGCGAGATCTGGGCCGCGTCCAGGCCGCGGTCGCCAAGGATCCCGCGCAGGGCCAGCACGACGGACGCCTCTCCGAACACGTACGCCTGACCTCGCCCCGCGGGCAGCTCGATCTCGGCTGCCTCTGCCGTGAGCAGTCCGGGATCGCCTGCTGGCCTGCCCAGCCGATGCAGCCAGCTCAGGTGCGTCCGGGCCGGAGCGAGCAGTTCCTGCTCGTCGTCGGGTCCGGGTACCTCGATGACCAGCGTGGCATCGGCGTCCCCGGGCAGCGACTCGGTCATCGCCAAGATGGCGGGCATCGCCGACTCGTCGCCCATGAAAAGATGCCAGTCGGCCGCGGGGGACGTGGTGATCTTTCCGCGCGGGCCGATGCCCTCGATGGTGTCGCCGGGCTGAGCGGCGCGGACCCATCGTTCACCAGGGCCCTCGCCGTGCAGCACCACGTTGAGCGTCAGGGACAGGCTGGCGCGGTCCAGTGACCTGATCGTGTAGCGGCGCCTGACTGGCCGGCGATCTTCGGCGGCGACCAGGAGCATGACGTCCTGGCCAGGCTCGTACCGGAAGCCGTCGAGTTCGGGTGCCGTCAGGACGATCCGCTGCATGCTCGGGGTCAGCCGCTCGGACTCGACGACTTCGAAGGAGAGCTGTCTGGTGCCCGCCAGCGGGCCGGTCAGCTCGGCGAACGGGTCGTCAAGCTGGGCGCGGATCGATTGCGGCAGGGCGTCGGTCACACGACATACAGTAAGCGAGCGCCCGATCCGCCTGCGCCGGGGAGCCGGCTGTGGGCGCCGTTATGCCCAAAGGGTCTTTCCCCGGCTCGCTGACGGTGCGTTCTAGCGGGGGACCGCCCAGTATCTGCAGTTACATTGCGTAACGATCCTCTATGGGTTTGCCGAGTGTCAGCATGCTCGTCATCGCGGGCAGCTCCGAGGCCATCGAACTGGCATTTTAAATGGTCAAGAGCATGCCGATGTCCAGATTTGGTCCATCGACCAGGGGAAGCCGTTCGGGAATTGTGCTTGCGTTCGATTACTCAGAGCGAGAGAGTAGTCACGTCAAGTAATGAACTGGCAGGGCGGGATCACAGAGAGCTACCTATGCCAGGCCCTGTTCCCCGCTGTAATCCGGCCGGTCTTGACCGCCCAAGGCGCCGGAATGCAGCAGCGGCAGACCAAGAAGGAAGGAACGATGATGCGCAAGCGCATTATGCGTGCGTGCTACGCGGCCTCTGCAGCGGCGGTGATGGCTACCAGCCTGAGCCTCGGCACCGCGAGTGCCGCCACCCACGCGCCCAGGGACACCCCTGCGTGCGATTCCAACTGCATCAGCTTCTTCAGCGCGCAGCTTGGCTCGAACACCGACCTGAACGCCTACGTCCCCGGTGACACCGGAGTCGGCGGCATGGTCGGGCAGAAGGTCAACCTGCACCTAGCCGGGAACTTCCGGCCGAACGGCGACTGGGAGTTCGCCTTCCAGGGCCAGGTATTCCAGTTCTGCGGCTTGCTCGCGAACGACTTCTTCTCGCCGACGTCATACGTCTGCCTCCACTTCCCGTTCAACCCGGTGATGGAACTCGACTGGGCGCCATTCGGCAACCAGTCAGGGCTGTGCGCGGGCGTGGCCAAGGGCGGCGTCGCGGGGGAGAACGTCACGCTGCAGGACTGCGGCATGTCGGCCAACACCGTCTGGATCGGTGACTTCGCCCACGGTAAGAACGCTCCTGGTTTCTTCGGCTGCTTCATGCAGTCCCCCAACCCCACCCCGCCGGGCGGCGCGGGAGCTCACCTCTGCCCGTGGATCAACGGCGGTGACACCGCATTCAGCCACCCGCTGGTGATGGACCTCAACACCGGCACGACCAAGCCGACCAACCAGCTCATGCTTGAGCCGGAGAACCTGGTCGGCGCGTCGGCGCGGTCCAACCAGCTGTTCGGGTTCTTCATCGACCCGTTCGGCGGCATCTAGGATCACCGACGTCAGCCCCCTCCCGGCCGAGGCCGGGAGGGGGCTGACGCATGTTCGGGCCGCGTGTTCGACGACGCACGCATATGCCACCATGGTGGCTGGGCGCCAGTCAGCAACGCGCCCCGGCGGGTCACCCCTGCGGCGCCATGATCTTGTGGGCCATGATTGCCTTCGTGACCCGGCGCCTCGCAGCGACCGCGCATTAGGATCACTCACCCAGTGAGCCAGATGCAGATGCTTGCCGGAAAGGCGCGTTGCATGAGTGAAGACGCACCGGAGCTAACCGCGGAGCTGGTGGTGGACAGGGCCGTGCCGTCGCAGCCGGTGATCTCGCCAGATGGGTGCTGGGTCGCGTATGTCGTCGCTCCGGTCGGTCGCCAGGGAGAGCGTTGTCTGTGCGCGCTCTGGGTGGCCGCTGCTGACGGCAGCTCACCGCCGTGGAAGCTGACCGCGGGCATGGCGGCAGATTCTGATCCGCGCTGGGCGCCGGATTCAGGGTCGGTGTTCTTCTTGTCAGATCGCACCGGCTCCCGTCAGCTGTACCGGGTACGGGTCGGCGGCGGGGAGGCCGAGGTCCTGACGGACTGGCGCGGCGAGATCTGCGATGCCTGGCCGCTTGCGGATGCCCGCCTGGTCGCCGTGGTGGCCACCGACGAGCCGACTGAGGAGGACAAGCGCAGGCGCGCCGAGCGCGACGACGCGTTCGTCTGGGGACAGCAGCTGCGCTGCGGCAGGCTGCGGGTGCTTGACCTAGCCACAGGCGAGCTGCGTACGGTGGACGGCCTCGGCAACCGCCACGTCGTGGAACTGGCGGCGCGGCCGGACGGGGGCGCGCTGGCAGCGATCAGCTGGGCGGGTCCGGAGAAGGATCCGGGCGTGACCACCAGCGAGCTGCATGTGGTGGATCTGGAGACAGGGACGGCCCGTGATCTGGGCCGGATCGGGACCGAGGCGCGGTCGCCGGTCTGGTGGCAGGCCGACGGCTGCTGGCACCTGGCCTATCTCGCACGGCCCGAGCCGTTCGGCGGCGACGCCGTCTACGATGTCGCCGTCTCCGCGGCTGCCGCTGTGCATCGTGACCTGACCGCGGGCATGGCTGTCTGTCCGACGGAGCTGGCGCAGGTCGCGGACGGCCCGCCGCTGGCCTTGTTCGCGGACGGGCTCGACACCGCGATCTTCCGGCTCGACCCTGACCTGCTGCGGTTCGGGTGCGTGTCCGCTCGGGACGGCCTGGCCGACTCGCTCACCGCGTGTCGTTCCGGCGAGGTGATCGCGGCGCTGGCTAGCAGCTCCTATGAGCCGGTGAACGTCCATGCCGGACCGCCCGCAGGCCAGCTCATCCGGCTCAGTGACACCCAGCCTGCCCTGCGCGCGATCAGATGGGGAAGTCAGGAACGCCTGTCCTACCGGGCACCGGACGGCCTCGGCCTCGACGGCCTGCTCCTATTGCCGCCCGGCCGCAACCGCGCGGACGGCCCGTTCCCGCTTATCACACTGGTGCACGGCGGCCCCGATGCCCGGTACGCCGATGAGTTCATGCTCGCCCCGCATCCTTCGGGACAGTGGCTCGCGACCGCGGGATACGCCGTGTTCCTGCCTAACCCGCGGGGCGGCGTCGGTCATGGCCGTGATTTCGCGGCGGCGGTCGCGCGGTCGGTCGGCGGCAGCGAATGGAGCGACATCATCAGCGGGATCGACCTGCTGATCGCCGAGGGGGTCGCAGACCCGCACCGGCTTGGAATCGGCGGGGCCAGCCATGGCGGCTTCATGGCCGCCTGGGCGATCGGGCAGACCGACCGGTTCAAGGCCGCCATGATGGCCGCCGGGATCAGCGACTGGGGAATGCTCGTCGCGACCGGCGAAGGGGGAACCCTGGAAGCCGAGCTCAGCGGCAGCTGCGGCTGGGAGGGCACCGGCCCGCACCCCCACGACCAGGTCAGCCCAATCTCGTTTGCGTCGAAGATCCGCACCCCGGTGCTGATCGTGCACGGCGAGGACGACACCAACGTGCCGGTCGGCCAGGCGATCTACTTCCACCGTGCGCTCAGCTGGTACGGAGCCGAGCACGAACTCGTCATCTACCCGCGTGAGGGACACGGGTTCGCCGAGCGCAATCACCAGCTCGACCTGCTCTGGCGCACGCGTGCATGGTTCGACCGGTGGCTTCGTGAGGAAGCGTCCGATGGCCGGGGATCACCGGCTTGACCAGCGGGCGCCCTGCCCATCGTCATCGGGCACGGTATGGGCACGCGGCCGGGGCAAGGCGAGCTGATCTTGCCGCAGACGTGACGGACAAGGGCTCTGACCTGGGGTTCCGGGTTGGAGCGGGCGAAGGGAATCGAACCCTCATGACCAGCTTGGAAGGCTGCGGACCGCGGCCTCCTGAACTGCTGCGGGCCAGGTCAGCGCATGTCTCCCGGTAACCGTGAGCGCCCGTGAAGTACCGTCCCTGACCGTCCTGTCGGGCACGCAACGGGCACGCGCTGTGCCTGGCTCAACCGAAACCGAATGCCTGTACTACGCCGTGGTACGCAGGGTTATGCTTGTGCTATGGCACTTGAGCAGCCGACTGATGTCAGCGTCCGTCAGTTCGTCGCGGACTCGGGGTCGGTAACGCGCGGCCTGCGGCAAGGTCGTGCCTACACGCTGACCCTCAACGGAGAGCCGCTAGCGAAGATGATCCCGATCCGTCGGCGACGGGCGGTTTCCAAAGAGGAAGTCCTCGCTATCTTCGCCACCGCTCCGGCGATCGACGTCGACGAACTTCGCGCTGACCTAGACGAGGCGGTCAGTCCGGATCTGGGTGACCCTTACGAAGGGACCGGCCTGTGAGAGCTCACGACGTTGCGGTCGTGGACACGAGCATCATCGCGGCGATCAGGCTCTATGAGCCGTCGGAGTTGCCTGACACGATGCTGGTGACGGCGGTCACGCTAGGCGAGTTGTCATATGGCCCGCATGCGACAGATGATCCGGCGAAGCGCGCCGGGCGCGTGGCGGTGCTCCAGCACGTTGAGGCGACCTTTGACCCGCTTCCCTACGACCAGGGATCGGCCCGCCTCTACGGCCAGATCTGCGCGGCGATTCGAGCGGCCGGGCGCCAACCGCGTCGACGGGCTTCGGACCTTATGATCGCCGCGACTGCGGCGAGTAACGAGTTGCCCCTCTACACGGCCAACGCTGACGACTTCAAGGGCGCGGAAGGACTCGTCGAAGTCGTCGCCGTCCACGGGCGGCCCAATAGTTTCTGACCTCTCTGGTTGGAGCTAGCCGCTGTCTGACGGGTGTGGCAGGAGCAACAGAGCGGGCGAAGGGAATCGAACCCTCATGACCAGCTTGGAAGATCGGTAGCATGTCACGCTAGCTGACCAGCGGAAACATAGGTGCAGGTCGGGCGGGTGCTTCTGCCCGTCAGTCACTGTGACTGACCGGTGGTTACCTTGGCGTGTGGCACGAACGTGGCACGGCCCGTACTTGGCTGCGCAGGCCATGATCCCTAGGCGGGGGACGAGCTAGCCGTTACTCCAACTACCGCGAGGAACCCCAAGCACAAGCTTGTCGAGCCTAGCTGCCATCAACCGCGCCACCTCCCTCAGATTTGTCCTGACCCGATCGAAATTGATCACGACGACTGACAGAGCTAGCACGCCCCAGCACTCCGGCAGTCTCGGACTCGAACCGAGACTTCCCCCGGCTAGGGATCATGGCCAACCCAAGGCTACTTGATGCCGACACCCGCCGGGCTGAGGACTGCTTAGGACGTCTTAGAGACAGTTCCTCCAACATGGGGCGACGCAGGTCACCGCCGTAGAGGCGTTCACGTGACTGACCGTGAATCACCTCCGAATACGGCCCGATCGGGCACGCCGGTCCTACTTCCGGTAGGAGCCCAGTACGGAATGGTGAAGCAGGTCATGAGCATGCCGGACTCTCACAAGTTCGTTCATATCATGGATGCTCACGAGACCGGATACCGGCGCCAGTACAGAATCTGAAATATCGAACGATGCATCGATCTGGCCTGGATTATTGGTTGCTACGCGAGAACCGATCGTGTGTATTCGTTGCCTTTTCGACCGGGTCAGAACTGGCTGAACGTCGAGCCCGCACGGAATTGAATGCAAGCGCTCCTCGCGGTGCTGCCGACGTCCCCGTCAAAACCGGTATGCACCGCGCCGCCCTCCGCAAGGCCCGTGATACGGTGCCGAGGTCCGCCAGTCGCTGTAGAGGAACGACGGAAGAAAATGACCTCGCCGATCTTTACCGGCACCGCCGAATACTACGCGCGATACCGCCCCGTATATCCCGACGGGATGCTTACCGACCTGGTCGATCTCAGCGTGGGCCCGCACGGACGGCGGCTGGTGGACCTCGGCTGCGGCACCGGCGAGGTCGCCCTGCCCCTGAGCGCGTCATTCGACACGGTGACGGCGATCGACATCGACCCGGACATGGTCGCCATCGCCGAGCGCAAGGCCACCGAGCGGCAGATCTCCAACGTCGCGTGGACGGTGGGGGCGGCCGAGTCCCTCGACCTGCCGGCCGGGTCCACCGATCTCGTGGTCGCGGGATCGTCCTTTCACTGGATGGACCGCGAACTGCTCGCCGGGCGGGTCCGGACCTGGCTGACCGACACCGGTGTCTTCGGCCTGCTCGGCGGCGGCAGCGACGTATGGGACGAGCGGGCGCCCTGGCATGCCGTCGCGGTGCGGACGATCCGCGAATACGTCGGCGAGCGGCGCCGCGCGGGGAACCAGCCGTTCGTCGCGGCGGGCCGCCACGACAGCTACCTGGAGCGGGCCGGTTTCGTCCTGGAGTCCCGGCAGTACACCGCCGAGAAAATCTGGACGGCCGACGAGATCGTCGGATATCTCTACTCGACGTCATTCTGCAATCCCGTGGTGCTCGGCGACCGCAAGGCGGCCTTCGAGGCCACGCTCCGGGACCGGCTCCGGGAGCTGTCCCCGGCCGGCTCGTATCCGGAGACGCTTGCCTTCCACTGCCTGGTCGGCTGGCCGAAGGGTTAGCGAGGAGCGTTCTGCGGCCGGTCATCCCCCCGGCGAAATTCATCTCAGTAGAAGGCGGGAGCTTGATAGTCTATGGTCGAAATAGAGGGCCCGCTACCCGACAGGACCGCCAAAGATCAAAACATCAGAATACATTTGGACAATGGGCCAAAAAGATAAACAAAATACTACTTCTGCGAACAGCGGATCCCGGAAATCCTCAACATCCAAGAGCAAGAATAAGAATAAGAATAAGAACAAGAAACAGCCAAGCGACTCCGAACCGTCCTTCCGGAGGCGCTTTCTCATCTGGTCCGGTAGTATAGGAACCGCAAAGAGGAAGTTCTCACCGACCGATGCCCTTGCCCGTGTTTTTGCCTCTGGGCGCCGCCGGACAGCTGGATTTACCGGTTCCGTTGGCCGAGGCCTTCCAGGCTGCGACCGAGTTGTCGGCTAGGGTCAGGGCTTGCCCCCCAGCGTTGCTGTGCGGCCTGGCGGGTGATGCCGAGCCGAATGCCGATCTCGGCCCAGGAGTAGCCGACGGCCCGTAGCCCCGTGACGGCTTGCTGGATCGCGTCGTTGATGTCGTCGGACAGGCTGATCAGGTGGGCTAGCGACTCGATGTCGCCGGTGGCGATTCGGCGGCTGTAGGCGCGCAGGATGCGTCCTGCGAAAGCGGCGTACTCGCTGTTCCCTGTGATCGGCCGTAGACGTTTGGGTGTCAAGGCGGACTTGACGCTGTTCTGGTCGGAACCGCATTGGGTCTGTGGAGGGCTGGGCTGGCTCGGCTTGGTGGTCACGGTGGCTCCTGCGCAGTGGCTCGTGGCGTCCCACCTGGTGGGCTTCACCCGATAGGCGCCGATCAGTGCCTGGAGCGGGAGCTGTCAGAGGCCTGGTCCCGCAGGGACTTCTAAGATGCTTTGGCCGTCAGCAACCCCGGAGAAGGTGCCGCTGCGCTAAGACGGGAAGGGCGCGGCCAAAGGATCTTGGAACCCTTGATAGCTGCCGTGGAAGGCTGATACTTCCGCGCCGGGTGAAGGTCACCCCAACCCTGTGACGCGCAAGCGCTATGAGCGCCACTCGGACCACGACAGCGCAGCGCTCCGGTGTCTCGGAGGGCCGTTGGCGGTCTGGTGGCACAGTCAAGCGTCTGGCCGGCGCGCGTCCGGCCGGGGCCGTCAGGCCAGAGGCCGGGCGCTGGAGTCGGCTAGCGGCGCGCTTGCGCGCCGCCTTGATCAGATACGGCTCAATTCGGCGTGATGAGCGAGCGATTGGAACGGCTGCTCACAGTGACTGAGGTCGCCGAGCTGCTGGGCACCAGCGAGCGATTCCCGCGTCGGCTCATTGACGAGCGCCGCATTCGATTCGTCCGGGTCGGTCGTCACGTGCGCATTCCCGAATCCGCCCTGCGCGAGTTCATCCTGGCCGGTCTTGTCGAGCCGGTCAGGCTACGAAAGAGAGATGAGGTTGCCTGATGGCAAAGAGACGCTTCGGCCGTGTGCGGCGGCTCCCCTCGGGTCGCTGGCAGGCGCGCTATCCCGGACCGGACAAGATCGACAGGTCGGCGCCGCAGACCTTCGCTACAAGGAAGGACGCTGATGTCTGGCTCACCCTCAAGGAAGCGGAGCTGAGGCGCGGCGACTGGATAGACCCTGACCTCGGCGAGGTCACGTTCGGCAGCTACGCCGCTGGCTGGATCAATGACCACGTGCTCAAGCCGCGCACCGAGGAACTGTACCGAGGGCTCTACAAGAACCACCTAGCCCCGTCTTTCGGCGACATAGACATCGGCGACATCAGGGAGGGCGACATCCGGCGATGGCGCAAGGAGCGCCTAGCCGCCGGGCCACGCCAGGCACGGCCCTTCGGGCCGGTCACCGTCGCGAAGGCAAACCGGTTACTGCACTCCATCCTGAGCACGGCGGTTGAGGACGGCCTGATCCGGCGCAACCCGTGCCGGATCAAGGGCGCGGGCCAGGAGGACTCACCGGAGCGTCCCGTGGTGCCAATGGACTCGCTGCTGCGGCTCCTGGACATCATCCCGGCGCGGTATAGGGCGCTTGTTCTGCTGGCGACGTTCGCGAGCCTGCGCTTCGGTGAGCTGGCCGCGCTGCGCCGAAGCGAGATCGACCTGGAGCGGTGCACCGTGCGGATCGTGGCATCCACGGCGGAGACCGACGGCGGCAAGCTGATCGACCATGACCCGAAGTCGCAGGCAGGCCGCCGCGTCGTCGCGTTCGCCCGGGAGATCGTTCCGGAGCTGAGGGAGCACCTGGAGCGCTTCGCCGAGCCGGGTGACAACGGCTTGGTCTTCGTCGGCCCCCTCGGCGGTCGGCTGCGGCGCTCGACGTTCCGCCGCACCTGGACGGCGGCTCGGTCGGCGATCGGCATGCCCGAGCTGCATTTTCACGATCTGCGCCACACGGGGAACACGCTTGCGGCCGGGCAGGGCGCAAGCCTGCGGGAGCTGATGGAGCGGATGGGCCACTCCAGTCCGCGAGCCGCGCTGATCTACCAGCACGCGACGCGGGAGCGGGACGAGCTGATCGCGGCGGGCATGGGCAAGGTGCTCACGCAGGCGCGGCGAACGGGCACGCGGGGGAGAGGATCGGGCACGCAACGGGCACGGCACCGTCAGGCAGCGTCCTGAGAGCATGCACTGGGGTGGTGATCACGGCCCTGACCTGGGCTTTTCGGGTGGAGCGGGCGAAGGGAATCGAACCCTCATGACCAGCTTGGAAGGCTGGGGCTCTGCCATTGAGCTACGCCCGCGCGGCGGCTGCACCGCCATGCTGTAGCGTACCGGTTTCCACAGGTGCCGCGGTGCGTGGCCGGGGGAGATTTCGTGTTCCGCGCCCGGGCTGCGTGACAGGATAAGCTTCGAGTGCCAACGGGATGTGGCGCAGCTTGGTTAGCGCGCCTGCTTTGGGAGCAGGAGGCCGCGGGTTCGAATCCCGCCATCCCGACAGGTCAGAGCCGTATTTCGAACGCTTAAGCCGACCTCGGCTTTCCGGGCGAAACGGTCTTGACGTCGCCTGGCGTCGCCCTGCCTCTGTGGTCGTTGGCTCCCGCGCATGTGATCGAGTAAGAGTTCTATTTAGTGTCGTGAACATGGACTTTGATGATCATGCTGGATGTCCGACCGGGGTTGCTGCGGCATCGCGCGCAGTCCGAGGGTTCTGGGGATGCTTCCACGCCCTGCCCGAGCGTGCAGCGGCGTGGCCGGGAATGCGTCGTCGTGGTGGGAGCCAAGTTGGGAGCCCGTGCAGCTCGGCTAGCAGCTGACGCCCGGTCGTGCGGCGGTCCGGTCAGGGCGGTCGGCGGGATTGGAGGCGAAGATGTTCGTCATCGCCGACTTGAATCCTGAATCGGGGGAAGCCATGGTTATCCGGAGTATCGGCGACGTGCTGAGCGGGGGTGAATAGGCATGCTGCCGGGAATCAGCAGCTACGACCCGATGCGCTGGACGGCGACGATCAATTCAGGAGGCGAGTTGCCGCTTCCCGCAAGGCAGCGCCTGTATGAGTCGATCGCCGGCTCGGGGGCGCAGGCGGAAGCATTCATGTCCTCGCTCAGCCTTCTGTGCGCCCAGCGTGCGTGGCCGACCTGGCTTGCCGTGTTCCCCGGTGAGTCAGCGCCCATGAGTCTTGCCGATCTCGCGGTGTCGGAGCAGCTTGCCCCCGGAAGGTCCGCTGCGTTGACCCGCGGACTGTGGGAGGTGAGGGGCTACCTTGACGACAAGTACTCGCTCGGAGAGAAAGCATTCACGGCCATCTATGCCGGCTTTGCTTGCTGGGCAGTTGCCCGTGACATTGCCGCCGGTCAGCGGCGAAATGCTGAGCCAGTGTCCGAGATAGAGCTTGAGCCAGACGACTGGGAGCCGTGCTTCTTCGCGCCGCTAGCTACGGCAGGCGGGGCGCTGTGGGAGGCCGACGTCGACAACAGAGCGCGGCGGGAGTTCTGGCACTGGTTCCTTGCGTCAGCGGTGCCGCTAGCGGCAGAGTCCGTCAGCTAGGTGCCGCCACGGCTCCGCGATCCGGGTCCCTTAGCCGGCGTGCTCCCGCGTCCGCCGTCCGCGAGAATTGACGCCGTCAGTTGGCCCTGCCATCACCGAATGCGCCGTCCAGTCGGGCCGATCCGGGCACCAGGCATGACCATTGCCGGGACATGCCTCCCGCCGCTTCCGGGCTGCTCGGGAAGGCGGGATCCCTAGCGCTCCGGGAACTCTTGGAGGCGACTGCCGGGCAGTTGCGTGGTCAGGCGGCTTCTCTGCCGGGTTCGGTGAAGGCTAGTCGCTGGTCTCCGAAGTCGGCGATGATCTCGAGGCGCCCGCCGAGGGCCTCGACGTAGGCGGCGAGGGTGCGCAGCTCGGTGGCTCCTGGCCTGGCGTGCTCGATGGCGGAGACGCGGCCCTGGGTGACGCCCATCCGCGAGGCGACGTCGGCCTGGGTGACGCCGAGGCGGCGGCGCATGTCGGCAAGGCGCCAGGCGCGCTGCTCAGCGCGGAGCTGCTCCATCCCGGCTGCGATGGCGGCCTTGTCATCGGCGTCGGGGAAGAACTCGTCGAGGAACTTGTCGCGGGTGTAGTGATGGAACTCCGGGCTGGTCACTGGCTGCCCTCCTGCTTTAGGTAGGCGTCGTATCGTTCCTCGGCCAGCGGGATGGCCTTGCGGTACCAGGCTGCCCACTGTCCGGCCGGCGTTGAAGCACCTGTGCGGGACAGGCCGGCATGGCAGGATGGAGCGCATGCCCCCCCGTTGCCGGCAGTTCCGCCGAGCCAGCAGGCCAGGCTGTGGCCACCGACTATGACAGCTTCGCCGAGGGGTATTCGGCCCTGAACGAGGTAAGCCTCCTCAACGCCTATTACGAGCGGCCCGCGACCCTGGCCCTGGCCGGGGATGTGGCCGGCCGGCGGATCCTCGACGCGGGCTGCGGCTCGGGCCCGCTGTCCGCGGCGCTGCGCGACCGGGGCGCCATCGTGACCGGGCTCGACTCCAGCGCCGGCATGCTGGAGCTGGCCCGGCGGCGGCTAGGCGACGACGCGGACCTGCACCTGGCCGACCTGGGCCGCCCGCTGCCGTTCCCCGACGGCGCGTTCGACGACGTCATCGCGTCCCTGGTCCTGCACTACCTGGAGGACTGGGCGGCACCGCTGGCCGAGTTGCGGCGCATACTGCGCCCGGGCGGCCGGCTGATCGCCTCCGTTGACCACCCCCTCCAGGGCCACCCGCTGGTCCGTCCCGGCACCGACTACTGGGCGACCCACGAGTATTCCGCGGAAACCACCGCCCCCACCGGCCAGAGCTTCGTGCTGAAGTACTGGCACCGGCCGCTGCCCGCGATGATCAGAGCCTTCACCACCGCCGGCTTCCGGGTAGCCGCCATCGACGAACCGCTCCCCGCGCCAGACACCCCCCGCGAACTGCTCCCAGACTTCCGCCAGGACAACCCATCGGCATCGGGCTTCCTGTGCTTCATGTTCTTCGTCCTGGAGGCCGACTAGCTACCGCTCTGGCCAGAGCAAGGGTGGAGATTACTTACACAAGCCGCGGACTTGACATTCGGTCGGGCTGCCTTCCGGCAAAGATGAGCCGCGTATGTTCCGCGCACTTACCCGGCATGGGCGCCCGGTGCCGTGACGTGCTTTGACCGAAGGAACTCGCCGATGGACTTGCCGATCTGGTCGACTCTGAGGTTGGCCGAACCGCCGGTGCCCAGTAGGCCCTTCAGGACGAAATGAACGGCGCGCAGGTTAGGGAATTCATGCCGGATTACCTGACAATCCTTCGCTTCGGGCATCAGCTTCAGCAAGCCCTCGGTGGACAGGGTGGTGCGCAGCCACTCCCAGTGGTCCGGGTCGGGCACCCACAAGCCGATGTTGGAGTTGCCGCCTTTGTCTCCGGCGCGGGCGAAGGCGAAGGAACCGAGTTCTGTGCGCGTGTGGGGACCGATCGTCGGCTGCGTCAGTTCCGGCTCCGGATGGCTACCCTGCGCCGTCTCCTCGGGAGTTGCCCAGCGGGACGGCAGCGGTGCCAGGAGCGCTGTGCCGTCGGCAAGGACGGCACGGTGCTGCACTACCTCGGCTGGCAGCAGGGCTGGCCAGTACTCGATCCTTGGCCATGGCGTGCGCGCCTGCGGAGCGTGACCGTCGTGATGGAAGCCCGGGAAGCCCTGCAGGTACAGGCTGGTGACAGCTGCAGGGAAGCCCTGCAACTGCTCTGGCCGCCGTCCGGTGGCGATGACCCGGATGGGTACGGTCGCCGCCCACTGCGACGCCGGGTCCACTGCTGCGGTGCCGAGCGCGGTGACGTCAAGCTCGTCGACGACACCGTCGAGCTGTCGGCCCAGTTGCTCGCGCAGCAGTGCCGTTTTCTCAGCGACGTGTGGTGAGGTGCAGAACAGCATCGTCGAGATTTCGTACCCGATCTGCGCGAACATCGCGACCTTGGCGGTTGGCGGCGGCGGGGAGCCGGTGACCGGACCGATCGCCACCCGGTCGGGTCCCACCTCAGTCAGCTGGACCGTGTCGAGGTGCACTGTCGCGTCCGGGTTCAGGTATTTCGGCCCCTGGATCTCGTAGACCAGTTGCGCGGTGACCGTGTCGACGGTGACCGCACCGCCGTGCCCGGCATGCTTGGTGATGATGCTGCTGCCGTCGGCGGCGACCTCAGCGATCGGGAAACCAGGGCAGGCCATGCCAGGGACGGCGAGGAAGCCGGAGAAGTTTCCTCCGGTGGCGTGCGCCCCGCACTCGATAACGTGCCCGGCTGTGATCGCTCCGGCCAGGGCATCCCAGTTGTCAGGGTTCCAGTCGTGCCACCAGATCACCGGGCCGACGGTCAGCGACGCGTCGGTCACCCGGCCGGTAATGACGATGTCGGCGCCGCCGCGTAGCGCCTCGGCGATGCCGAATCCGCCCAGGTAGGCGTTGGCGGCGATCGGTTCGTGACCCCAGGCCTTCAGCGGCGCGCCGGTGTCGATGTTCTCCATGGCCATCCCTAGGGCGGAGAACTCGGTTAGGCGGCCGAGCAGGTTGTCGCCTTCAACGTAGGCGACGCGCAGCGACAGCCCAGCCTCGGCGACCATCACGCGCACTGCTTTGGCCATACGCTCGGGTGCGAAACCGCCTGCGTTGCTAATCACTTTGATCCCGCGACAGGCGATCGCCTCGAGGTTCGGCTTGAGTTGGCGCAGGAAGTAGCCCACGTACCCACCGCGCTCTGGCTCGTTCTTGAAGCTCGTCGCCAGCCCGGCCAGGGTGACCTCGGCTAGGTAGTCGCCCTGCAGAACATCGACCGGATCTCCGGACAGCACCTCGTCGAGCGCGCTGAACCGGTCACCGAGATAACCAGAGAAGTTGCCGATCCGGATGGCACGATCGCGCATGCATTCCTCCCAGGGCGGGACCCGGTAGCCGCACGGGTGGCCTAGTACGCGCCGCACGCTGTCCGGTCCAACAGTATTTGACATCCGGGAGGGCCAGCCGGTCACGTATGGGTACAAAGTGAACAATCCCCGTCCGACCGCCGAAGGCGGTCTCGGTGGGAGCCAACAGCTACAGACACAAGGCGACATCGGCCGACGTCGGGCCTGGATCGTTGCAGGTGAGCGCCACGTCAGGCGCCATGAGCCGCTGTCAGCCGACCGTATTTTGGCGGCGCGTGTCGGCGAGACGTCAGGCGCGCTGCTCGGCGCGGAGTTGCTTCATCCCGGCGGCTATCGCGGCCTGGTCCCCAGCATCGGGGAAGGACTCGTCGCGGCCGTAGTGAAGGATCTCCGGGCTGGTCACTGGCTGCCCTCCTGCTTCAGGTAGGCCTCGTATCGTTCCTCGGCAGCGCCGGGTGTTCGCTAATGCATGGCGGCATATTTCGTCCCAGCCGGTGACTGCTTCGCTGGTGCCGAACCTGACCCCCACTGGCCGTCGGGCGGAGGGACGGTGACCCGGTCGCCGCGTGTGGGGCTCATCCGAGGGCCTCTGCGGGTCCGTAGTCACCCTCGGTGGAGGCCAGTGCCTGCGGGTACAGGCGGGTGTCTGCCTGCCATCGAGGTTGCCGACGCCGCGATGACCGGCCCGGACATGTTCCCACCCGGTCCCCTCCGTGTCCGGTTCCCGTGACCGCGTACTGCGGCACCCGACATCCGCCCTGCACCGCCGAGCGAAGGCTGCCGATGGCTATGCCCGACCGGGATCGCGCTGGCTGGGTGTTTCAAGATCGAGCCCGCGCGCTGCTCTGCCTGCTCTGTCGCGTCGTGGGCCTCTCGCCCATGGCCTGGAGGTCGGCGAACTCCTGGCTGATCATCAGGTGCGGGCCGAACGCGAGGGCGAGCAGGTCGGTGAGCGGGCGGGTACCGGCTGGCGGGGATGGGGCGGATGACCCTGTCCGCCCGGCGCGCCGCTCGGTGATTAGGCCGGCCTCTGAGAGCCGGTTGACCTCGCGCTGGGCGGTCGTCAAGGGAACGCCCAGCCTCAGCTCGGTGATGGTGTGCTCGCTGTCAGGGTGAAGGAGAAGCGCCGTAAGGAGCTCGGCCCGGTGCTGGGCGCGGAGTATCGGCGGGAGCGCGGGCGCCTCGGCACGCATATTTGGAAGATGTCACCCATCTATAGGAAGAATCAAGCTGGTGTGCATTACTTCGCCGGGCCGGCGCTCGGTCAGGCCGCGGCGCTGGCGGCAGTGTCGGTGACGGGGAGGCGGACGGTGTGGTCGCCGAAGTCGGCGACGAGGTCGAGGCGGCCGCCGAGGGCCTCGACGTAGCGGGCGATGACCTCGAAGGATGTCACCTCGCCGTGCTCGATCTGGGAGACGCGGGCGATAGTGACTCCCATGGCGGCAGCGATGTCCTTCTGGCCGACGCCGAGCTTCTTGCGGGTCTCGGCGAGCTGGTGGCCGCGCGCCTGGGCGAGCAGCTCGCGCGCCCCGGCCGCGATCTCCTCTGGGCTCACTCCGGCGGCATGGAGGTCCCGCTCGAGGTCTTCCCAGTTCCCGGGCTCTCGCTTGGGCATTCCCTCACTCCTGTCCTTCAGCGGTGTACTCGTAGTACAGCTGCTCGGCGACCGGAATGCTGACCCGGTACCAGCGGTCCCAGTTCCCGGCTTTGTCCCCACCCAGCAGTAACAACGCAGACCGGGCCGGATCGAACGGAAGATGATCCTGATCTCCGACCGGCCCCGCGACCCCGGCCGGAGCTCCTTGAGGTGGTGGATCCGGGAGTCCTTCAGCCGGTCGACCAGCGGGCGGCCGAGTGCCGGGCCGTCCTCCCGTAGGGCGGCGACGGCCTGCGCGACCTGGACGGCGGATGGCAGGTCCTCCTTGATCAGCGCCGTGAACCACGCCGCGTACTCATCAGTTACCTTCACAGCCCAGCTCAAGGAACCCTCCCCGACTTAAGGCATGACTTAACTTTACGCGCACCTGCGGGCGCGCGCAACCGGCCGAGCAGGACACCTCTGCCGCCTGAGTCGATGCTGTCACGGCGCTCTGACAACAAGAGTCCGCAGCAGGCGAGCATCGCCAGGACTGGGAGCCAAGGTGGGAGCCAACGGCGGCAGTCACCAGGCCACGCCAGCCGACGCCTGGCTTGGATCGTCGCAGGTGAGCGCCATGCCAGGCGACATGAGCCGTCGTCAGCCGACCGTATTTTCCTATTTTGGGAGCAGGAGGCCGCGGGTTCGAATCCCGCCATCCCGACAAGTTTGTGCAGGTCTGAGAAGTTGGGCTTCCGTCGGAGGTCTTCTGGAAGCAGGAGGCCACTTCGAGGGTCTGTGGTTGTTTCGTATCTCTTGCCTGAGTCCTGACGACGGGCACGTGAGTGCAATTTGGGACCGGCGTCATGCTGAGTGCGGAACTGCATTGCCTCTAACCAGCCCAATGGCGCGACGAGGCGGACTATGACTGACCTGCAGATCAAGGCGAGGGCGGACATGCCTGACTCCGAGCGGTGCCCCGGGGATGCGGGGGAGCGCATCCTTGGGCGTCTTGCCTTCGCTGATCTTCTTGTCGTAGTAGGCGCGGCCTTCGCTGTGCTTGTTGCGGACCTGGGTAACGGCGGCCATGTGGATGGCGTGGTTGAGCCGCCGGTTGCCGCGCCGGGACAGCCGGAAGACGTTCCGGTTCCCGGAGGAGGCCTGGACCGGGGCGGTGCCGTTGTAGGCGGCGAAATGGTCCCGGTCGGGGAACCGGGAGATGTCCGGGACGTCGCCGAGGATGGTGGCGGTGATGATCGGGCCGACGCCGAAGACATCGGTCAGGCTGGTGCCGGACGCGCGGACCGCGGCGATGATGGTCTTCCTGGTCGCGGCTAGCTTGGTGTCGAGCTGGCGCAGGTCCGCGGCGTGCTCGGCGGCGAGTTGCCGCCTGGCCTCCTGGACCGCTCCGGCGGGGGACAGCGAGGCGAGCAGGGCATCGGCGGCCGCTGCGGTGATCTCCTTGGACACCCCGCCCGGGATGATCTCGCACAGCACGGCATGCAGCCGGCAGGCGGACTGGTAGCGCAGCCGGGCCAGGTCCCGGTGCCGCTTGGCCCGCATCTTCAGTACCACCGGGTGATCATCAGCGACGACAGCCCGGCGGACCGGCGAGCGGAGTGCGGCGATCGCGACCGAGCGGGCGTCGTTCGGATCGCTCTTGCCGGATTGCCCGTCCGACAGCAGCCGAACCCGGGACCCGAGCTTGGGCTGGACGTCCAGGACCCGCTCCCCGGCGGCCACCAGCTGCTGGTGTGCGATCCCTTGTGCGGGTCGATCCCGATGATCACAGCCGCCACGAACGGCCCCTCTCCTGGTCACGCAATGGATATGGTGACCGCGGCGGGCAGCTCTGATTTCAGATCATCCAGGCGTTCGCACCTCTTTTTGAGCCTCGCCACGGCAGGACCCGGCGGGCTGGCAACTCGTTCGAAAGCCAGGCCACCCGAAAGGCGGCCGGCAGAGCCTTACGGAGCAGCCCGCCGGAATCTCTGGACGCTACGAGAAAAACCAAGCAGTTCCTACGCGACACACAATCAGAGCCTTACTTGTGCCGGGCCGGGCAGGCTTACCGGTCGGTGTCTTTGGGGTGCCTGGGTGAGGCGTAGATCAGCCAGACGGTGCGGGTGTGGTCGTCGATGGCGTAGCGGACGCGGCCGCCGCTGGTGACCTCGTATTCCCATTGCTCGAGGTCACGGCCGTTGTGGCGGTGGGTGGCGAGGTCTCCGCGGAGGCGGTGCTGTCGGTCGTGGTCGGTCCGGGTTCTGGGATCGGTGCGCAGGATCTCCAGGCAGCGCCGGGTGTTCGCTAATGCATGGCGGCATAGTTCGTCCCGGCCGGTGGCTGCTTCGCTGGTGCCGAACCTGACGTCCCACTGGCTGTCGGGCGGGGGGACGGTGACCCGGTCGCCGCGTTTGGGGCTCATCCGAGTGCCTCTGCGGGTCCGTAGTCACCGTCGGTGGCGGTCAGTGCCTGCTGGTACTGGCGGGTGTCTGCCTTGATGCGGGCGGTGGCGCGCCAGCTGGCGATAACTTCGCGCGCTTTGCCGTCGATGGTGAGTTCGGCCGCGTCCGACAAGGCGGCGATGAGTTCTGCGGCGAAGGCCGACCGTTCGCCGGCGGACAGGTGGCGGGTCCAGGGGAAGACATCTGTGACGGCGAGCTCGACCGCGCGTGTTCCGGCGTCGCTGCGGGACAGGGCGATGAACATCCGGGAGGCGGTCAGGAGGTTCTCGTCCCGCTCGTCTTCGGCTTCGGCTGCTGTCAGGTAGAAGTCGGGCCCGTCGCGGTGGGTCACCCGCAGCCTGCCCAGGCGCCGGGTGCGTTCGGCGACGGCGCGCGGGTTGCGGGACAGGTCTGAGAAGCTCACGGCGTCGGCTGGCTGCGCGCTCATGACAAGAGTTTATTCAGAACATGTTCTGATGTCGATCCGTGGTCTCGGCCAATGCAATTGACCGAGCGAGGACGTCCTGAGTGGGAGCCAAGCCGAGCCAACAGCCACAGTCACCCCGCTGCCAGCCGTCCGTATTTTCCAGTTCTGGGAGCAGGGGCATGGGGGACCGGTATCGTTCCGGTCCGGGTAACGCTTGCCGGGTTGGCTGAGCCAGGCGCCTATTTCGGCGCGCGGATGGCCTCGCCGCTGGTTGCCTGAGATCTCGCCTTGCACGTGGTGTGATCAGAACATTCGGTCCAGCCGATCCCGGTTGGAGGGACGGTGACGTTCCCGGCGGCGGGCGTGGAGGGTCGGCTGCCAGCAGTTCCGGACGTGCGCGTGCACGCGCCCCTGCCTCGTACCGTAAGCCTCGGATCTTGCTAATGGACAGTCGTCTTGAGGAGCAGCTGTGGTACGCCGGCGATACCGAGCCGGACGTAGACGGTTGAGCCGGGAATGGCTCCAGTGCCGGCAGAGTGGCTAAATGGCCCTCCTCGATCTCTTGACATTAGGGCCGGGCCGGGATCTGCCGATCGGCTGATGCGTTCCGGGAGGTGCCTGTGTGCCTGTGAGCTCCCTGCGTGCCAGGTCGACGGCGACCAGGCGCAGTTCGCTGGTGTAGCGCTGGCCGCTTTGGTCGGCCAGCCAGCAGTCATGAGGCGCAGGGATCATCTCGGTGAACCGGACCGGCCGGCCCGGGAACTCGGCGGCGGCCCGGCGGAGCTGGCGGCACAAGATCCGGGTGAGGACGGGGCTGTCGAAGTCGATGTAGATCGGCTTGAGCTCGCCCGGGGACAACGCAAAAACCCGCCGCGGCAGGCCGCGATCACGGGCCCAGTCCGCCGCGGCATCCGGGCGCCGTGGTCCCTGCGCCGCGGGGACGTGCCAGGTCTCCCGCCGCCAGACCGTGCGCTCGATAGTGATCCGCGGGCCATGGCCATCGGCTGAGGCGATCGGGAACGGGTCATACGCGTGCACTCCGGCGACCAGCATGGGCAGCCACAGCAGGTGCGCGATCGGGGCCTGCCAAGAGCCGTCCGGGGTCGTAACGGTCTCGCCGTCCACAATCAAGTCCGCCGCCGGCAGCGTGCGGTAGCCATCGGGCATGCGTTCCCGTGGCCCTGCCGCGACGTGCACGTCGCCGGGGCGGGTGACCGCCGGCATGTTCCGCGTGGGCGGCGGCGCGATGCCACCAGGCGGGTGCAGGAAGGGCAGCGTCCCGACGTCGGATGCGATGCCACCGAGGAAGCGCTCCCTGTCGGGGTGCCGGGTGGCGAACATGCTCTGGCCCAGAGGATTGGCACCTGGATGGAAATCGCCGACGACGCACAGGTAGTCACCCGCATTGACGGCGGCCAGGCTGGGTGCGGCGATCTGGATGTCCGCGGACTGGTAGACGCTGATCGGCCAGGCCGGCGTGTAGTCAGCGAACGCCGCCGCTGCCCGGGTCGCGATAGTTGCTGGCTGCGGGTCAGCGAGCAGGGCTGACCAGCGCCGCTGCAAATCGCCGTTGGCTGCGGCCGCGATCTCCGGCAAGTGCCTGAGGGCGGGCAGCACTGCCGCAAGCACTCGATCCAGTGAGCGGGCGCCGCTCGCGGCGACTGCTTCGCCGATGACCAGGCTGGCTGCGTGGTAGATCCGGCCGCAGTACCAGCGGGCGCCGGCCAGCAGTGGCGGCAGCGTCGCCGCCAGTTCGGCCCGAAGGTCCGGCCCGACAGTCAGGTCCAGTTCGCGCATGCAGTCGAGGTAGAGCACAGTCCGGGCGGCGTTGGTCTCGCCCGCCCGGCGAGTCGGGGACTGGCCGGTCAGCTCTTCGAACACGCGGTCAAGGTCGCCGAGCGCCTCGTCGAGAGATTCGGGACTCGTGGCCTGCGTTACCGCAGACCGGCATCGCTCAAGCCGGTCGAGCGCCGCCAGGCCGCGGTCGCGCACCTCCGGCCGGGAGTGTTCCAGCTGGATTCGCAGGTCGCGCTCAGCTCCCGGGCCGGCGGGGACCCCGAGGTCCGGGTCCACAGCCTGGGCGAGGGCCTGGATGGCCCAGGCCTCGAACTGCACGGTGCTCTGGCTGACCAGCTGACCGCAGCTCGCCTGGACAGCCGGGCCGTCGTCGGCGGCACGCCCCCAGGCCAGTGGCCCGAAGAAGCCGATCGTGTCGTTCTTGGCGCAGTACCGCTGCCAGTAGCTGGCGACGACCTCCTCCCGCCGCCGCTGAGTGCTGCCGGGCGCGGGGATCCCGGCGGCGATCTTGGCGACCGCGTTGCGCATCGCGGCCCGGTTCTGCCACGTGACCGCCGTGCGGAACAGCGGATCGCGCGCCACCGCGCGCAAGCCGTCCTGCTCGGCCGGCGAACCGAAGATGTCGAGCCCGGACACCGGGAATCCGGCGGTCCTGACGGCGATGTCGCGCCACAGACCCCATTCGCCGGTCAGCGTCACCAGGTACGGCTCGGCGGGCGGGGCAGGCATCTGGCCGCTCGCTGGCGGGATGACGGGAATTGACATCATGGCACCTCGATTCCGGCCTGCCCGGCCAAGGCCGGGAGGACAGCCCGGCCGCCCGCGTACACGGCACGCAGTCTGCGGATGGCGCCGAGATCGTCGAGCGGGTCGCCGTCGACAGCGAGGATGTCGGCGTCGAATCCGGGGGCTATTCGTCCCTTGCGGTGCCCGAGTCCACATGCTTGGGCGGCCCGGGAGGTCATCGCCCACAAGATCTCGGCCGGACTCAGGCCGATCCTGGCCAGGTCGTCGGGGGCGAAACGCAGCACGTCGTGCGGCTTGGCGGGCGAGACTCCGGCGTCGCTGCCGGGCACCAGCACCGCGCCGGACTCATACAGCTGCCGCCGGGTGGCGATCAGCCCGGCCATCCGGCTTGCGATCTGCGGGTGCAGGATCCCGGGCTGGGCCGGGTCCCGGCCCACGGTCCAGCCGACCGCGATTCGCTGTCGGGCGATGGCGCGGATCAGGGCCTCGGGTGCGTCGACACCGTCGGCGGACATGAACGTCGCGTGTTCTATCCCGTCGACGCCTGCTGCTGCCGCGTCGGCGATGGACCGCGCGCTATGCGCGTGCGCCGTGACCGGCAGGCCATGGCGGTGGGCCTCGTCCACGATCACCCGCAGTGACCCGGCGTCGAACTGCCGTTCGTGCGCTAGGGAGCCCGGGGTCATGTTTCCACCGCTTGCCATCACCTTGATCACGTCCACGCCCCGCTCCGCCCGCTCCCGCACGGCCGCGCGGAGACCGGATTGCCCGCTGGCGGCTCCGCCGAGGAAATGACAGTGGCCCCCGGGGGTGGTGATCGGAGGGCCGGCAGCAACGATTGTCGGCAGCGGATCGGCATCGCGTGCGGGGTCGCGGTCGCGTAGGTCCAGGGCCAGGTAGCCGCGGTCGCCGAGGTCGCGCACCGTGGTCACACCCGCGCGAAGCGCCAGCCTGGCTGCCTCGGCCATCCGCTGGCGCAGCGTGTCGTCATCGGCCCGCGCGAGGTGACCGATCGGATCGCCCGTCGCGTCGAAGCACAGATGCATGTGCGTGTCGACCAGGCCGGGCATCAAGGTCAGTCCGGGCAGGTCGACGACTCTCGCGTTGGCTGGAGCAGGCTCAGCCGGGCCGTGGACAGCAGAAATCGAGCCGTCGGCGATCACTACTGATGGCTCGGCCAGGAGCGTCGAGCTGACGCCGTCGAACATGGCGGCGGCGCGAAGGACCGTGAGCCGGCGAGTATGAGAGACGTGAGAAGTCATGCGATGAACATGGCGCGAACCCGGCCAGGTCGGCATCGCGGCAAGTACTCAGAACCGGTACTCATTTTCCCGCTGCGCCCGTGCCTGGCGGACGGAGGTCGGGCCCGTGACGGGTGAGACCCGGCGCCCGCACCTGGCCCGGCCGTTCGCGGGCCGGGCTCGGGAACTCCAGGTCGTATCCGCCTGCCTTGCGGGCGTGCAGGCTGGCCGGGGCGGGGCGATCTTGGTGTCCGGCGAGCCCGGAATCGGGAAGACTAGCCTGGCCGGACAACTGGAGTCACGCGCCGCCGATCTCGGCGTGCCGGTCGCCTGGGGATCATGCGCCGAAGATGATGGCGCCCCGCCGCTGTGGCCATGGCGGCAGATCCTGGCAGCCTGCTCAGCCTGGCCAGTACCCGGCGACGGGCCGCCGGACCAGGCCAGCCAGATACTCTCCGGCATGGCCGGCCACAACCGGCCAGGTGCTGCGGCGCCACCGCCGGACGGCTCCCAGCGCTTCCGGCTGTTCGAATCCCTCACAGCCGAGGTAACGGCCACCGCCGCGCCCGCGGGCCTGGTAATCGTTCTCGATGACCTGCAGTGGGCCGATTCCATGTCGGCCATGCTGCTGGCTCACTGTGGCCGGGACCTGCCCGCCTCGCGCGTTCTCCTCGTCGCGACTTACCGCGACCAGGAGCTGAGCCCGAACGCTGCCGCCCTGGGAGCCGTCGCGGCGCTTGTCCGCGAGCCCGGCACTGTGCAGCTGAGGCTCGGCGGGCTGGCCGAGGCCGAGGTCGCCGATCAGCTAGAGGCGACGTTCGGACGCCGGTTCGACCTCCGGGTCGTTGCCGGGGTGACCAGCCGGACCAAGGGCAACCCGTTCTTCGTAGCCGAGCTTGGCCGGCTGGCGAGCGAAGCGGCAGCCGCTGGGCCGGCCGGCGCCGGGCTGTGGGAGACCGGACTGCCAGAGGGCGTGCGAGCGGTCATCGGCCAGCGCCTGGCGCGACTGCCTGTGAGCTGTCGTGAAGTGCTGTCCACGGCCGCGGTGGTTGCGTCGGTGATCGACGTCCGGATGGTCGCGGCTGCAGGCGGCATGACCCCGGACGCCGTCCTCGCGGCACTGGACACGGCCTCCGCCGCAGGGCTGGTCCGGACCGCGCCCGGCGAGGCGGCTGCGTTCTCGCATGCGCTTGTCCGGGACGCCATCCGCGCGGACGTGCCGCCCTCGCGGCAGCTTGCCATCCACCGCCGCGCTGCCGAGCACCTCGAGATCGCGCACGCCGCCGACCTCGACCGGCACGCCGCCGAGATCGCCTATCACTGGCTGTCCGCCGGTGCCGTTGCCGATCCTTCGCACGCCGTCGGGTGGGCCGAGCGAGCCGCGGCCGTCAGGATGAGCAGCCTCGCCTACGAGGAAGCCGCCCGCCTCCTCGAACAGGCACTGCAGGTCACGAGTGCAGGCGGTTTCACGGGCGCCGACCGCGGTCGGCTCCTGCTCGCCAGGGCCGAAGCCCTGTACAAGGCGGGTGACGTGAACCAGGCCATCACCGCAGCCGGGCAAGCCGGAGACGAGGCCAGCCAGCGGGGCGATCCGGCGGGAATGGCACGCGCTGCCCTCGTCCTGGAGGGCGTCGCTGACGAGGAGTGGGGGCGGCGGGTCGTCCAGCTGGCAGAGTCCGCGCTGCGCGACCTGGCGGATGGCGACGCGGAGCTGTCGGCCCGGCTGATCGCCGCCATCGCCATGGTGCAGAGCGCGTCGCTGTCTGCGGGGAACGCCGACCGGGCCGAGCGGCTCAGCCTCCGGGCCCTCGCGCTTGCCGAGGCGGCCGGCTCACCCGCCGGCCTGGTAAGCGCGCTGCACTCGCGGCAGATGGCATGTGCCGGACCCGACGGGGTCGGTGACCGACTGGAGGTGGCCGAGCGCATGCTCATGCTCGCCGCCGAGCGGGCCGACCCTTGGGCGGGACTCTGGGGCCGCCTGTGGCGGATCGAGGCCAGCTGCCAGCTCGGCGACATCGACAGAGCCGAGTCAGATCTGGCTGAGCTGGCCGCGATCACGCGCCAGCTCAGCCAGCCGGTGGCCGGCTGGCACCTGGCCCGCACCAGCTGCGCGCTCGCCATGGCCCGGGGCCGGTTCGCGGTAGCCGAGGGCCATCTCGATGACGCCGTCAGGCTCGCGGCCCGGGGCCTGGACATCCGGGCCTGGCAGAACCGGGCAATCGCCGGCGCCAAGCTCGCCAGCCTGACCGCAGACCCGCGCCACGACCACTGGTTCGCGACGCTCGAGCAGGAGGCGGACACGCCCGCGCTGGCGGCGGGTCGCGGTGCCATCCTGGTGGCGCACTACGCGAGCCGCGGCGACCTGGACCGGGCCCGGGCATGGTACGAGAAGCTCCCGCCGTGGCGGGCCTGGCAGCCGCCCCGCTTCATCGCGTACGCCGTACTTGACCTGCGCGCACGGGCGGCTGCCCTGGTGGGCGACGCGGACGGCGCGGCCATCGCGTACGAGCGCCTGCGGCCATGGGCCCGCTACTTCGTGACCGGCGGGACCGGGCTCAACGCGATCGACGGCTCCAGCGAGTACACGCTGGGCTGCCTCGCCGCCTGCCTGGGCAAGCCGGACGCCGCGGTGCGGCACCTCAGGGCGGCCATTGCTGCCAACCAGCGCGCCGGCCTGCCGCCGTTCGAGCTCATGTCCCGCTACGACCTCGCGAGAGTCCTGGCCCGGCGCGGCCGGCGTGAGCACCGCTCCGAAGCGCTCGTCCTGGCCGGTGACGCCGCCCGCGGCGCGGCCCGGCTCGGCATGAGAGGACTGAGAGCCGACGCCGAGCACCTGGCCGAGACCCTGCGGCGCGGCACCGGGCACGGCGCGTCGGGCCGGCTCACGCCACGCGAGAGTCAGATCGCCGAACTGGTCGGACGCGGCCTCACCAACCGCCAGATCGCCGACGTGCTGCACGTCGCCGAACGGACCGCGGAAAACCACGTCCAGCACATCCTCACCAAGCTCGGCTTCCGTAACCGCAGCCAGATCGCCGCCTGGGCCGCCACAACGACCGCGGACGCCACCAGCCGGGCGCTAAGAGATGACCGGCAAACCTGACCTCGCCAGCGGCCGCGGACTAACGGTCCGAAATGATCGACCTGTACCGTCGCCGTCGCCCGCTCGATCCCGTAGCTGATGGGTGTCGGCCGCAAGGCCGACTCGGTGCTGCCAATCACCGAAGGTGCCATACTGTCCTTGATGGGCTCCGGCGCCGCCCGGTGTTACGGGGCCAGCGAATCTCGATGCCGATCTCGGTCAATCGCCGCGTGCCGGCCTGAGGACCCGATATGTGCTTCTCCGCGCAGGCTGACCTGGCGGGTGGAGTAGTGATCACCGCGATCGGCATTGATGCCGTCCGCCATATCCGCCAGCGCCGCGAGCTGATAGCGCTGGCGTGGCTTCCCGTGCTGCTGGGTGCCCACCAGT
>DASWAA010000288.1:0-3684 GCA_036391385.1 Streptosporangiaceae bacterium
GCGCTCTCCCCCGCACTCGGCATCGGCGCGTTCGCGGAGAAGACCCTGGTCGCCGCCGGCCAGTGCACCAGGGTTAGCCCGCAGGTCTCACCTGAGGTCGCCGGCCTGCTCGGCTGCGGCGTCATGGCCGGCCTCGGAGCCGCGCTGAACACCGGCCAGGTCGGCCGTGGCGACTCCGTCGCGGTGATCGGCTGCGGAGGCGTGGGCTGCGCCGCGGTTCTCGGGGCCCGCCTGGCCGGGGCACGGAAGATCATCGCCGTCGACATCGACGACCGGAAGCTGGCGTGGGCACGCGACCTCGGCGCCACTGACACGATCAACTCGCGCGAGACCGACCCGGTCGAGCGCATCAGGGCGCTGACCGAGGGCAACGGCGCCGACGTGGTGATCGAGGCGGTCGGGCGGCCCGAGACCTACACGCAGGCCTTCTACGCCAGGGACCTCGCGGGCACCGTCGTCCTGGTCGGCGTGCCGACCCCGGAGATGAGGCTGGAGCTGCCGCTGCTCGACGTGTTCGGCCGCGGCGGGTCGCTCAAGTCGTCCTGGTACGGGGACTGCCTGCCGGACCGGGACTTCCCCATGCTGACCGACCTGCACCTGGCCGGACGGCTGCCGCTGGAGAAGTTCGTGACCGAGACGATCCCGCTGGACGGCGTCGAGGAGGCGTTCGCCAAGATGCACCGCGGCGAGGTGCTGCGCAGCGTCGTCACGCTCTGAGCGGGGGTTCCGGTGGCAGCCAGTCAGGGTGACACCGCCCGGCCGGCCGGGGTCACCCGGATCGCGATGTGGTCCGGGCCACGGACGCTCTCGACCGCACTGATGCGCTCGTTCGGCAGTCGTCCGGACACGGTCGTCGTCGACGAGCCGCTGTATGCCTACTACCTGGAGCGGACCGGAATCGACCATCCGGGCCGCGAGGAGATCCTGGCTTCGATGCCGGTCCGCTGGCCGGAGGTGGTCGATCAGCTCACCTCGGGCCAGTTGCCGCCGGGCAAGACCGTCTGCTACGCCAAGCACATGACGCACCACCTGCTGCCTGAGGTGGACCGGACCCGGCTCGCTGGCCTGCGGCACGCGTTCTTGATCCGCGACCCGCGGCGGCTGCTCGCGTCGTATGCCAAGGTCAGGGACACGCCGACGCTCGCGGACCTAGGGCTGGAGCAGCAGGTCGAGATCTACCGGCTCTTCGGCGGCCCGGTGATCGACGCCGCCGACCTCGCCGCCGCGCCGCGCGCCACGCTGGAAGCGCTGTGCGACGCACTGGGGATCCCGTTCGACCAGGCGATGCTCTCCTGGCCCGCAGGACCGCGGCCGACCGACGGGGTCTGGGCGAAGCACTGGTACGCCGGGGTCTGGGCATCGACGGGCTTCGGCTCAAGGCGGGACGGCGAAAAGGACGCTGACGCGGCGCTGCCACCAAACCTGGAGGATCTGGCGGCCCGCTGCCAGCCGTTCTACGAAGAACTCGCGCCGCACCGGCTGGCACCATAGTCCAGCTCCGTATTCATAGCTTTCGGCACTCCCAAAGGAATCCGACACAAGCTATAAGTAAGGCGTGTCGGTTAAGAACCTCCGGCTGCGCGGGCAGCGGGCGGGGCGCTGATTGCCGCGATCATCAACCTGCTGCTCGGAACTGGCCGGCCGCCCGGCCGCCGTAAAGATCGCCGTGGACGACTGTGATGTCGAGCGCCTGAAACCGTTGTCGCAGGTCGATCAGAATCTCGTGATCGGGACTGGATTACCATCCCACTCATGCTTCAGGCTTTCGACGAGCGGAACCGGGACGTCATCGTCAGCGTGGCGGGCCGGCTGACCCACCGGGACGAGGCGGCGGTGAGCCCGTTCGACTCGGCGGTGCAGGGCGGGGACGCGGTGTGGGAGGGCCTGCGGCTGCATGACGGCCGTATCTTCCGGCTGACCGAGCACCTGGCGCGGCTGCGGCGGTCGGCTCAGGCGCTCGCCTTCGAGACGGTCCCGGCGGACGAGGAGATCACCGCCGAGATCCGGCGCACGCTGGCCGCCAACGAGATGACCGACGGCGTGCACATCAGGCTGACCCTCACACGCGGCGTGAAGATCACCAGCGGCATGGACCCGCGACTGAACCAGTCAGGCCCGACCCTCATCGTCCTGGCCGAGCACAAGCCGCCGGTCTACGCGGCGACCGGGATCACGCTGGTCACCTCCAGCATCCGGCGGCCGCCGCCTGACTGCCTGGACCCGAAGATCCACCACGCCAACCTGCTCCCCTCGATCCTGGCCAAGATCGAGGCGAATGTCGCGGGCGCTGACGACGCGATCATGCTGGACCAGCGCGGCTTCGTCGCCGAGACCAACGCGACCAACGTGTTCTGCGTGACCGGCGGCGTGCTCGGGACACCGGCAGCGGCCGCGTGCCCGGAGGGAATCACCCGCGCCGCCGTGCTCGAGCTCGCCGCTGGCGCGGGCATCGGCTGCGTGGTCGGGGACTACTCGCTGACCCAGATCTACACGGCCGACGAGGTCTTCGTGACCGGCACCATGGGCGGCATCGCCCCGGTGCTCAGGATCGACGGGCGCGTCATCGGCACCGGCGAGCCCGGCCCGGTGACCGCGCGGCTGACCGGCCTGCTGGCCGAGCTGACCGCGGCGACGGGCACGGTCGTCGTCTGAGCCGGGCCGCTCCCGGGGCGCAGTGCTGGCCTAGGCCGAGGGCAGGGTGGCGCGCAGCGCCATTACCCGCTCGGCCTCGAGCTTGAACTGAGCCTGCGCCGACGTCGAGGCGCCGAGGTAGTAGCTGTTCAGCGCCGTCATCGCGGCCTGGCCCTGGCTGTAGTGCTGTACGGAGCAGAGCAGCAGGTCCATCCCGGCCTTGGCGGCAAGTGTCGCCCGGTTCCCGGTCGAGCCGAAGTTCCTGAGCGCGCCAGCCTCGAGCGCATCGGTGATGGTCACCCCGGCGAAACCGAGTCGCCCCCGCAGCTCGCCATGGATGATCGTCCACGACAGTCCGGCCGGGTACCTGGTATCCAGTGCCGGGTAGAGCGCCCAGGAAGCCATCACCAGCTTCACCTGCCTGGCGATCGCCGCCTTGTACGGGAGCTCGTCGACATTCCGGATGGTGTTCGCGGACAGGCCAAGCGTCACCGGCCCCAGGTCCGTGTTCTGGGCTTTGGCGGCGGCGCCCAGGCCAGGGAAGTGCTTGGCCGTGGCCGCTACGTGCCCGGCCTGCTGCGCCGCGATGAAGGCGGCGCCGAGCGTGGACACCACGGCTGGGTTGCTTGAGTACGACCGGCCGTACTGGTCGATGAAGTTGCCGGCGGTCCGGTACACGTCGAGCACCGGGGCGAGGTTGACGTTCAGCCCGGACGCGCGCAGCGTGGCCGCGGCGCCGTTCCCGGCCGAGGTGGCGGCAGCCTCCGGGTGAGCCGACTGGCCGATCTGCTTCTCCGACAGCGTCGGCCGGCCCCACGTCAGCCGGCGGACCTGGCCGCCCTCCTGGTCGGTCATCAGCAGCAGCGGCAGCCGCACGGGGTTGGTGCTGGCGGCGTTGGCCTTCTGCAGTTCGCGCGCGACCGCGAGGAGCTGAGACTGGCTGGCGATATTGCCCTTGAAGAAGATGACGCCGGCGACCTCACCGTGCCTGATCAGCGACAGCAGGCCGGCCGGCGGGGTGAGACCGGTGTAGCTGTAGATCACTCGCTGGCC
>DASWAA010000289.1:0-7807 GCA_036391385.1 Streptosporangiaceae bacterium
GGCATCGGGGGATCCGAAGCCGAGCACGTGCCCGTCGCCGGTCCCGACATAGACCCGGCCGCTGTCGGTCGCCGGGATCGTGAACTTGCTCGCTGTCCCGATCGGCGCGGACCAGAGTTCTCGCAGCGTGCACGGCGCGGCGGCGGTGCAGCTTGACGCGGGGACGGCCTGGTAGGCCTCCAGCGTGCCCGCTGCGCCGGGAGCGCTGGTGTAGACCTCCCAGACCACGGCCGAGGACGGATCCGTGCCGTTGGAGGTCACTACCGGCGATCCGGAGCTGAAGCCGAAGTTCCCCGCGCTGTTCGCCACGTCCGACAGCAGGGGCGAGCCCGATGAGTCCACGCCGAACTTGAGCGCGCGCAGGGCGTCGTTCCTGCCCACGTAGTAGACGAAGTCGTTCGCGGTCGCGGAGTTGGCCGTCGAGACGGCGGCGGTGTCGCCGAACGCGGCCGGATGACCCCACTGACCCTGATAGGGACCGGCGACGGATAGTACGTTGTCCGTGCCGTTCGTGCCCTGTCCCCGGCCGCCGAGGCTGTCGCGGCTGAGCAGGAAAACCCGGCCGTCCTTGCCTGCCTGGACTAGCAGGTGCGGGTAGGCCGACGTGCCGTACGGCAGGCCGACCGGCCCGCCCGAACCGAAGTCACGGTCAGTGGAATCCAGTGCGGGGGCATTGGTCGGGCTGAAGAAGTCCTGTGCGCTCAGCGCCCCGCCGCTGCCGACGGCCAGCCGGACGACGGACTCGGCCAGCTCGGATGGCGGGGAGCTACCTGGTCCGCTCGCAGGCGAGACGCCGTTGCCCGTGGCCAGGAAGATGCGGCCGGTGCCGTCGGACATCAGCCCGCCGCCGCCCTGCCAGATGCCGCCCATGCTGTCGGTCAGGCCGGCATCCGACGACCACATCGTCTGCGACCTCGTACTGGTGTTCACGCCGGCGACGTATCCGACGAAGGGCGAGTAATCGCAGTGCGAGCCGAACGCCGCGTAGACCGAGCCTCCCATCAGCAGCAGACCGGGCCGCTGCCACTCGGAGTACGGATCGAACGGCCTGGTCGGGTCGTTCACCGGAGCGCCCTGGATCTGCACCGGCCAGCCGGGCTGCTCCGCGCCAGTCTGCGCGCTGAGCGCGTGCAGGTAGAACGCCGGGTGGTACGCGTCGTTACCAGGCGGGATGACCTCAGCGACCAGGTAGACGATGCCGGACGACGGGTCGTAGACCGGGGTACTCATCACCCCGACGCTGGGCGTGACGTCAGTGCAGTTCGCGGTGGACGTCGGCCATGGCGTGCCGAGTGACATCGACCACCTGACCGCGCCGCTGGCCGCGTCCAGCCCGTAGACGTAGTCGTTCTGGGTCGCCACGACCAACGTCGAGCCGGCTACCACCGGCTGCGCGTACACCTGGCCGTTGACCGGGGTGGAGAACAGCTGGCCGAAGCTGCCGCCGGTCAGTACCGAAGGGCTGAGCCCTGGCTCGCTGGCGTCCCAGCCATCACGCAGCGTGTTCTGCGAGGCGGTCACCTCGTCAGCCCGCGCCGCCGGCCCGGATGTCGGCGGCAGGACGCTCAGCATGCCAAGAGCCATGGCGGCACCTGCGACGATGCGAATGCCGCGCTGCCGCGCCGAATAGTGCGACGTGCGGTCCGTCCCAGCCACCAGCGACTCCCCCTAAAGTGACCCACCCGAGTCATGCCGTTCGTCTCAGAACTGGCTAGAACACAACAATGCCCTGCCGTCGATCAAGAGCGCCGCTATGATCTCAACAAGGCTGTCTCGTACGTACTGCGCGTAGGTTACTACTAACGCGTTGGGTCGTAAGCGACTTGGACTACCTCTAAAGTCTCTATGTGGCGTGATAGCTACTTAGAGTGATGTAAACTACAGTTTGACAGGAGCCGGAGATACTCAGGGTCGCTGGCGAGCGCTGCAACGGGCATTAGGGGGGGCGGGTCGATGTCGCATCGCGAGTTCTCCCGTGGGCGACGGCCGCTCCCCGATGCTCAGGCAGCGGGCATGAGTAAGCTGATGGAGCTTGCGCAGCCGGGCCGGACGATCGCCAGAAAGGACGCTGCCGATGAGCTCGTCCCTGCTGACTGGCATCGAGATCAGCTCAGTTATCGCAGCGGTGGTCACGGTAATCTTCGTGGTCGTAGTGCGCGTGTTCTGGCGTCGCGGGAAGTCACTCCGGGAGCCCTGAGGGACACCTATGACATCCCCGAGGTGACCTTCAACCGCAGGGAAGCCCGTGGCCTGCTAATCTCCAGCATCCTGATCGCCGGGTGGGTGTCGTGGCATGTGGGCTGGCAGTCGCTCGCGCTGCTGCTGTGCGCGGGTCCGTCGGCTGCCTTCAGGGTGAGCAGCTTCGTGCTGTCCTGGTTTGACAAGCCGGTGGTCGTTACTTCCCGGGAGAGTCGCCAGAAGCTTGACCGGCTGCATGTCACCATCGCGGTACCGGTGTACAACGAGGATCCGGGCCTGCTCGACCGCTGCCTGTACTCGATGATGAATCAGACCAGGCCCCCGCAGCTCATCTGGATAGTCGACGACGGCTCGAAGACCGACTACTCTGCCCTGCAGCGGTACTGGACAGGATTCTGGCCCAACGGCACCGAGATCCGCTGGATGCGCCAGACCAACCAGGGCAAGCGCCGTGCGCATGCCATGGTCTTCGAGTCGGTTCCGCAGACCGACATCTTCGTCACCGTGGACTCCGATACGACGCTGGAGCGGCGCGCTCTCGAGGAGGGCCTCAAGCCGTTCAAGCGCCGCAAGGTCATGTCGGTCGCCGGGGTCGAGATGGGGTTCAACGCGAACGTCAATTTCCTGACCAGGGTCCAGAACTCGCTGCAGATGTACGCTCAGGCCGTGATCGGCGCCTCATGGTCGGTGGCCGGCGACATGTACACCAACCGCGGACCGTTCGCGCTGTACCGGGCGCCCTTGGTCAGGGAGTTCCTGCCGGTCTACCGGGATGAGTTCTTCCTGGGCCGGCGGATCATCCTGGGCGACGACTCGCTGCTCGCGCTGTGCGCGAGCGCCAAGGGCAGGTCGGTGCAGCAACTGTCCGCGTTCGGGCTCACCATGTGGCCAGAGAACTACGGCCACCACCTTCGCCAGCGGCTCCGCTGGGCGCGAGGCCGGACAGTGCGCAACTTCTGGCGGGTCAAGTACCGGCCGGTGCTCTCCTATTGCTGGTGGTTCACGGTGACGGGGCTGCACGGCTTCCTGCTCTCGGTGGCCATGGTCTACCTGCTTGCCAGCCAGTTCCCGATCACCGAGCCGGTGATCGGGCGAACAATCGCGGCCCTGCTCATCTTGTCCGTCCCCAACGGGCTGCGAACCCTGTGCTTTCGCCGTAGTGACGAAACCTGGGCAGACCGTGTGCTTCTCGTCCTGATCCGGCCGGTCGCGGCGCTCTGGTCCGCCGCGGTGCTGGCGAAGGTCATCCGGGTCCTGGGCACCTTGACCTTCCTCAAGCAGGGCTGGACGACCCGGCAGAAGGGCGCCGAGCTGGTCATCGGCCCGGCGACGGCCGACGCGGCGATCACGCGGATGGCTGGGACGGTGAGCTCCGGGGAAGCCGTGGCATGAAGGCCCGGATCGCACAGGCCTGGCCGCTCTGGTCGATCCTGACCGCTCAGCTTGTCCTGACAGTGCCCTGGCTGTGGCGCACGGGTCCCTACTCTGACGAGGCACTCTACATCGACGCCGGTCACCACGAGTGGGCGCACTGGCTGCACGGCGCGGCACTGCCGAGTTACCCGAGCTCGTTCTCCGGGGCACCGGTGATCTTCCCGCCCATCACCGCCGCGGCGGACTCCGCGGGCGGCCTTGTCGCGGCCAGGCTGCCGTCGCTGGCCTTCGCCCTGCTGACGACGGCGTTGATTTACCTCGTCGGCAAGCGCCTCTTCGGGCGCGCCGCCGCCATCTTCGGGAGCCTGATTTTCGCAATTAGCGGTCTCGTCGTGCACTACGGGGCGCTCGCTACGTTCGACCCGATGGCGATGTGCCTGCTCATGACGGCCGCGTGGGCGGCCGTCAGGGCGCGAGATGGCGGCTTCGGCTGGCTGCCGGCCTGCGCATTCGCCCTGATCGCGGCCAACCTAACTAAATACGGGACAACCGCCTGGGATGTCGTCGTGGTCGGCATGCTCGCCTTGTGCGGCTGGAACGCGGGCAGAACGCGGGCGATCGGCATGGCGGCCTCGGTAGCCGGCACCGTGGCCGTCGCGGACGCGGGCCTTGTCCTTTTCGGCGGCCGTGACTACCTGCGGGGCATCCTGGTCACTACGGTCGCCAGGTCGATTCAGTCAGGACCGCCCGCTCCGGCCAGTACCGTGCTGCTCCATGCGCTGGCGATGACTGGCCTGATCGTCGTGCCGGCGGCAGCCGGGGTGGTGCTGAGCCTTCTGCGCAGGATGCCATGGCCGGCTACCGCGCTCCTTGGCCTGCTCGCGCTGGCCGCCCTGATCACGCCTTTGGAGCAGGCTCGCATCCACCAGTTGTCCTCGCTTGACCGCAACTGCGGGTACGGGCTCATCTTCGCCGCGCTTGGAGCGGGCTACGCCCTGAGCGCCGGCCGAGTCTGGGTTGCCGAGCGCTGGGCCTGGGGAAGGATCGCCGGGACTGTCGCCGCCATCGCGGCCGTGCTCGCGGTGCTCGTCATGGGTCGCCTGGAGCCGGTTCAGTTCCGAGGTCCGGGGATCGCGACGGTACAGGACATCGTCGGCACGATTCACCGGAATTACCGGCCTGACACCTTCATCGTGTCCGACGGTGCCGCGAGAATGGAGCAGTACTACCTCTCGTCGATTCCCGCCGGGTCGTGGATCGCGATCTTCCACCCGGGTTCTCGGCAGGCCGCGGCGATCGAGAGCCGGATCTGCGCGGGCACTGTGTCAGTGGTGGTACTGCGAACGCGTGCCGGAGTCTACGACCATGCCTATGACGCGACAGTGGCTCACCTAATCCACCGGAGCGGGGAGTACAAGCTCGCTACTGTGGCCGGTGGTGGCGAGGAGGCCACGCGGGTGTGGATCCTCCGCGATCCTAGCCATCGGATCGGAGGCTGCGTGCGATGAGACGGACCGCGGTAATGGCGGCGGCCATGCCACTCGTCGCGGCCGCGCTGATCGGCGGCGTGCTCGTCGCGACGAATCATGCCCGGCTCCCCTCGCTCCCGGCCCTCACGAGCCCGACGCCGTCGCCGTCTGGCAACGCGGGCTCAGGCACCCTGCCGTGCGAGCGAGCCAACGCGCCGACGCCCTTCGCTGGTGTCGCGGTCAATCCGGCGATAGGCGCCAACGTGAGATCGTTCGAGCGGCTCACCGGTGCGCCCATCCACGTGGTGGAGTTCTACAACTCCTTCAGCCGCCCGTTCCAGCGCTCGGAGGCGGCGCAGGCGTCGGCGCTCGGCGCGCTGCCGCTCATCCAGCTGAATCCGAGGAACCTGTCGCTCGCGCAGATCGCGGCCGGCCAGTACGACTCGAGTATCAGGGCCTACGCGGACTCGGTTCGCGCCTTCCGCTGCCGGGTGATCTTGTCCTTCGGGCACGAGATGAACGGGTGGTGGTATACCTGGGGCCTGCCGCATACGACGCCGGCCACATTCAAGGCCGCATGGCATCACATTCACGACATCTTCGCAGCCCGGCACGTGACCAACGTGATCTGGTCCTGGGACCCGACGCACCAGTACCAGCAGTATCAGAGCGGGAAGACCGCGACGCTGGCCAGCAAGTGGTACCCGGGTGACGCCTACGTCGACTGGGTGGGCATCGACGGCTACATGGGACCCGGCCAGGACTTCCGGCAGGTTTTCGGCGTGGCGCTGCGGAGTATCAGGAGCGTGACCAGCAAGCCGATCTACCTTGCCGAGACTGGCGTGGCCAGCGGCCCGAACGAGGCGAGGCAGATCGCTGAGCTGTTCGCCGGGGCGAGGCAGTGGCACATGGTCGGCCTGATCTGGTTCAACATGAACAGGAAGAACACGTGGAGTCTGGTGGGCAGGCCGGCTGCCGATGCCGCCTACCGCAAGGCCATGGCTAGTTTCGAGGCGCTCAGGCCTGGTCAGGTCCGCGGCGGGTGACCGAGCTAGTCGTGGGAGCGGTGTAGTCGCCGATCCACTCGTCCTTCCACGTCCGGTCGTACTGCTGTGCGTTGCAGCCCGGGCGGTATCTGGCGATCAGCTCCTGCGCGATCTGCTCCCGGTGTGCTGCCCCGCCGCCCGGGACCTCGTAGATCGCGACGTAGACGTTCCACCGGTCACCGGCCCGGCGTACCCAGCAGGACGCGCGCGGGTGCCGGAACGGGAAGTGCTCGGCGGACAGATCCTCCGCGTGGCCGACGTAGCTGACGGCGTACCGGTCGGGCCTGGCCTGCGGATCGGGCTTGTACAAGATGGCGTAGACGGCCGGCCGCGGTGGAGGCGTCCAGCCACCGAGCACGCGCGGGCCCTCGAACGGGTACCCAGCCGCCGAGCCGAGCCGGATCATCGGCCCGGATCCTGGTCCTCGTCCTCGCTGATCGCCTCGGTCCGGACGATCGGGCCGTGCGGAAGCCCGGCCTGCGCGGCCGCCGTGGTGAACCGTGTGGTCGCCAGCTCGATCGCTTCCGCACGGTCGTCAGCCTCGACGACCAGCTGAGCACCGAAGCGGTCGGTACCGATCCCGGTCGCGATGCCGTCGTACGCCGCGACCGCGTCGGCGAGATCGACGATCTGCTCGCGGGACAAGATCCGGTCACCCTGGGCCTGGATGCCCACGCTCCATCTCACGGTCATGCTCCTTGCTCGGGCTCGCTTCAGTGTCGCTCAGTTCAGGGTCGGGAGCAGCGCCGCGAGCTCTTCCAGGCTGCGCAGATCATGGCCGGACAAGATCAGGTCGACGTGCGGCGCCGCGACCATCATGCCGAGGCTGCTCGGCCGGAAGTGCGGGTCAGCGCCCTTGTGCGGGTTCATCCAGACGACGCGGTGGCTGAGCCTGGACAGCCGCTCCATCGCGGCGGAAAGCACCGCCGGGTCCCCGCGATCCAGGCCGTCGGAGCAGATCACCACGATCCCGCCACGGCACAGGCCCCGGCGCCCCCACTGCCGGACGAAGCTGTCGAGGCTAGCGCCGATCCTGGTGCCGCCCTCCCAGTCGAACACGGTTCGTGCCGCCCGGCCGAGTGCGTCGTCCGGCCTGCGCCGGTCGAGTTCCCTGGTCACCCGGGTGAGCCTGGTGCCGAAGCAGAACACCTCGACCCGCGTCGCGGCGCGCGTGGCCGAGTAGGCGAACTGCAGCAGGTTGCGCGAATAGTCGGCCATCGACCCCGAGATGTCTAGGATCAGGATCAGCGGGCGGAGCCGCACCTTGCGAGCCCGCCAGTACAGCTCGGCAGGCTCACCGTGCATGCGCATTGACTCCCGGACGGTCCTGCGCAGGTCTGGTGCCGAGCCGCGTCGTGCCGGACGGGTGCGCCGCGTGCGGCGACGCGGCGGGGTCAGCCGGATCCTGGCCATGATCCGGCGCAGCGCGGCGAGTTCCTCGGGGGTGCACGCGGCGAACGACTTGTGCCGCAGCGCCTCGGCGTCCGACGCCATCAGCCCGAGCATGACCTGCTCGCCATGCTCGGCGGCCACCAGGTCGGTGGCCGGGACTTGCAGCACCGACTGCGATTGCGCCGCCGCCCGCGGCTTCAGCCGCGAAGTTTCCGCCTGCGGCGCCGTCGCGCCGAGGAAGAACCGCCTGAATACCTCGTCATAGACGACGATGTCGTCTTTCTTGCCGACCAGGGTCGTGCGCCCGGCCCAGTACAGGTCGACCAG
>DASWAA010000290.1:0-2029 GCA_036391385.1 Streptosporangiaceae bacterium
GACGTGTTCGTCCCGGCCGGCGACGCCGACCCGCCTGCCGGTGAGTTCACGGGCGCGCTCGAGGTGCTTGAACTGCTGACCGAGATGGGGAGGCCGTTTAGCCGGGTCGGCATTACCGGCTACCCGGAGAGCCACCCGAAGATCGGGGACGACGTCACCATCCAGGCCATGTGGGACAAGCGCCGGCACGCCACCTACATCGTGAGCAACCTGTGCTTCGACCCGGCGACGCTGCGCCACTGGATCCAGCGGGTGCGGCGCCGGGGCGTGACCCTGCCTCTGCTGCTCGGCCTGGCCGGACCAGTCGAGCGGACCAAGCTGGTGCAGATGGCGGCCAAGATCGGCGTGGCCGACTCGGCGCGGTTCCTGGCCGGGCACTCGTCGGCTTTCCTGCGGCTGTCGGCGCCCGGTGCCTACCAGCCCGAGCGGCTGCTCAGCCGGCTCGCCGGCACGCTCGCCGCCCCCGAGTCGAACGTCACTGGCTTGCACGTCTTCACGTTCAACCAGGTGCGCCAGTCGGAAGAATGGCGCCAGCGCCTGCTCGGCGACGTCTCGGCTCGCTTACGCCCGCGCAGCCCTTAGCGAAGGCTGCGGGACAGGCCGACCGGTCCGGACAGCTACCTCAATCCATGCGGCGATTGCGTCCTCGACCTCGGCTACAGCGTCATGCGGCGTAGGCCCATGAGAAGCACAGTGCGGCAGATCAGGGACGTCGGCAATCCAGGCCCCGTCCTCGTCGCTCCAGTACACCTCGATCGGATAAGGGGTCACAGTTCTCCCTCCAGACTGAGATTGTACTGCCGAATCAGCGCCACGACCTGGCGGACCTGGTAGGGCTTCGCCTGGCCATGTGTCTCCTGCAGGGTCAAGATCTCCGCAACACCCTGACGTACGAAGACGCGGTGGCTTCCTCGACCGCCGACTTCCTTGAAGCCCATCGTCTCGAGAAGGGTGATGAGATCGCCGAAGTCCACGTTTCCGACCGCGCCCGCAGCAATCCGGTTGAACAGCCTCGTGGGTCTCATGCACAGAACGCTAGGACGAAGGTCTGACATCCCTCCGCAAGCACCTTCAGTCAGGTACGACAGGACCCAGGAGTGAATACGACGTCCAGGGAACCCCAGGTACGGTCTGGTGCTTCTAACAGTTCTGGACGGGAGCACTCGGTGACGCGGGACGAGGAGTTTGCCGCGTTCGTCGCGGCGCGGTACCGCGGCGCTCGTACGGACCGGGCTGCTGCTGTCCGGCGACCGCGGTCACGCGGGGGATCTTGCCCAGTCGGCGCTGATCAGGACCTACCTCGCCTGGGGGCGGCTGCGTGAGCCTGCCAACGCCGAGGCCTACGCCCGGCGGGCGCGGCTTGCCCTTCGAGCCCGGCGGCGGAGCGCCCCTGTGTCGTAGACGACCATAGCCATTACCCTGCGGCCAGCCTGGGCTCGCCCGCGAGCAGGCCGATCTCGGCCAGGAAAAGGCGGGCGCGCTGGCGGCAGGAGGCGGGCAGCGGCCCGTACTCAGCCTCGTAATCGGCTACCATCTCCCGCGCTGCGGCGCGTCCCGCCGCGGTAGGAACCTCTTCCTACCGTACGGCAGGCCCCAGCCGGAGATGCCTTAGAACCGGCCCCAGGGCAGCAGGGCGGTCACCGCGACGGCGGCGAACAGGAAGGTCAGGTATCCGATCGACAGGTGGAACAGCCGCATCGGCGCAGCGGCAGCGCCGGACCCGATCCGACCGCGCATCCGGTGCGCCTCGGTCAGGAACCAGGCACCGAGCCCGACCGCGCAGGCGCCGTAGATCCAGCCCGCATACGGCGTGAGAAGCAGAGTCGTCGCCACCATGACCCAGCTGTAGATGACGATCTTGCGAGCTACCACGTCCGGGCTAGCGACCACGGGCAGCATCGGCACGCTGGCGGCGGCGTAGTCGTCCTTGAACTTCATCGCCAGCGCCCAGAAGTGCGGCGGAGTCCAGAAGAAGATCACCGCGAACAGCACCACGGCTGGCCAGGCGACCTTACCGGTCACCGCCGCC
>DASWAA010000291.1:0-4605 GCA_036391385.1 Streptosporangiaceae bacterium
CCGGCGACCGCGACGAACGGCGGGTCGGCCGCCGCCCGCAGCGGCATGGTCCTCGGCAATGGCGCTGACGTGACGGGGGCGGTGGCCGGCCTGGCCAGTGACAGGCCGACCACCACGCTGGCGACGGCACCCGCCGCGGCCACCGGGACCAGCCAGCGGATCCGGACGGCCCAGTACCGGGCGGGCGGTTCACGGAGCGGGCGCAGGTCAGCGGGTGCGATCCGTTGGGCTATCTCCTGCAGTTCCTGGCGAAGCTGCTCTTCTAGCTGAGTCACCGCGCGTCCTCCCCCACGAGCCCGGCCAGCGCGGCAAGCCCGCGCGACATCGCCGACCTGACGGCGCTCGGCCCGATCCGCAGCATGGCGGCGATCTCGCCGACGTCCAGGTCGCAGTAGTAGCGCAGCACGAGTACCTCCCGCTGCCGTCCCGGCAGCCTGTGCAGGGCGGCGGCGAGGACGCCTCGGTCGGCGATCGCCGCGTGGGCATCCGGGCCGGACTCGGCAAGCGCTGGCATGGTCGCGGCGTGCTTGCGGCGGACGGCGTTGCGCCCGTGATCTGACCGGCAGCCGTTTAGCACGGCGGCCCGGGCGTAGGCCAGGCCGGCGGTGTCGCTGCGCAGCAACGGCGGGCGGCGGTGCATGCGCTCGAAGACGTCCTGCACCACGTCCTCGGCGGCGGCAAGGTCGCCGGTCATCATCAGGGCCAGCCGGACGAGCTCGAGATGGTGGGCGCGGAAAAGTGCCGTCATCCCTGCGGCGCCGTCCTCGCGGCCGGCGGGCGCCGGCATGGCCCCGCGGCCGCTATCCCCGGCCGCGGGGCCAGGGCGCAGTTCCCGGCCGCCTGCCAGGCTGGTGAGTTCTGCGTCCACACTGGTAAGACGCGCGAGACCGGCTCCGCGCTGCACCGGACGGCCAGGTAATGTCTGCACGCATGTCAGATAACGACAGCACAGCCCAGATTCCCGCATCCGGGACCGCCCGGGTGCACATCCTGCAGGACGGCTATGCCCGTGAGGACGAGGCTGGCGATCGCGTCGGCAGCACCGTCACGCTGATCACCGACGGCGACGTCGCGGTCGTCGTCGACCCAGGAATGGTGTCCTCGCGAGAGGCCCTGCTGGCCGCGCTGGCCAGCCACGACGTAGCGCCTGAGGCGGTGACCGACGTCGTGTTCAGTCATCACCATCCGGACCACACCATCAACGCGGCGCTGTTCCCCGCCGCGAGGATTCACGACCACTGGGCCGTCTATGACAGTGACCTGTGGATCTCGCGGGACGCCGAGGGCACCGAGCTGAGCCCGTCGATCAGGCTGATCGCCACGCCCGGCCACACCGACCAGGACATCAGCACGGTCGCGTCGACGCCGGACGGCGTGTACGTGTGCACGCATGCCTGGTGGGCCGCCGAGGGTCCGGCCGACGACCCGTTCAGTCCGGACCAGGCGGTGCTGGCGCGCAGCCGTCAGCGGATCCTCGACATCGCCACGGTGATCATCCCTGGCCACGGGCCGCAGTTCACGCCCGGACCGGACACGCCGCGCTAGCCGGAGCCGGCTACACCGCCTCGCCCTTGATGGCGAACGAGGACAGGCGCTGCGCCGCGACCGCGAGGGTCACGATGGTGACCAGCACGGCCATGACGAGCGCGGTGGTCAGGGTCAGGTGCGCGTTCAGGGCCGAGGTGCGCGCGATCGAGTTGGCGACGCTGACCGAGTACTGACCGACGGACAGCACCCGGACGCCGCCGATGAAGTTGCCGAGCAGCCCTTCCCAGACCAGCAGGTAAAGCAGTCCGACCGCGATCGCGCGGCTGGTCAGCAGCGAGAACATCACGAACAGGGCGTTGTAGGCCACCGCGGCGATCAGCCCGCCGGCCAGCAGGCCGAGCGTCAGCTTGTCGGAGAATCCCTTGGCGATCGCGCCGGCAAGGAACTCGGGCAGCGCTCCGAAGGCGACGGTCAGGATGACCGCCACGGTGAACTTGGAGAGCACGACCGACAGCCGGCGAACGGGCGTGGCCAGCAGGTGGATGATGCTCCCGTCGTCGATTTCGGCGCCGAGCACGCTGGTACCGATGATCAGCGAGGTCAGCGGCAGCACAACAGAGAAGCCGAAGACTCCGAGGAACTCGGCCGGCCACACCGGGCTCTTGGCGGCCAGCCTGAGCACCACGGTGACCAGGATCAGCACCAGCGGCACCAGCAGGAATACCAGCGCTCGCTTGCGGCCGACGGTGGCGCGCAGGGTGATCCGAAGCACCACCGGGTTGATCAGCTCGGGCATGCGGTGCTCCGTTCTCGTCGTCATGACGTCACCAGGTAGGAGAAGACGCTCTCCAGGGACTCGTCCGATGGCAGCACCTCGCGAAGCCGGATGTCGCCGTCCCGGCAGAGCCCGGCGAGCTCCCGGGAGAAGGCGCCGTAGTCCGACGTCCTGACCTGCAGCCCGCGAGGGGTGAGCTCCACCCCGGTGACCGCTGGCCGGCCGATCAGCGCCGCGCCGAGTGAACGGTCAGCGGACGTGCGGACGAGGAAGACGTGCGGCCTGCTTGTCATGAGCCGCCTGATGGCACGGAAGTCGCCCGAGGCGGCCAGCCGGCCGCCGACGATGACCTGGATCGTGCCGGACATCCGCTCGACTTCCTCCAGGATGTGCGAGCTGAACAAGATGGTCCGGCCATGCTCGGCCATCTGCTCGAGCAGGTCCATCATCTGCAGCCGCTGCCTGGGGTCCAGCCCGTTGAAGGGCTCGTCGAGCAGCAGCACCTGCGGATCGTGCACCAGGGCGGCGGCGACCTTGATTCGCTGCCGCATGCCCTTGGAGTACGTCGAGATCCGCCGGTCCTGCGCCTGCTCCATGTCCACGATCCCGATCGCTCGGCGCGCGGCCGCGTCAGGATCGGCGAGCCGGTGCAGCCGGGCCGTCGAGCGCACGAAATCCAGGCCGGTCAGGAACGCGTAGACCGAGTCACGCTCGGGCACGAGCCCGAGCACCGTGAAAACGTCCGGGTTGCGCCAGCTTGGCCGGCCGCCGACGGTCACCTCGCCGCGGGACGGGGCCAGGAACCCGGCCATCAGGTTCAGCAGGGTCGTCTTTCCGGCGCCGTTGGGGCCGAGCAGTCCGGTGATGCCCGGGCCGATCGTCATCGAGATGTCGTTGACGGCGACGACGTTGCCGTACCAGCGGGAGACGCTGCGCAGGTCGATGGCGCTCATGCGACGCTCGCACTCGAGTACCTGGCGATCAAGGCGGTCAGGCTGACCCCGAGGAACACGAGCAGCATGAGACCGTAGGCGACCCCGTAGCCTCGAGGCTGCGGGACGATGCCCACGTTCGTGCCGCCGAGCCACTCGCGCACCCCGTCGAGCACGGTATACGGGCTGATCAGCCCGAACAGGCGCGCGGCCGGCGGGGGGACACCAGGCGGAGCGGTCGACTCCACGATGCGGGTCAGTACCCCGGCCAGGGTCCAGGTCAGGAACAGGAAGATGGCCACCGACCCGGTCGAGAAGGCACGACGGCCGCTCACGCACGCCAGGGCAAGCCCGACCGCCGCGAGCACGACCGCCCACATTAGCCCCACCAGGAGCCCGGGGATCGCGGCGCGGGTCTGCGCCCAGACGGCACCGCCGCTGTGTACCTGCATGATGGTGCCGACGTACAGGAGCAGGACCGGGATATCGATCATCGCGAGCAGGGCCAGCACGAACGCGCCGTACTTGGCCAGCGGATAGTCGTACCTGCGGATCGGGCGGGCGAAGTACAGCGGGAGCACCCGGCTGCGCAGGTCGCGGGCGACCAGCTCGGGAGCCTGAGCGGCGATGAAGATCAGCAGCACGAGGACGCGGAGCTGCGGGACGTAGGTGTCATAGTTCACGATCCGCGTGTGCGAGCGGCCGAGCGCCATGACAACGGCATTGATCACCGCCGGGGCGCACATGATCGCGAAGGTGATGACCGGGACGATCTTGGCCTTCGCGCCCCGGCGAATCCCGAACGCGGATCGCAGGCTGTGCCAGCACAGCGCCAGGACTATCTGGGACCGGCGCAGGCGCGGCCCGTCGTAGGTCCGGTAGCCGATGTCGTGGATGACGCCGGCCGCCGCCCCTGCCGGGCTGCCGGGAAGCTGCTCAGTGGCCATCGGTCGCTCCTGTCGTCTGCGCGTCTGCCGGATCTCTGAACAGCTCCTCGACCCGGTGCCTGCGCTGTTCCATCCGGTTCAGCGGCAGCCCCAGGTCCGCGACGGCATCGCGCACCGCGTCGAACGTCGCGTCCCCGCTGATGAGCACGAGCAGTTCCCGCTCGTGCCGCACCGGGTTCAGGCCGCGCCGGGAGAGCTCGGCGGTGAGCTGATCGATCCCGTCCTCGACCTCGATCGCGAGTACCTGACTGACCTGGGTGAACGAGCTGATCGTCGCGGCCCGCAGCAGACGGCCGGCGTCGACGGCGATCAGGTGGTCGCAGATCTGCTCGATCTCGCCGAGCAGGTGGGACGCGACGACGACGGAAATGCCGAACTCGCGCCCGATCCGGCTGATCAGATCGAGCATGGCGGTCCGGCCGGCCGGGTCAAGGCCGTTGGTCGGCTCGTCGAGCAGGAGCAG
>DASWAA010000292.1:0-3644 GCA_036391385.1 Streptosporangiaceae bacterium
GACGAACACCCTCAGGCACACCGAGGCCACGAGGGCAGCCGTGACCTTGCGGTACGAGCCGGGAGCGATCAGCGTCCAGATCGCGGACGGCGGTCCCGGGCAGTCCGCCCAGTCGGCCGACGCGCGCCAGCCACGCCAGGGGCTGCCAGCAGCCGGGCTCGGCCTGGCCGGTATCGCCGAGCGCGTCGCCTCCTGCGGCGGAAGCCTCACTGTCGGTCCCATTCCGGCTGGCGGTTTCACCGTCGTCGCCCGGCTGCCCTCGCCATGACAGCCACGGCGCAGACGGCCCCGGACGCGCCTGACCCGATCTGGGTGCTGGTCGTCGACGACCAGGAACTCGTCCGCGCGGGCTTCTGCGTCATTCTCGACGCGGCAGAGGGCATCGCCGTGGCGGGCGAGGCCGCCGACGGGCAGGCCGCGGTGGCCCAGGCGGCCATTCATCACCCCGATGTGGTGCTGATGGATATCCGCATGCCAGGGATGGACGGACTCGAGGCCGCCAGGGTCATCACGGACAGCGGGCCGAATCCGCCGAAGATCGTCATGCTGACGACGTTCGACCTGGACGAGTATGTCTATGAGGCGCTCCAGGCCGGGGCGAGCGGCTTCCTGCTCAAGGACTCGCCACGGGCGGACCTGGTCGCCGCGATCCGGGCCGCCGCCGCCGGGGACGCATTGCTCGCCCCGTCGGTCACCCGGCGCCTGATCGAGGCGTTCGCGCGCCGCCCGGCGCAGACCTCGCCGCCGCCGTCCCGGCTCGCGGCGCTGACGGGCCGGGAACGAGACGTGCTCCTGCTGATCGCCCGGGGAGGCAGCAATGCCGAGATCGCGGCAGACCTGTTCGTGAGCGAGGCGACCGTGAAGACGCACGTCGGCAACCTGCTGGCCAAGCTGGGCCTGCGCGACCGGGTTCAGGCTGTCATCCTGGCCTACGAAACCGGCCTTGTGGTCCCTGGCGAGCCGATGGCGGGCTAGGTAGCGCATGTCTACTCGGCGCGCACTGGCGGCAGCGGATTTCACTGGCCGTCGTGGGCAGCAGAATGCACCATCGCGTCACGAGATGGACACCTAGCCCAGGTACGCTCTTGGGATTGTGACCGCATCGCAGCAGGACCAGCCGCCGAAGGCCTACAAGCAGCGATCGATCCTGCCACCGGCTGGTGCCACCGATCTGCTGCTGGTACGGCATGGGCAGTCGCAGCCGTACGTGGAAGGCACGCCCTTCCCGCTGCTTGACGGGCATGGCGATCCGCCGTTGTCGGAACTCGGCCAGCAGCAGGCGCAGCGGGTTGGCACGCGACTGGCCGATGCGGGCATCAAGGCGCTCTACGTCACCACGCTCTGCCGCACCGCGCAGACGGCCGCACCGCTCGCGGACCGCCTCGGAATCGAGCCGCGCGTCGAGCCAGGCCTGCGCGAAGTCCACCTGGGAGAATGGGAAGCCGGGCTGTACCGCAAGATGGTGGCCGAGCAGCATCCCATCGTCCAGCGGATGCTCGCCGAGGAACGCTGGGACCTGGTTCCCGGCGCGGAGCCCGCGGCCGAGTTCGCCGAGCGGGTGCAGGCCGCGGTCGCCCGGATCGCCGCCGAGCACCCTGACGAGCGGGTCGTGGTCTTCACGCACGGCGGCGTGATCGGCGAGGTGCTCAGGATCGCCGCCCGGTCCCGGCCGTTCGCGTTCATCGGCGCGGACAACGCCTCCGTGTCACGGCTCTTCATCGCAGACGACTGGTGGATGGTGCGCGGCTTCAACGACACCGCACACCTCGACGGGCTGGTCTAGCCTGGCCGGCGTGCAGCCAGTGGCTGGGATTGCGCGCTCGCTGACGGGACTGCGCCGAGGCACTCGGCCCAGACGGCGGGACCGGCATGACCGATCGGCGGAAACGGGCAAAGGCTCCCGCTTATGCTGACAACATGCAATCCGGACCGGGCAGCGTTCCAAGGACGGCCGCGGGCCTTGCCGAGCTCGAGGCCCGGTACCTGCCGTTCGCGAGCGCCGAGGCCTGGCGGGACTGCCACGTCGACGAGCCGCGCTGGACTCGGTACACCCGGGTGCTCACCCGCCGTATCCAGGCGGCCGGGGCATCAGCCTGGCCGGACACCCAGGATCGCCTGATCCGTGCCGCGGCGCTCGACTCGACCGCGCTCGACGGCCTCTTCCCGGCCAATTCGGAGCTGACGACCAGGGTCCTGGCCAGCTCGATCGCGGCGCCTGCCGACGCCCAGCCAGCCGGCGACGACGTCGCCGACCTGATCGACGTCGTCGCCGAGTGCCACCGGCGGGCTCTGGTGCTGGCTAGCGAGGCGGCCGCGAGCGGACGAGCCGTCGACCCGCACCTGATCGCGGTGCTGCAGGACGTGATCACCGAGTCGCAGGTCAGTTACACGGTGAGCACCGACGCGGGGGTCGAGGTCGAGGTCGAGCTACCCCGGCGCCAGTACAAGCCAGTCTCCAACTACCTGCAGCTTCCCGATGGCGAGCTGGCCGTCTTCGCACCGGCATCCGCCGTGGCTGGTGAGATGGAGCGGCTGTGCGCCGAACTCGGGTCGGCGAGCTTCGCTGCCCTGCACCCGCTCGCCCAGGCCGCGTACGCGCACTACGGGCTCACCGCGATTCATCCCTTCGCCGACGGCAATGGCCGCCTGGCGCGGACGCTGGCGTCAGTGTTCCTGTTCCGGTCGGCGGGCCTGCCGCTGGTCATCTTCGCCGATCAGTGGCCCGGTTATTACCAGGCACTGCACCGTGCGACCGGCGCCAGGGACTTCCAGCCGCTGGTCGACCTCGTGAGCGTGACCGCCATGGCGGCCGCTGACCTGGCCGCCGGCCTGCTGGCCAGGCCGTCCTGCGCGATGGCCGAACTGCTTCCGGCCAGACAGGTGGCCGACGGTGCCGCGCCGCGAGAGTGGACGGCCATGGACGCGGCGGCGCGGGGGCTCATCGACGCGCTGGCCGTCGAGCTACGGGATGCGCTCGTCTCGCCGCCGACCGGCGTCCGGCTCGCGATGACGGCGACCAGGTCGATGCCCGCCGGTCATGTCGAGTCTGCCTACCGCATGGTCAGCAGCAACGTCACCGGCCGGCACGGTGTGCGGGTGGCCGCGCGGCTGCACGAGGCAGCCGATAGCGCCCCGTGCGCCGATCTTGAGTTCGTCGCCATGGTCTCCGAGCTCCCTGACGACCTGCTGCCGGTCGCGATCAGGGAGACCGGCACCGGCGAGTGGCTGGAGTTCGCGCTGGACGACGCGTACCCGCTCGTCCTGGAGCCGACAGCGCTGCGCATCAGGCTGTGGGCGCTCCGGCTGCTCGCCGAGGCCCTCGCCGCGCTGGCCAGCCCGAGCCCGGCGATCCCGCAGTGACGCTCAGCGAGCGACCGCGGCCCCTGCTCGTACTCGGAGTCCCGCGATCGGGGACCACGCTGATCGGGAATTACCTCGGCTCGGCACCCGAGGTACTGAACCTTGCCGAGTATGGCGGCTTCTATGTCGTCAACTCCGTCGTCCCCGCTGTGATCCAGCGGATCCCCGGCTTTCATCACGAGGCCTATCTCACCGAGATCCGCGAGCATGCCCGGGCCTTCGCCGAGCGCCTGGCGGCGGAGCAGGGGTGCACCTGGTTCGTCGACCATACCCCGTGGAACCTC
>DASWAA010000293.1:0-3239 GCA_036391385.1 Streptosporangiaceae bacterium
CCGCAGCTCGCGGCCGAAGTCCACGAGCAGGCCGGTCAGCCCCGCCCGCTCAGGCACCGGACGTGATGTCCGCTAGGTTGTCCCGCACCAGGTCGAGGTCGTCCCGCTCCTTCACCACGCAGCCCAGCGTGTCGGCGGCGACCGTCTCGTCCAGGTCGGATTCACCGAGGAAATGCAGCGTCCTTACCCAGTCGATCGTCTCGGCGACCCCGGGCGGCTTGGCGAGATCGAGCTCCCGCAGCCGGTTGACGGCGGCGACCACCTTCTGAGTCAGCGCCCGGTCAGCCGCTGGCTCCCTGAGCGCGACGATCTCCGCCTCGCGCTCGGCGGGCGGGTAGCCGATCCAGTGGTAGAGGCAGCGCCGCTTCAGTGCGTCGTGCAGCTCCCTTGTCCGGTTCGAGGTGAGGATCACCAGCGGCGGGCTCTCCGCCCTGATCGTGCCGATCTCGGGGATGGTGATCTGAAAATCTGACAGCACCTCGAGCAGAAACGCCTCGAACTCGTCGTCGGCCCGGTCGACCTCGTCGATCAGGAGCACAGCCTGGTCACCGGCCCGGACGGCCTCGAGCAGCGGACGCTCGAGCAGGAACTTCGGGCCGAATAGCTTGTCGACCGCGTCAGGATCGGTGACCTGATGCTCGGACAGTGCCCTGATGTGCAGCATCTGCCGGGCGTAGTCCCATTCGTACAGAGCCTGGTTAGTGTCGATTCCCTCGTAGCACTGCAGCCGGATCAGCTTGCGGCCGAAGGCCGCGGCAAGCACCTTCGCGACTTCGGTCTTGCCGACTCCGACCTCACCTTCGAGCAGCACAGGCCGGTGCAGTCGGATGGCGACGAACAGGGCCGTCGCCAGTCCGCGGTCCGCGACGTAAGCACCCTCGCGCAGTATCTCGGTCAGCTGGCCGACGCTTGCGGGCGAATCCATCCAGTGCTACGACTCTGCCGGGCCGAGCACGAGGTCGCGGACGCTGCCGGCCTCCCGGCTGAGCTTGCCCTCGCGCTCCAGCGTCGCCCGCCAGGCGGCACGCAGGTCGCCGTCGCCGCCAGCCAGCGCGTCGAAGCCGACGTTCTGCATGGTCTTGCAGGACTTCGCGGGCCCGAAGATCTCGGCGAGATCCTCGCTGCCCTGACCCTTGGCGGCCCAGACCTCGCGCAGCACCTCTACCGTCTCGCCCGCCGACCCGGCGCTCGTCTCCGGCCCCTGCTCGCTGCCCGTCTCGCGGTCTGGCTCAGAGCTGATCATCCAGCTCACCTCCCGGTCTCTCGTCGGCGTGGCTCGGATGCGGTACCACGACTGGCGCAGGAAGTCAGCCTGCGACGATCCCGCGCCTGCATCCGACTGTAGTTCGTGTGGCTGCCAGGAGCGACATCTGATTAAGGGTTCCCTTATCGGGTCAGATCACCGTTCGCCAGGGGTGATCCACTTGACCTCCCGGGCCGGCCTGGCAGCGGCGAGCGCGGCCAGGGCGTCCTGCGGGGTGCCTGCCCGCTGGATCAGCTCCCTGTTGGCAGGCTTGAGCAGCCCCACCTCGACCATGCGGTCGAGCTGCGCGACGAGCGGATTCCAGAATCCGTCGACATCGAGCAGGACGACTGGCTTTGCGTGCAGGCCGAGCTGCGACCAGGTGGTCACCTCGGCGAGCTCCTCCAGCGTGCCCAGGCCACCGGGAAGCGCGATGAAGCCGTCGGCCAGGTCGTACATGAGCTGCTTGCGCTCGTGCATGGAGCCGACCTCGCGCAGCTCGGTGAGCCCGGTATGGCCGACCTCCCGGCTGAACAGCCCGGTCGGGAGGACACCGGTCACCCGGCCGCCTGCCGCCAGGGCGGCATCGGCGATCTCGCCCATCAGCCCGACGCTGCCGCCACCGTAGACCAGGCCGATGCCACGGCCGGCGATCAGGGTCCCGAGGTCCCTGGCAGCGTCGCGGTAACGAGGGTCGGGCGGCAGAGAAGACCCGCAGAACACGCACAGCGCTTCGATCGCGACCATAGTGAGGCCAACTTATCCCGCCGGGGCTGCCGTGCGCTCGGCAGGGAGGCGGCCGGGCATGACCTTTGCCCCTACCGTCCGCGGTCACGGTCAGGGGATCGTTGACAGGAAATGCGACATGCTTGCGGGAGGGGGACGGCCATGCGAGCTGTAGTCGTCTACGAATCGATGTACGGGAACACCCACCACGTCGCCGACGCGATCGGGAGCGGGCTGGAGGAAGGCTACGACGTCGCGGTCGTTCCTGTTTCCGACGCGGATCCAGCGGTACTCGCCGACGCGGACCTCGTAGTGGTCGGCGGCCCGACGCACATGCACGGAATGAGCCGCGCGAGCTCCCGTAAGGGCGCGGCGACCGCGGCCGCGGAGGAGGGCAGCGGGGTGACGCTGGAGCCGGACGCGCTCAGGCAGGGCCTGCGTGAGTGGCTCGACTCACTCGGAACGGCCCAGTATCACGCGAGGGCAGCCGCGTTCGATACCAGGATGTCCGGTCCGGCGGCGTTCACCGGCCGCGCGTCGAAGGGTGTCAGCAAGGCCCTGCGCCGGCATGGCTTCGACCTGGTCGCCGAGCCGGAGAGCTTCATCGTGACCAAGGAGAACCAGCTCGCGCCGGACGAGGGTCAGCGCGCTCGGGAGTGGGGCGCCCGGCTGGCCGCCAGCACGCCAGCGCGATAGCTGCGCACTGGCGGGCCGGCTCGGCAGCGATCTTGGTACGGTCGCTATCCATGGCTGGCGAAATCTACGTTGGATCGGCACTGGCGGATGCCCCTGTCAATCGCGGCTGGCTGCTCGGTCATTTCATGCCGGCGGGCGATCCGCGGCACAGCGCCGAGGTCGAGATCAAGTGGGGAGCCCATCCGCGCGGCGACCGGCGGGCGCAGTGGGTGAGCGAGGAGACCAGGACTGCCCTGATCGTGCTCGTCAGCGGACGGTTCCGGCTGGAATTCCCCGAACGTGAGGTGGTGCTGGCACAGCAGGGTGACTATGTGGTGTTCCACGGGGTGGGGCATTCCTGGTACGCAGAGGAGGAATCGGTCATTCTCGGGGTAAGGTGGCCTTCCGTTCCCGGCTATGCCATAGCCGACCCGACCATGCACAACCAGCGCGACTGAATCCGCGTCATATCAGTCGGACGGCCTTCGTGCCGCAGTACCTAGCCGCAGTTCTCGCAGTATTTAAGGAAGACCGTGATGACTACAACCCCTCTCGCGGCTAGGCGCGCCATCGCGCTGGCCGTTTCCCTCTGCGC
>DASWAA010000294.1:0-3093 GCA_036391385.1 Streptosporangiaceae bacterium
GACGAGAACTTCGACGAGCGGCAGGACCACCCTGGAGGGGCCAGCTACACCAGGCGCAACCGCATTACCCGGGGTTACTCCATCCCGAGGCTGTCGAGGACGAAGCGCTCGGGAGCGGTGCCTGGCGCCTGACGCCACCGATGCCCAGCTACATGCGCAAATGGCGAGGCACCAGGAAAACGAGGTGCAAAGCGCGGCATCGAGGGGTGAGCATGGGGCATGGCATGGACATTCACCACCGACATCGAGGCCTATCGTGACGCGGCCGACACGCTGCTGACTGCTCAGCCGGTCAGGCACACGGTCCTGCTCTCGGTGCTGGGGAACCTGGTCAGGATAGGGGCCGGTGTCTTCGGGGATGAGCCGCCGCTGTGCGGATGGTGGTCACAGGGTGGTATCGCGCGAGCCGCCGTGCTGCAGACGCCCCCGTATCCGATGCTGGTCACCGCTCTTCCCGGGTCGGCGGCGAGCCAGCTCGCCGGTGCGCTGGCCGATCGCCGGGCGACACTGTCCGCGGTCAACGGCGCTGAACCTGACGTCAGCGCCTTCGCGCGCGCCTGGTCGCAGGTGACGGGAAGGCGCGGCATGGTCAGCCAGCGTCAGCGGCTCTACCAGCTTGGCGAGCTCGTTACGCCCGAGCCCTGGCCGGGCGGCGCGGCGAGGGTCGCGTCCAGCGCGGATCGGGCCGTCGTCATGTCCTTGCATGACGGATTCTCTGCCGAGACGGGCCAGTCCGGCTCGGGAGCGCGCCTGGTGGATGACCGGCTGGCCGAGCGACAGCTCATGCTCTGGGAGGTGGCGGGAGCACCGGCCGCCATGGCGGGCATGACGGCGGTGATCTGCGGAGTGGCCCGGGTCGGCCCTGTCTATACGCCCCCGGAACTGCGGGGGCGCGGGTACGGCGCGGCGGTGACAGCGGCGATCACCCAGCTCGCTATAGATCGGGGCGCGCAGACCGTCGTTCTCTTCACCGACCTGGCGAACCCGACCAGCAACTCGATCTATCTGCGACTCGGCTACCGGCCCGTCGAAGACCGACTTATATTGAATTTTATACATTAACGGTGTTACAGTCGCCGCTGCACCTAGTTGGGTCAACCACGTACCCGCAGTGGTTTATTACCGATTTGTAACAATACCCGAGTGCTCTGGGCTGCTCATTGTTCCTTGGCTGCTGACGTGGTAAAACAGGCCGAATGACCGCCAGCTCAGGGTCCGCGCCTGCCTCCGTCACCGATCATGCCGTCGGCGACGTCCCGGCCATTCGCGTTGAATCGCTCCGCAAGAACTACGGCAGCTTCGTCGCGCTCGACGGGGTCGACCTTGAAGTCCGTCGTGGCGAGTTCTTCACGCTGCTCGGGCCATCTGGCTCAGGCAAGACCACGCTGCTGCGGCTGATCGCCGGGTTCGAGCAGCCTGAGGCCGGCGCGATCGAGCTGGCGGGCCGCGAGATCTCGAAGGTGCCGCCGTACGCGCGGGACGTCAACACGGTCTTCCAGGACTACGCGCTGTTTCCGCACATGACCGTCACGCAGAACATCGAGTACGGGATGCGGGTGCGGCGAGTCCCGAAGGCCGAGCGCAGGAGCCGGGCCGAGCGCGCCCTGGAGATGGTGCGGCTGGGCGGCCTCGGCCAGCGCAAGCCCACGCAGCTCTCCGGCGGGCAGCGGCAGCGAGTCGCGCTCGCGAGGGCGATCGTCAACGAGCCCGAGGTGCTGCTGCTCGACGAGCCGCTTGGCGCGCTCGATCTCAAGCTGCGTCAGGAGATGCAGCTCGAGCTGCAGCACGTGCAGCGCGCGGTCGGCATCACCTTCGTGTACGTGACGCACGACCAGGAGGAAGCTCTCTCGATGAGCGACCGGATCGCGGTGCTCAACGCCGGCCGGATCGAGCAGGTCGGCACGCCGCTTGAGGTCTATGAGCGGCCGAGCACGGACTTCGTCGCCGGCTTCATCGGCACGTCGAACCTGATCGAGCGCGATGGCAAGCACATGACCATCCGTCCGGAGAAGATCCGCCTGCTCGCCGACGGCGAGGAACCGCCTTCGGGCTCGCACGTCGAGACGGGCGTCATCCGGGACGTGGTCTACGTCGGCGTCTTCACCAGGTACATCGTCGACCTGCAGGCCGGCGGCGAACTAGTGGTCGCCAGGCAGAACGAGCAGGCACCGCGGGCGACGCACGACATCAGCGGCACACCAGCCAGGATCGCCTGGCTGCCCGACCAGACCATCATGATTCCGCAAGGGGAGGGCGCGCATTCCTGACCAGGAACGCGCGGAAGGGTAGGAAAGAAATGCTGGCTAAGTTCAGGAACGGGCGCGCTGCGAGTGGCCTCGCGCTGCTCGGCGTCGCCGCGCTGCTCACGGCATGTGGCAGCAGCGGCAGTAGCGGAGGCAATGGCGGGTCGGGCGGTGGTGCGCCAACGGGCGGGGTGCCGACGGCCAACCTGCCGGTGCTCAAGCACATCGGCAAGGGCGAGGGCCAGCTCAACCTGATCGCGTGGACCGGCTACCTGCAGCCGGAGTGGGTCAAGCCGTTCGAGCAGCAGACCGGCTGCCAGGTGAACGCCAAGTACGCCAACACCTCCGACGAGATGGTGGCGCTGATGGCCAACGGCGGTGGCGGTCAGTACGACATGGTGTCCTCCTCCGGTGACGCTGACCTGCGGATCATCTACGCGGGCGACGCGCACCCGGTCAACGTCAGCCTGATCCCGGACTGGAAGAACTTCTTCCCGCAGTTCAAGTCGCCGGCCTTCAACACCGTCAGTGGCGTGCACTACGGGGTCTCCCTGCAGTGGGGCCCGAACGTGCTGATGTACAGCAAGAAGGCGTTCCCGGCCGCGCCGACGTCGTGGAGCGCGCTGTACGACCCGAAGTACAAGGGCAAGATCACCGTTCCTGACAACCCGATCCAGATCGCCGACGCGGCGCTGTACCTCAAGACGCACCAGCCGAGCCTGGGCATCACGGACCCGTACGAGCTGACCCAGCCGCAGTTCCAGGCGGCGGTCAAGCTGCTCGCCGACCAGCGGCCGCTGCTCAAGTCCTACTGGTCGCTGGCCAGCCAGGAGATCTCGGCGTTCAAGAA
>DASWAA010000295.1:0-3087 GCA_036391385.1 Streptosporangiaceae bacterium
CGGCCGGCGTGCAGGTCGACGGTGCCATTCTGCGCGGCTTCCCGACGCCGTCGGGACGGCTGGAGTTCTGGTCATCCACCCTGGCCGCGTGGGGCTGGCCCGAGCACGCCCTGCCCGGCTACATCCGCAGCCACGTGCACCCGGACAACCTGGCACCCGACCAGGTAGTCCTGCTGTCCACGTTCCGGCTGCCCACGCAGATCCACACCCGGTCGGCGAACTCCAAGTGGCTCGACGAGCTCGCGCACACGAACCCGGTGTGGATCCACCCGGCCGACGCCGCCCGGTTCGGCGTCGCCCGCACGGGCGACCTGGTCCGGGTGCGGACCGACATCGGGTACTTCGTCGCCAAGGCGTGGATCACCGAGGGCATCCGGCCCGGTGTCGTGGCCTGCAGCCACCACATGGGGCGCTGGAAGCTGGCCGGCCATCCGGTCGGGTCCGGCGGGCTGATGGCCACCGTCACGCTGAACCAGGGGGGTGGCACCTGGGACATGCGCCGGGACGCACAGGTCGGGCCTTATGAATCGGCCGACCCAGACACCTCGCGGATCTGGTGGAGCGACACGGGCGTCCACCAGAATCTCACCTTCAGCGTCCACCCTGACCCGATCTCAGGCATGCACTGCTGGCACCAGGCGGTCCGGGTCACCCCGGCGGCGCCAGGCGATGCGCACGGCGACATCAGCGTGAGCACCGAACTGGCCCGCGAGATCTACCAGAAGTGGATGGCAAGCACCCGGCCCGCGGGTACCACGTCGCCCGACGGCCGCCGCAGGCCAGTCTGGCTGATGCGCCCGCTCAAGCCGTCGGCGGCGGCGTTCGCGCTGCCAGACGAGCGATGCTGATGACATCCCGCAGCGGACCCGCCGCGGCCCAGTCGGCCGGCCGGTGGGAACTGCTGCGAGCGCTCGGAACCCTGGCGATCGGATCGCCGGCGGATACGGCGCGAGTCGCGCGCGCGCTTGATCTGCCTGTCTGGACAACGGCTGAGCACACGGAACTGTTCGTGCTGGCGCTGCCGCCGTACGCGTCCATCCACCTCGGGCCGGACGGCAAGCTCGGCGGCGAGGCGGCCGACCGGGTGGCCGGGATCTGGCGGGCGCTCGGGCTGAGCCCGCCCGCCGACGCGGACCATCTCGGCACGATCCTCGCGCTCTACGCCGAACTCGGCGAGGCGGCCGATACCGCATCGGGCCAGACGACCCGCGAGCGGCTCGACCGGGCCAGGGAGGCGGTCCTGTGGGAGCACCTGTGGGCGTGGCTTCCCGGGTACCTGGACGCCGTCGTCGGCCAGGCGGACGTCGCGCGCCCCTGGGCGGCTCTCACCCAGCGGGCTCTGCGGTCCGAGGTGCGCCGCAGCCAGCCCCCGGCAGCGCTGCCGCTCGCGCTGCGCACCGCACCCGAGCGCCTCACCGCCGCCGCCTCCTTCGACGAGCTGCTGGACGCCGTCACCGCCAGAACGCGCTCCGGGTTCATCCTCACCCGCTCCGACCTTGCCGCCGCGGCTGGCCGGCTCGGCCTGGGCCTGCGCCACGGTGAGCGCCGGTTCACGCTCCGGGCGATGCTCGAGCAGGACCCCGGATCCACCCTGGACTGGCTGGCCAGTCATGCCTGGCGCTGGGCTAGCCTGCACCGCCGGCACGTGGCTGTGTCCGCGGACCCGAGCCTGTGGTGGTCCGAGCGTGCCGCCCAGGTGGCGCGGAGCCTGCAGGACCTGGCCGGGCAGATCGGCGCGAGTTACAACGACTAGTTGTAATACCGATCTACAGTGAGGTCATGAGCCTGAGCGCCAGGGTGCCTGACCTGCCAGCCCTTGAGGTGCTGCTGGCCGTCGCCCATGCCGGCAGCCTCAACGCTGCCTCGCGCCAGCTCGGCGTGACCCAGCAGGCCGTATCGGCACGGATCAGCTCGGCCGAGGCCCGGGCGGGAGTGGCACTGGTGGCGCGGACGCCGCGCGGCTCCACCCTGACGCCAGAAGGGGTCGTGGTCGCGGAGTGGGCGGCCCGCCTGCTCGCGGTCGCTGGCGAGCTCGACGCCGGGCTCGCGGCCTTCCGCCGGGACCATCAGATCCGGCTGCGGGTCAGCGCGAGCCTGACGATCGCGGAACAGCTGCTGCCCGGCTGGCTCGTCGCGCTCCAGGAACGAGCGCGTCACCTCGGTCAGCCTTCCACCGAGGTGACGCTGACCGCGGCGAACAGCGAGACCGTGGCCGATCAGGTCGCGCGCGGCACGGCCGACCTTGGCTTCGTCGAGGGGCCCACCAGCCCGAAGGGCCTGCGCAGCCGCGTCATCGGTCACGACACGCTCGTCGTGGTGGTCAGGCCCGACCATCCGTGGGCGCAGCGCCGCGAGCCGCTGAGCCCGGCCGAGCTGGCCGCCACCCGGCTGGCCAGCCGGGAGGAAGGCTCGGGAACGCGCGATGTCCTGACCGCCGCTCTCACGGCAGCCCTCGGCACCAGGGTGACCATGCCGGTGGCGCTGGCGCTGTCCTCTACCGCCGCCGTCCGGGCCGCCGTGCTCGCGGGAGCCGGTCCTGCCGTGCTCAGCGAGCTGGCAGTCGCCGAGGACGTCGCCGCCCGTCGCCTCGCCGCCGTCGAGGTGTCCGGCGTCAACCTGCGACGGTCGCTGCGCGCGATCTGGACCGGCGGGAACCAGCCGCCGATGGGCGCCGCGCGCGACCTGCTCGCCCACGTCACCAACCGCCAGCGCTGACGACCCGTGACACGTGAAGAGCTTAGTCAGGAGAGCTTCGGCACCGGCCACGATGACGGGTACATCTCGGCCTCGTCGATGTCCTTGGTCGTGATCAAACCTCCGCGTCCAGCATGCACTCCAGCACCGTCGCGGTATCTGGCTCGGATTGCATCTTGATGTAGAGATGTTATGATGATAGGCATGCGGACGACCATTGACCTTCCAGAAGATCTGCATCGGCAGGCGGTCGCCATAGCGAGGGACACGTCGCAGTCCCTCAGCCAGACGGTCGCCGAGCTGATGCGCCGCGGCCTAGGACACGAACGCCAGCCAGAGCTTGGGCACAGTGCGCGCACGGGACTGCCGGTCGTGCACCTTGGGCGAGTTGTC
>DASWAA010000296.1:0-6241 GCA_036391385.1 Streptosporangiaceae bacterium
CGCTCGGGGCAGGCGGCGGCGAGCTCGAATCCGACCGGGCCGCCGATGTCATGCACGACGAGGTGGAAACGATCAAGGTTCAGCGTCGTGACGGCGGCTGCGCAAAAACGCCCGAGGCCCGTCCAGCTGTAGTCGTAACCCGCAGGGCGGTCCGCTAGCCCGAACCCCGGGAGATCCCAGGCGATTGCCCGGAACCCCCGTGCGGCGAGCTCGCGCAGGACCTTCCGGTACGCGAACGACGAGCCCAGCATGCCGTGAATGCACACGACGGCGTCGCCGTCGCCTTCGGTACGCAGGAAGCTGCGTATGCCACCCGCGGTGAAGGTCTGGCCGGCGTTGCGGTGAGCGTCCAGGACGCCAGTTGCGGTGCGCGCTGACTTGGTCATGGTACTGAGCCTGCGCGTCCGCCGGCCGCGCGTCGATGACCTGTGACGTCATGGACCCCGGTCCTGGCCTGCGGTAGCGTCGCGCGCATGCAGCCCGCGGTCGGGGACATGCTGCGCGGATGGCGTCAGCGCCGGCAGCTCTCGCAGCTAGAGCTATCGGCAAGGACCGGAGTCTCCAGCCGGCATCTGAGTTACATCGAGACAGGCCGGTCACGCCCGAGCCGCCAGATGGTCCTGTACCTGGCAGAGCATCTCGACGTTCCGCATCGTGAGCGCAACGCGCTCTTGCTCGCATCGGGATATGCGCCGGTCTACTCCCACCGGGCACTAGCCGATAACAGCTCGGACATGACATATATCCGGGAAGCGATCGAACGGCTGCTCGCCAGGCATGATCCCTATCCCGCCTTCGTGATCGACCGCCGGTGGGACGTCGTCGCGCGCAACGCGAGTACCGCCGTGCTGCTCGACGGCGTCGCCGCGGAACTGCTCGTCCCGCCTGTTAACGCGCTGCGCCTGGCTCTCCACCCGTCCGGGCTGGCAGCGCGGATCGTGAATCTCGCGGAGTGGAGCGCCTACCTGCTACGGCGTCTCGATCATCAGATGCTCACAGCCGGGGATGCCGGGCTGGCGCAGCTTTCCCGTGAGGCGCGCAGCTATCCGGGGGTAGCCGAGCCGGGCCAGCGGACAGCCGATCCAGCCGACCGGGTATTCGTGCCCCTGCATCTGATGAACGGCTTCCGCGAGCTCCGGCTCCTTAATATGGTCGCCACGTTCGGCACGGCTCTCGACGTCACGGCATCCGAACTCGTGATCGAGGCCTTCTATCCAGCCGATCCGGCCACGGCCGAGGCACTCGAAGCGCCGGGCGGATGACATCAAGCGCGCCGCTCGCGCGCCGCGCCGCCCAGCGCAGGCAAATGGAGCATGCCGTTCATTAGTGTCGTCGCTCTTCCTGATTTCCAGTCTGGAGAGCCAGTGGGCAGGCATGCTTTACCTCTTGGGCAATGGCTACGGGGCGCGTTCTGCGGGTGACGGATCGCGCAGGGGTGGCGAGAGCGATTCCTGATCGCCGGATTCGCTGCGGGAGGCGAGGGGGGCTCGCTGGTGCCGGGTATCTCTGTGAAGCCTTCCGGGCGCCATCGGCAACGGCCGCAGGCCGGGGCCGACAGGCTCCAGAAGCTGAACGCGCTTGGCCGGCTGGGCGCGGACCTGGTGCGCAAGGACATCGGCGCTCACGCTCGCCGTCCGCCAGTTCTGGCGCCGCGGGAAGTTACTCCGGGGGCGCTGAGGGACACCTACGACATCCCTGAGGTGACCTTCAACCGGAAGGAAGCCCGCGGGCTCCTGCTGTCCAGCGTCGTCGTCGCGGCCTGGGTGTCGTGGCATCTGGGGTGGCAGCCGCTCTGGCTCCTGCTGTGCGCTGCCCCGGCTGCGAGCTTCCGTGCCGTCAGCTTCGTCGTGTCATGGTTCGACAAGCCGGTAGTGACCACACCGCAGGCGCACGGCCGCCTGAGCCGACTGCACGTAACCGTGGCCGTTCCGGCCTACAACGAGGATCCGGCGCTGCTGGATCGGTGCCTGTTCTCGCTGATGAATCAGACCAGGCCAGTGCAGCTGATCTGGGTGGTCGACGACGGCTCCCGGACCGACTACTCGGTGCTCGAGCAGCACTGGGCGGGCTGGTGGCCTGGCGGCACCGAGGTTCGCTGGATGCGCCAGGCCAATCAGGGAAAGCGGCTGGCACATGCCGTCGTATTCGAGTCCGTTCCCGAGTCGGACATCTTCGTAACCGTCGACTCCGACACGACGCTTGACCGCCGCGCGATCGAGGAGGGCCTCAAGCCGTTTCAGAGCCGCCGGGTCATGTCGGTCGCCGGGATCGAGATGGGCTTCAACGCGACGAAGAACTTCCTGACCAGGCTGCAGTGCTCACTGCAGATCTACGCGCAGGCGGTGATCGGCGCGGCCTGGTCCGTCGCGGGCGACATGTACACCAATCGCGGCCCGTTCGCTCTGTACCGGGCGGCGATGGTCAGGGAATTTCTGCCGGTCTACAAGGACGAGGTGTTCTTCGGTCGCCGTGTGATCCTCGGTGATGACTCTCTGCTCGCCTTGTGCGCGAGTGCCATGGGCAGGTCAGTGCAGCAGCTGTCCGCGTTCGGCCTGACCATGTGGCCGGAGAAGTGGGGTCACCACCTGCGCCAGCGAATACGGTGGGCACGGGGCCGTGCCGTGCGCAACTTCTGGCGGATCAGGTACCGGCCGGTCATGTCGTACTGCTGGTGGTTCACGGCGGCCGGCATCCACGGTTTCCTGCTCTCTGCCGCGCTGGCCGGGCTGCTGATCGGCGGGTGGCCGCTCAGCGGGCCGTTGATCACGCATGCCATCCTGGCGATGCTGATCTTGTCGGTCGGCAACGGCCTGCGCACGCTGTGCTTCCGGCGTAGCGACGAGTCCTGGGCGGACCGGCTGCTGCTGGTCATCATCCGCCCGCTGTCCGCGATCTGGTCGGCCGTCGTCCTGGCCCGGGTCATACGGGCCTGGGGGATGCTGACCCTGATGAACCAGGGCTGGACCACCAGGCAGAAGGGCGCTGAACTCGGGTTCAGCCCGCCTGCCGGGACAGCCGCCGTGTCCGCGTCCCTGATTCCGGCCGGAGTCAGTGACGCTGCTCCATGAGTACCAGGACTCGACGGCTATGCGGTGGAGCCAGCCGTCCCCCCGATCATCATCTCCAGGAGCTTGCGGTCAAGCTTGCCGTTAGCGAGCACGGGAATCCGGTCCAGCCTGCGGATCCGGCTCGGCACCAGATAGGCAGGGAGCTGCCTGGCTAGCTCTGCTCGCACGTCTGCCTCGCTGACCTGGGCCTGCTGGCTGGTGTAGAAGAGGGCAAGAGCCTCGATCTCGCCGTCGCGCTTGAGCGGAACGACTGTCGGCATGACGACGCCTGCCACCTGAGCCGCTGCCAGCTCAATCTCAGCCGGCTCGACCCGGTAACCCTGGACCTGCACTTGCAGGTCGCCGCGGCCGTCAAAGCACAGCCTCCGGTCGGCTGACCAGTGTCCGAGGTCCCCGGTCCGGTACAGCCGCCGGCCGATGCCGTCCACGTCGACCTCGACGAAGCTGCGCGCGGTGGCCTCGGGGTCGTCGAGGTAGCCGATTGCCAGCCCGGCTCCGGCGAGGCAGATCTCGCCTGGCTCGCCGACGTCGCAGACCCTGAGGCCGTCGAGGACGTGGATCCCGGTGTAGGGGACGGCCCGGCCCAGCGGGATGCCGTCTGCCGAGGCGCAGTCCGGCAGCGTGACGTCGTGGGCGGTGACCAGGACTCCGCATTCCGTCGGCCCGTAGAGATTGACCAGCCGCGCAGCGGGGTGATGCTCCAGGAATCGCCGCGCGTGGGCCGACGAGGCCCGCTCCCCGCCGATGAGGATCGTCTGGATCCCGGCGAAGGACTCGACTCCCTCCTCGACCAGCATGTTGAACAGGCTCGGCGTGAGGAACACGACGTTGACGCCGTGCTTGTCGCGCAGCTCGCCGAGCGTGTCAGGGAAGAGGATCTGGTCGTCCACCAGGATGGTCGTACCGCCGGTGAGCAGCGGTCCCCAGCAGTCGACCACGAAGCCGTCCCACGACGACGCCGAGAGCTGGGGCATCGTCACGCCGGGCCCGGCCGGCATCCAGTCGCACGCGTCGTACAGGCGCACCACGCCGCGGTGCGGTGCGACGACGCCCTTGGGCGGGCCGGTGCTGCCCGAGGTGAACAGGACCATGCAAGGGTCGTCGGCATCGGCGCGGGCCGGGCCGGGGCGCCGCCCGGGCACGTCAGGGTCGTAGCCGGGCGGAGCCAGGGCGGGCACCGGCCACGGGCCGCTGGCACCGGTAACCACCAGACGAGCGTGCAGCCGCGTTACCAGCGCTGCCAGCCGTTCGGCGGGCCATTGCGGGTCCATCGCGGAGTAGGCGGCACCGCGCTTGAGGACGGCAAGCAACAGCCCGACCAGCTCGGGCGAGCGCTGCATGACAACAGGCACGACGTCGCCGGAGCCCACCCCTGCCCGCTCCAGCGCCACGGCATAGTGATCCGACAGTGCGTCAAGCTCGGAGTACGTCAGGCTGGCCTCGCGATGTACCAGCGCGATAGCGTCCGGATACCGGGCGACGCAGGACGCGAACAGTTCGTGCATCGTGCCGCCGCGGACGAACGAGGACGGCGTGCCATCCTCGCCCCGCGGAGCCGGATCTCCTGCGTGCAGCAGTTCTCGTGGGGCCATTCCCGCTGAGCCATTGAGCACCGATGACTCCTCTTGCGGCGTGCCCTTGCCTATGCCCGCGAGTATCGCCTGAGCCGGTAAGTTACTGCGATTCTAAGCCGGGGACACTTGATCGTCAAAGGTATCTATCGCTTGACATACGTACATAATTGTTGAAAGGTTTCAATACCCGGGCGTAGCCTCGGACTCTTGTCAAACGAGTTTGATCTAGTAGGGTCGATACTAGGCAGAACGTCCGTTATCGTGGCCCGCGTGCGGTCGTGACGACGTGAGGGTGAGGTCGGGTGACCGGAGGCGCGTACTGCCCGCACCCGGACGAGCCTGCCCGCCTGGATGGGCTGCGCCGGCCCGGGGCCAGGCGCCACCGGGAGCAGGCCGGCGCGGGTTTACGGTGCCGCGGCTCCGCCGCAGCGTGCTTCGCGCCGCCGTTCGCGTTCCTCGCCCATCCTCCTCGCCTCGCGGCAGGCTGGCGCTCGGGCGTCCCTGCTCGCCGTCCCGTAGGAGGCCGCGGCCGCCGTGCCGGCGGCCCGGCACTCCGCCTCCCGCGCGGCCGCCGCCTGCCAGGCTGTCAATCGCACCACCATCTCCCGAAAGGAAGCGCCGGCCATGATCGATGAGATCCGCCAGTTCGTGCTCGACTCGCTGATGGAAATGAATTACAGCATCGACGGTGTTGACGACGACACCGTGCTCGGCCCGGCCGGCGCCGACGTGGAGTCGGTCGCCCAGGCCGAGCTGGTGGTGCGGGTGGAGGACCGTTTCGGGGTGAGGTTCGACGACGACGAGGGCGACCAGCTCAGCGGCATGACTGTCGGCGAGTTCTGCCGCGACGTCCTGCTGCGGATCCAGGCGGCGTCGGCGCACGTGGACGGCTAGCTAGCCGAGACCCGCTGGTGGCGTTCTGGCGCGCGGCCATCCTGCGGTCTGCACGGCGAACGGCGCGCTGCCGGTCAGCGCCACAGCGGCGCGAAAGCCCGCTGGCGCCGCGACGTCCGCTACCCGGACCTGGCTGGCCGGCTCGGCGCAGCTGACGACATCGCTGCCGCGAACCGCGATCTTCAGATTGGGCCAGATGCGGCCGCCGACCGCCTTGACGACCGCCTCCTTGCGGGCCCACAGGTGCACGAACCGGTCAGCCCGAGCGCCCGCATCGCTACCCGCTGCGACATACCCGGCCTCATCGGGCGGGAAGAACCTGGCGGCCAGCCAGACCGTGTCCGGGCCAGGTACCAGGTGCTGCAGGTCGACCCCCACCGGGCGGTGGCTGCTGATGGCCACCGCGATCATGTCTGCCGAGTGCGAGAGGCTGGTGTGCAGCCCGGACCACGGCGGCGCGAGCTCGGGCTTGCCGTACCGGCCGCAGGCCCAGGCGAGTGCTGCGGGCCGCGTCCTGAGCTCGTGGCCGACCAGGATACGGAGCGCGCCGTGCGCGACCGTGAACTGCTGCTGGTCGCGCGGGCTCGAGAATGCCGCAGCGCGGGCGCGCTCGCTGTCGTCGAGCACGTCCCGGCACCCGGCCGCGGTATCTGACGCCACGTCGACCGGAACGATCCAGACGCGGACGAGATCGGTCACGACCGG
>DASWAA010000297.1:0-2890 GCA_036391385.1 Streptosporangiaceae bacterium
CGCCGCGTAGCCGGACTGCGACGTCATCACGAGCCCGTGCTGCAGCGCGGCGACGATCCCGGTCGCCAGCGCCTGGTCAAGCCCGGACCTTGGCAGCAGGCCAGGGCCGAAGCTCACGCCAACCGTCGCCGACGCCGCGAGTGCCGCCGTGCGGTCCACCGGATCGGTGCCCGCCAGCAAGCTGGCGGCACGCCGCGCGGTTGCCTGCAGTTCCATGTCCATGTCCCCCTCTTACCGCCTTGAAGCCGCTGCTAGTTCGTGCGCGGCACGGGCGGCCGCCAGCGCCGCGTCGTTGACGGCGGCGTGCGCGATCAGCGGCGCGACCACGCTCCCCGATCGCAGCCGCAGCCAGGCGAAGACGGCACCCGCCAAGCCGGTGACGGCGACATTGCCCGCCACGAACGCGCCCGTGCGCAGCGGCCGGTCCGCAATGTGCCCGTGCATCGCGGTCTTGCTCATGGTCGCCAGGGTCGGCGGAATATGCGAAAGCCCGAACAGCAGGCTCGACCACGCCACCGCACTGGCCACCGATGCACCGGCCACCGGTGCACTGGCTACCGGTGCACCGGCCACCGTTGTACTGGCCACCGGTGCACTGGCCACCGCCAGCCCGAGCAGCGCCGACCGGTAGGTGAGCTCCTCGGGCGGTACGGCAGCGAAGGTGATTCTGGCCAGCTCCGCCGGAAGCCGCCCCGGACTGGCGGCAGCCGCTCGCTCGTCGAGGAACAGCCCCCGCGTCGCCGGCAGTGCCACGGCCGCGCACATGGCTGCCGCCGCACAGGCTCCCGCCGCCATGCCGAAGACGAAACCGCGTTTCAGCTCGGCGCGGCCGAGACCGAGCTCGGTCCAGGACAAGCCGGCCCCGCGGGCGATCCCCAGGACCGCCACGGCGCCACCGGACCGGACCGCGACGCGGGCTGCCTGGCCTCGCAGGCGCCAGGCCAGCACGTCGCACCCGGCAACTACCGCACCCGCAGTCGCGCGCGACCACCTCCCGGCCCCCCGCATTTCGGTCACCCCCAGCTGAGCACACTCATCGCGAGCACTAGCCTCATACCCATCCAGGCGGCCTTGGCAAGTCAGCGCACCCGAGATACCGGATGCAGTCAGCCGGGGAAGCCACGCGGCGAACGTGCCGGCACACCCCTAACACGGGCCATGCAGCGGCTCGGTGGAACGCGGTAGCCCGGGCGGGCCTGCCGTGACCCGCTACCTGCGGCGGAAGTGGCGTTCTCTGGCCCGCTCGGCCGCGAAGACCGCGGCAAGCGCGCCGTTCCCGCGGCCGCGCGGGCCGCGCGGCCCCCACTGGTCCACCTGTTACACCTCGTCGGCGCGGATCAGGTCCCCGCCCGAATCCACGGGTTCGACGCTGACGAGCGGCAGCGGCGGCGGCGCATCCGGGGGCGCATCGCGCGACGTGACGGCCCCGTCCAGGACCAGGCTGGTCGGCGCGCCGTCGGAGAACCACCGCTGCTCGTGAGCGCCGTAGGGATCGACATACCAGCCCTGAGCCTGCACGTGACAAGCGCATGCACTGCTGTCGCGGTCCTGAAGGGATCGGGCCGTGCGGACCCGGGCCCGCTGCCCTCGGCGCGATTGTCTACAATCCTGTCAACGATCTTCGACGGGAGCTGCCTGATGACCGAGCCGCAGAGCAACCAGACCACGACCATGGATGAACTCGAGGCGACGGCGGCTGGTCGCTCCCGCCCGCCGTTCCGCGCCGATCACGTCGGAAGCCTGCTGCGGCCGCCCCGGCTGCTGCGCGCCAGGGACGACTTCGCCGCCGGCCGGATCGGCGCGGACGACCTGCGGGCGATCGAGGACGACGCCATCGCTGAGGTCGTCCGCAAGCAGGCCGAGGTCGGGCTGCGCTCGGCTACCGACGGCGAGCTGCGCCGCGAGTCGTGGCACATGGACTTCATCTACCAGCTCGGCGGTGTCAAGAAGGTGCAGGACGACACCATCAGGGTTGCGTTCCACAACGAGAGCAAGACTTACGAGTGGGCGCCGCCGTCGGCGCACATCGTCGAGCCCATCACGCTGCCGCACACGATCTTCGGCGACGCGTTCTCGTTCCTCGCGAGCACCGTCACCAGCGCGGTGCCCAAGCTCACTATCCCCTCGCTGAGCATGGTGCACTACCGCGGCGGACGGTCGGCCATCGACGAGTCGGTCTACCCGGACCTTGATCAGTTCTGGACCGACCTGGCCGCGGCCTATGCGCAAGAGGTACAGCAACTGTACGAACTCGGCTGCCGCTACCTGCAGTTCGACGACACCAGCCTGGCCTATATGAACGATCCTGAGCAGCGCCGGCACGTAGCCGAGATCGGCGGCGACCCCGAGCACCAGCACGAGCACTACATCGCGAACATCAACCGGGCGCTGGCCAGCCGCCCGGCCGACCTGGCGATCACCACCCACATGTGCCGCGGCAACAACCAGTCCATGTGGGCTGCCGAGGGCAGCTACGACTTCGTCGCCGAGGCGCTGTTCAACACGCTGGAGGTGGACGGCTTCTTCTGCGAGTGGGACGACGAGCGCTCCGGCGGCTTCGAGCCGCTCCGCTTCGTCCCGAAGGGCAAGCGGGTCGTGCTCGGCCTGGTCACGACCAAGCGCGGCGAACTTGAGAGCAAGGACGACCTGAAGCGGCGGATCGACCAGGCCGCCAGGTTCATCGACCTGGACCAGCTCTGCCTGTCCCCGCAGTGCGGCTTCTCATCGACCAAGGAGGGCAACGACCTGACCGCCGAGCAGCAGTGGGCGAAGCTGCGCCTGATCGTCGAGACCGCGCAGGACGTGTGGGGCTCACTGTGAGCTCGACCGCCGAGCCCGCCAGCGGGCCGGTCCTGGTGGTCAGCGCCCACGCGGGCGACTTCGTCTGGCG
>DASWAA010000298.1:0-7368 GCA_036391385.1 Streptosporangiaceae bacterium
AGCTGGTCAAGCGCCTGCAGCGTGTGCCCGCTGACTACGGCATCACAGTGCGGCCAGGCGGCGGCCATTCCGCCCGCGAGCGGCTGGTAGACCGCGCTCTTGGTCCGGGGATTGACCCAGACGATCCGGAAGGCGACGAGGGAGAGCCGCTCCATCTCTCGCCGTACCTGCGCCGGATCACCGGTCTCCCAGCCATCGGAGATGATCACCACGACCGCTCCCCGCGCCATTCCGCGGCGGCCGTAGGAGTCGTTGAACTCCTTGAGCGCCGCTCCGATCCTGGTACCGCCCAGCCAGTCGGGCGCGGCCTCGCCCGCGCGCCGCAGGGCCGGGCCGGGCAGCGACCGGCCGAGCACGGGCGTCAGCCGGGTCAGCCGGGTCGCGAAGGTGAAGACCTCGGCGCTCGGGCCGCCCGCCGCGCAGTACAGCAGCTGGATCATCGCCCGGGCGTAGGGCTCCATGGAGCCGGAGATGTCGCACAGCACCACCAGGCGGCGAGGGCGCCTGGCGGGCGTCCTGCCGATCAGCCGGAAGGCGTGCCCGCCGGTGCGCCTGGCCTGGCGCAGTGTCGAGCGCATGTCGGTGCGCCGGCCGCCTGGCCTGCGCCGCTGCCGGCGTGACACCCGCTCGGGAACGGCGAGCGTGAGCCTTCGCATCAGCGTCGCTACCGAGATCAGCTCGGTGTCGGAGAGCTCGGCGAAGTCTGTGCTCGACAGGCGCTCGGCGCTGGTCGCCAGGTAGGGGTACTCGACCTCCCGCTCTGGCTCGGGGGCATCGGGACCGCCCTCGCTGGCCTCGCCGGCCCGGGCGGCCTGCAGGGCCGCGGAATGCTCCTGGGCGGCATTCGCGGCGCTGGCGAGCAGGTCCTGCGCGCGCTCGGAGTTCGCTGCCGGGCCGGGTGGCACCGGGCCCGCGAGGCCGTCCTCGGCGGCCAGAGCGCCGAAGACCTGCTCGAAGACCGCGCGCAGGATCAGCGCGTGGTCCTTGCTCGACACCAGCGTCGCGAGGGCGCAGAGATAAAGCTGCTCGGACGTGACTGGCCGGGCGACCGTCACAGCGGCGGCGAACCGCTCGCACCGGCCGGGCCCGACCGGCAGCCCGGCCGCACGCAGCGCCGCCCCGAAGCGCGCGCTGACCTCAGCCAGGTCGCTAGCCATCGACCACGGCCGCGAAGCCAGCCCGTCGCACGGTGCCGAGGTCCTCGGAGTACTTGATCACGGCACCCGCGGTCCGCTCCGCCGCCGCCGCGTCGAGCTCTCCCTCGCCGAGCAGGTGCAGGGCGGTAGCCCAGCTGATCGCCTCGGCGATGCCGGGCGGCTTGGTCAGCTCGAGCTGCCGCAGCCGCGACACTCCGGCCGCGACCTGCTCGGTGAGCGATTCCGACGCTCCCGGCACCCGGCGCCTGATGATGTCAGCGACCCTGGCGACATCCGGGTACTCGATCCAGTGGTACAGGCAGCGTCGCTTGAGCGCGTCGTGCAGGTCGCGGGTCCGGTTCGAGGTGAGCACGACCACCGGCGGGTGGGCGGCACGCCTGGTGCCGAGCTCGGGGATGGTCACCGCGGACTCGGCCAGCAGCTCGAACAGGAACGCCTCGAACTCGTCGTCACCGCGGTCGACCTCGTCGATGAGCAGGACGGCGGGCCGCGGGCCCGGGTGGTCGAGCGCGGCGAGCAGCGGCCGCTCAAGCAGGTACTCATCGCTGAACAGGTCAGCCTCGCGCGGAGCCTCGCCGCGGGCCTCGGCCAGCCGGATGGCGAGCAGCTGGCGGGGATAGTTCCACTCGTAGAGCGCCTCGGCCGACGTCAGGCCCTCGTAGCACTGCAGCCTGATCAGCGGCGTGTCGAGCACGGTGGCCAGCGCCTTCGCCGCCTCCGTCTTGCCGACCCCCGGCTCGCCCTCGAGCAGGATCGGCTGGCCCATCCTGGCGGCCAGGAACAGGGCCGTGCCGAGCGGCTCGTCGGCCAGGTAGCTCACTCCGTCGAGAGCGCGCAGCAGCGCGGCGACGTCGGGTAGCTGCTCGGAAAGCTCACTCATCCTCGGCACAGCCCCCTTGGATTCGCAACGAGAACATCAGTCCATAATGCGGCAGGTTCGCCGCTGCCCTGACGCCCGGGACCGCACAAGCGCCGTGCACGCTGGTCACGAGACCGCCAGGTCGGCGCGGAGCGGGCGGCCCTGGATGGCGCGCCACACGGCGGCCGGGGTGAGCGGCATGTCGGCGTGCCTGACGCCGAGCGGCGCAAGCGCGTCGAGCACCGAGTTGACGACGGCGGCTGGCGAGCCGACCGTGGCCGACTCGCCGATCCCCTTGGCGCCGATCGGGTGATGCGGCGACGGCGTGACCGTCGCCCCGAGCTCCCAGGAAGGGCACTCGACCGCGGTGGGCAGCAGATAGTCCATGAACGAGCCGCCCAGGCAGTTGCCGTCGGCATCGAAGGTGATGGCCTGCATCAGGGCCATGCCGACCCCGTCGGCGAGCCCGCCGTGCACCTGACCTTCCACGATCATCGGGTTGATCCGCACGCCGCAGTCGTCGACGGCGATGAACCGGCGGACCGTGACCTGGCCAGTCCCTGCGTCGACGTCGGTCACGCAGATGTAGGCCCCGAACGGGAAGGTGAGGTTCGGCGGGTTGTAGACGGTCTCGGCGTCCAGGTGGCCCTCGATCCCGGCCGGGAGCGGGAGCCCGGAGTGCGAGGCCATCGCTATCTCGGCGATCGTGGCCGCCTGCTCGGGATCCCCGGCCACCCGCCACGCGCCGCCGGCCCACTCAAGGTCGTCCGCCGAGACCTCCATCATCGCCGCCGCGACGATCCTCGCCCGGTCCCGCACCTTGCGGGCGACCACGGCGGCGGCAGCACCGGAGACCGCCGTAGAGCGCGAGCCGTAGGTGCCGAGCCCGAACGGCGTCCGGTCGGTGTCACCGTGCACCACGTCGACGTCGTCGGGCGACAGCCCGAGTTCGGCGGCGACGATCTGCGCGAACGTCGTCTCGTGACCCTGGCCCTGAGTCTGGCACGACACGCTGAGCACGGCCTTGCCTGTCGGGTAGATCCTCAGGTCCGCACCGTCCGCCATGCCGAGACCGAGTATGTCCATGTGCTCGCGCGGGCCTGCGCCGACGCCCTCGGTGAAGAAGCTGATCCCGATCCCCATGTACTCGCCGTGCTCCCGCCGCCGCGCCTGCTCGCGGCGCAGGTCCTCGTACCCGGCCAGGTCCATGGCCGCCCGCAGCGCCCGCGGGTAGTCGCCTGAGTCGTACACCCAGCCGGTCGGGCAGGTGTAGGGGAACTGCTCCGGCCGGAGCAGGTTCGCCATCCTCAGCTCGGCCGGGTCCTGGCCGAGCTCACGGGCGAGCAGGTCGACCAGCCGCTCGACCAGATAGACCGCCTCGGTGATGCGGAACGAGCACGAGTAGGCGACCCCGCCTGGCGCCTTGTTCGTATACACGCCGGTGACCTCGCAGTACGCGGCGCTCAGGTCGTAGGAGCCGGTGAAGATATGGAAGAACCCGGCGGGGAACTTGCTCGGCTGCGCGGCACCGTTGAACGCTCCGTGGTCGGCCAGCACCTTCGCCCGCAGGCCGAGGATCCTGCCGTCCCTGGTCGCGGCGATCTCGCCGTGCATGTGGTAATCACGGGCGAAGGTGGTGGACATCAGGTTCTCCGACCTGTCCTCCGTCCACTTGACCGGCCTGCCGGTCATGATGGAGCCGATGATCGCGCACAGGTACCCGGGATAGATCGGGACCTTATTGCCGAAGCCGCCGCCGACGTCCGGCGAGATCACCCGGATCTTGTGCTCGGGCAGGCCGGTCATCAGCGCGTAGAGCGTGCGGTGGGCGTGCGGGGCCTGGGTGGTGCACCATACGGTCAGCCGGCCGCTCACCTGGTCCATGTCGGCGACGACGCCGCAGGTCTCCAGCGGAGCCGGGTGGGCACGCGGATAGAGCATGTCCTGGGTGAGCACGACATCCGCGGCGGCGAAGACGGCGTCGGTCGCCGCCTTGTCACCGGCCGACCAGTCGAAGATCTTGTTATCCGCGCGGCCTGGCAGGTCGTCGCGGATGACCGGCGCGGCGTCGTCGAGTGCCCGGGTGGCGTCGATCACCGCGGGCAGCTGCTCGTACTCGACGCTGATCAGCTCGAGCGCGTCCCTGGCCGCGTACCGGTCCCTGGCCACGACGAACGCGACCTCCTGGCCCTGGAAGCGGACCTTGTCGGTGGCGAGCACCGCCTGCACGTCCGCCGAGAGGGTGGGCATCCAGGCGAGATCACGGCCCGCCAGGGTCTCTCCGGTGATGACGGCCTCGACCTCCGGATGCGCCAGCGCGGCCACGGTGTCGATCGAGACGATCCTGGCGTGCGCGACCGGGCTGCGCAGGATCGCACCGTGCAGCATTCCCGGCAGCGCGACGTCGTCCACGAAGGTGCCCTTGCCGCGGACGAACCGGGCGTCTTCCTTGCGGCCGATGGCCTCGTACGCCAGGTACCCGGCGTGCTCGGACTGGCCGGTCATGCCGGCTCCGCCGGGTCCGCGCGTGCCAGGTCAGGCTCGGTGCCGGCCGGCTCGCGGGACCGCGCCTCGTGCTCGGCTGCCCACCGGATCGAGCGGACGATGTTCTCGTAGCCGGTGCACCGGCAGAGCTGGCCGGAGATCGCCTCGCGGATCTGCGCGTCGGACGGGTCCGGATTGTGGTCGAGCAGCCAGCGGGCGGTCATCATCATCCCCGGGGTGCAGAACCCGCATTGCAGCCCGTGACATCGCGTGAAGCCCTCCTGCACCGGGTCGAGGCCGCCGTCGCGCAGCAGGCCCTCGACCGTGCGGATCTGGCGGCCGTCCGCCATGGCGGCGAGCACGGTACAGGACTTGACCGGAGCGTCGTCCAGCCAGAGCACGCAGGCACCGCAGTTGGACGTGTCACAGCCCCAGTGCGACCCGGTCAGCCTCAGCTCGTCGCGGATGAAATGGATGAGCAGCAGCCGGGGCTCGATCACCCGGGAGTACTCGGTCCCGTTGACGGTAACGGAGATATTCATGTCAGGCCGTCCGGGCCCGGGTCAGTGCGCGGTGCAGCGCCCGGACGGTGAGCTCACAGGCCAGGTGGCGCTTGTAGTCGGCCGGCCCGCGCTGATCCGAGACCGGCTCGCAGTGCTCGGCGGCGATCTGGCCGGCCCGGGCGAAGGTCTGCGCCGTCGCCGGCGCTCCGCGCAGCGACTGCTCGGCCTCGGGCGCGGAGAACTGCCTGGCGCCGACCGCGGTCAGGCCGAGGCCGGCGTCGGCGATGGTGACACCGTCCGGCTCGAGCCAGACGGCCGCTCCCGCGGCCGCGACCGGCCAGTCGCCGGCCCGGCGGCCCACCTTCGCGTAGGCACTGCCGCCGCCCGGCCGGATCGAGATGCTGATCTGCGTCAGCATCTCCCCCGGTGCGACGACCGTCTCGTACGGTCCGGTATGGAACTCCCTGGCCGACACGGTCCTGGTCCCGTTCAGGTCCCTGATCGTCATGGTGGCCTTGAGCGCCGCGAATGCCGCCGACAGGTCCTCGGACGGATCGGCCTGGCACAGCGAGCCGCCGATGGTTCCCCACAGCCGCACGATCGGGTCGGCGATCACCGCCTCGGCATCGTGCAGGATCGGGAAGCGCTGTCCCGTCGGCACCGAGGCGAGCAGCTGAGCATGCCTGGCCAGCGCGCCGATCCTGACCTCGTCCTCGGTGACGGTGAGATAGCAGAGGTCGGCGAGCCCGTTGATGTCGATCAGGGTCTCCGGCTGCACCAGCCTCAGCTTCATCATCGGGATCAGGCTGTGCCCGCCCGCCAGGATCCGAGATTCCGGGCCGAACCTGGCGAGCAGGGACAGCGCGTGCTCTACGCTCGTCGCCTTCTCGTACTCGACGTAGGCCGGAACCTGCATGCGCCCTCCCAGGGAGCCAGTGCCACGCGTGTGCAGTGTACGAGGGCCGCAAGGCGGCCGCCCTTCCTGGTCAGCGTGGTCCGGGATCTGCGTGATAATCGGGAGCGTCATGACTCTCACTCAGCTCAACGCGTTCGTCCTGGTCGCCAGGCTCGGCTCGGTGACGGCGGCGGCGAACGCGCTCGGGGTCAGTGAGCCCGCCGTGTCGCAGGCGCTGTCGGCGCTGCGCGTGCATCTCGGTGACCAGCTGATCAGCCGCGGGCCGTCGGGCATGACGCTGACGCCGGGCGGGTCACGGCTGCTGTCGACCGCCTCGCAGATCGTCGTGCTCGGCGCCGAGGCGCACGCCGCCGTCCGTGCGGCGCAGGGCGCCCCCGAGCAGCTCAGGGTGGTCGCGACAGCCACGGCGGCCGAGTTCGTGACCACCCCGCTGCTCGAGGCTTTCACCAAGCGCTTCTCCGCTGGCGTCGAGGTGTCCATGGGCGTCGCCGCGACCAGGGAGATGCCCGTGCTCGTGGCCAACCGGCTGGCCGACCTCGCTATCGGCCCGAGCGTGGCGAGCGACCCTACGCTGCCGGTGGTGAGCGAGCCGATCTTCAAGTACCGCCTCGTCGTGGTCGCGGCCGGTCACTCGGGACCGGTCGGCAATCCCAGGCAGTGGCGCTGGCTGGTGGATCCGTCGGCCACCGACCCGGGCAGCGACGTCGGGCAGTTCCTGGCCGCGCAGCGGATACCGGACGACCGCATCGGCGTCTGCCCGAGCCAGACCGCGGCCTGGGCGGCGACGGCTGACGGCGGCGGGGTGTCCATCGCCATCGAGCACCTGGTCGCACAGCAGCTGCGACGCGGTGAGCTCGCGCTTGTCGACGTCCCCGGTACGCCGGCCGAAGGCTGCTGGTACGCGACGATGCTGGACCGGCAGCGGCGCAGCACCGTGACAAGCTCGCTGCGCAGGTTCCTCAGTACGCCCGAGGCCATGCACCTGATGCGCGCGCCCGCCGCCGGAGTGCCGCCGTCCCGGTTCCGGCCGCCGGTGTACGTCACGATCTGGAGCTGAGCACGGCGAGCCAGGCCGACCGCGCCGCGCTGCCCGATCCGGATATTCCGGCGACGAGAATCGCATACCTGCTCCTTTCCGTGGGTATCGAGCCAGCACAGGCGGCACTCCCGCGCGGGAGCCTGACGCCCTGGCTCGCCGCGGGCGCGAGCGGGCTGGCGCTGAGCGCGCTGCACATCCAGGGTTAAGCAAAGCCTTATTAGCACCTTGCCGGAATTTCACACGCCGGAGGATCATTGCCTTTCCGCCCACCGACGCCCGGAGCGAACCATGCGGATTGAGTCCAGCGGGCACAGCCAAGGAAACCCCCGCCTGTATGAGCTGATCGAGCATGCGCCGAAGACCGGGAAGAGTCCCACCGTCTGGGCGTGGCCCGAGCTCATCGACTATCT
>DASWAA010000299.1:0-3944 GCA_036391385.1 Streptosporangiaceae bacterium
GCCCGCCACGGCGATGCCCTCTGCCGCGTCGAGAATGACGCAGAAGCCCGCGCGGACGAGTTCCTGGTCGTCGACGACCAGGACCCGGATCGGGTCAGGCACGTCCGGGGCCGTCTGCGCCGTGGCTGTCATGGCGAGGGCAGCCGGGCGACGACGGTGAAACCGCCAGCCGGAACGGGACCGACAGTGAGGCTCCCGCCGCAGGAGGCGACGCGCTCGGCGATGCCGGCCAGGCCGAGCCCGGCTGCTGGCAGCCCCTGGCGTGGCTGGCGCGCGTCGGCCGACCGGGCGGACTGCCCGGGACCGCCATCCGCGATCTGGACGCTGATCGCTCCCGGCTCGTACCGCAAGGTCACGGCTGCCCTCGTGGCCTCGGTGTGCCTGAGGGTGTTCGTCAGGGCCTCCTGGACGATGCGGAACGCGGTCAGGTCGATACTGGGTGCCAGCGGGTACGGGGTGCCGACGACCTGGAGGTCGACGTGCAGTCCGGTGCCGCGAACCTGCTCGATCACCGCACCGAGGTCGGCCAGCGAGGCCGAGGGGGCGGTATCGGGTCGCTCGGCCGGGCCGCGCAGCACCCCGAGCAGCCGGCGCAGCTCGGTCAGCGCCTGTCTGGCCGTATCGCCGATGATCTGCACGGACTCATTGGCCTGGCCGGCTGGCTCTGGCAGCACGGACGAGGCAGCCTCGGCCTGGACAGCGATCATGCTCACGTGGTGCGCCACCACGTCATGCAGTTCGCGGGCGATCCTCGCTCGCTCCGCGGCAGCGGCGCGGACCGACTCCGCGTCAAGCTCTGCCTCGGCACGCTCGGCCCGGTGCTGCGCCGCCACCAGGCTGGCCCGCTTGAGGCGGCTTAGCGTCCCGGCCATCCACGCGGCCAGGAAGATGAGCGCCTGGAAGATCACATCGTACGGCTCGCTGTGCCCTGGCGCGGCTTGCGATGCCGTTAGCCCCGCGACCAGGACGAGACAGGTGCCCCACCGCCAGGCCGGCCCCTTGCGGTCCATGATGGTGTAGAAGGCGATCGCCGGTCCGAGCGGGAACGGCGCGAACCCGAAGCCGAGCTGGTCGTAGGCGACGCGGGCAGCGCCCACGACCAGCCCGGCGCCGACCGGCCCGGTCCGGCGCACTGCGAGCGGTATGGCCTGTGCGACGACCAGGACCAGAGCGAGCCATAGCGGATGCAGCTGATCCCGGTAGGGCAGCAGCGACACCACGTTGACCGCAGCAAGCGCCAGGGCCAGGCCGCCGTCTTGCACCAGTTCCTGCTGGCGCGGCGGCAGGGCGGCCAGCCGCGCAGGCAGGCCGCGGAAGTCCGCGGTCGGCAGCGCAGGTCTGGTCACCACCCGATCGTACGGTCGCAGGTCGCTGTCCCGGCTCGTCAGCAAGGCGGAAGCGGTCGTTCGTCCGAAAGGCGGACAGCGCGGCCGGCCGGCGGTGCGCTGTCCGCCGCAGTGCGGAGTCACGAAATCGGCACCGCGCTCGAAGCGGCGCAGGCGCGGTCCGGGCGACCATGGCCGCATGGACACCACGACCGCCGTTCCGGACCCCGCCGCCCCCGAGGCCGCCACCACGGCGCAGGCCGGCCCGCGGCCACGGGGTCAGCTTGGCCGCCGCACGCCCAGGCTGGCCATCGCCGTCATCGCGGCGAGCGCGTTCTGCCTGGAGATGGCGGTGAGCGCTCGGTACGGCTACGTGCGCGACGAGCTTTATTTTCTCGCGGCCGGGCGGCACCTGGCCCCCGGCTATGTCGACCAGCCCGCGCTCACCCCGTTGATCGCCCGGATCTCGGCGATCCTGAGCGGCAATTCCCTCGTCGGGCTCCGGGTGGTGCCGGCGCTTGGCCTGGCCGCCCTGGTGGTCATGACAGCCGCGATGAGCCGCCTGCTCGGCGCCGGACGTGCTGGGCAGGTGCTCGCCGCGCTGGCCGCCGCGACCTGCGGTGAGTACATCGGAGCGATGCACGAGCTGACGACGACGATGCCGGACTTCGTGTTCTGGACCGCCACGCTGCTGCTGGTCACACGGCTTGTCGCGAGTCAGAATCCGCGCTGGTGGCTGGCGATCGGCGGCTGTGTCGGAGTGGCTGGCGACGCCAAGTGGAACATCGCGTTCCTGGCGGCCTCGATCGGAGCCGGCTTCCTTGCCGTCGGGCCACGGCACCTGCTCCGCAGCCGGTACCTGGTCATCGGCTGCGCGATCGCCGTCGCGCTCGCGCTGCCCGATATCGTCTGGCAGGCCGCGCACGGCTGGCCCAACCTCGCGGTGTTCCGAGCGCTGCAGGCTCAGGCCTGGCATAACCGGGTGACCTACTGGCCCGCCCAGATCCTCTTCACCGGCATCGCGCTCACGCCGATCTGGGTGGCCGGCCTGATCTGGACCCTGCGGCGAGGTTCACCGGGCCGAGCCTTCCGTGCGGTCACCGTCGCCTGCCTGATCTCGATCGCAGCCCAGTTCGTGCTGGGTGGCAAGCCTTACTACTCCGGTGCGGCCTACTCGTTCCTGCTGGCCGCGGGCGCGGTCCGGGCCGAGCGATGGCTAGCCGGGCGACCGCCGGTCTTCAGCAGGTTCTCTCCCGTGACAGTGCGGGCGGCCGGCCTGCTGGCCTCGGCGGCGATGGTCCTGCCCGTCGCGATCCCGGTCCTGCCGGCCGGGGTGCTGCACTCGATTCCGCTGCAGAAGATCAACTACGACCTCGCCGAGTCGATCGGCTGGCCGAAGCAGGTGGCAATGGTCGGCCGTGAGTACGCGGCGCTTCCCGCGTCGCTGCGACAGCACACGACGATTCTGGCCGGAAACTACGGCGAGGCTGGCGCCCTGGACCGGTACGGCAGGCAGTTCGGCCTGCCGCCCGAGTACAGCGGCGCTAACAGCTTCTGGCTCTGGGGCCCGCCGCCCGCCGCCGACACCGCGGCGATCGCGGTCAACGTCGACCCTGCCCTGCTGCGCCGCGAGTTCGCCCATGTCCGGCTGCTGACCACGTTCTGGAACGGCCTTGGCGTCAGCGACGACGAGCAGGGAGCGCGGATCTACCTGGCGACCGGGTTGCGGTCGTCGTGGTCCAGTGCGTGGCCGGCGTTCCGCGACTACTCGTGACCGGCGCGGCGTCCCGCGGCGGGAAGATGCTTGGCCATTGCGATGTCGTCGACGTAGCTGCCCTCGATCAGGAACTCATCCCGTAGCACGCCCTCGCGCTCGAAGCCGAGCCGCTCGTACAGCGCGATCGCGGCCTCGTTGGAGCCGAGGACCCGCAGGCTCAGCTTGGGGGCGCCGCGCTCGACCGCATACTGCTCGGCAGCCGTCAGCAGCGCGGCCGCGACGCCCTGACGGCGGGCGGACGGGTGCACGGCGATTCCCGCCACCATCAGGACATGCGCGTTCTCCGGCAACGGGGTCGGGGGCTTGAGCCGCACGTAGCCGGCTACGGCCCCGCCGAGGACGGCAACGAGATGGATGTGCGGCGGGTTGTCGGCGCTGAAGAAGGAGTACTGCTCCCGGTGGCCGGCCTCGATCACGGAGGGGAACCCTGACTGCGGCGACCAGGAGATGGCGTCCAGGGCGATCAGTGCCGCCTCGTCCTCAGGTCGTGCCTGGCGGACCGGCACCGTCGGTAGCGAGCTCACCCGACCTATCGTGACAGGTCCCCGGGCCCGATGCGGGTTCCCGAGGCGTCACCCAGCGCCGCGAGTTCGGCTGGCTACTCGGTAATCGCCGCTTCTGGCCATTCCAGCACAGTCAGCTCCGGCCATTGCCGCCGCCAGCGAGCCGATTTCGCGGCGTAGACCTCCGGCGGTGCGAGCACCGGATTCGGCCGGACGACGAGGTTGAACACGTCGGCGAGCCCGTGCGGTGCGTAGACCCGCCAGCGTCCGCCGGGCTCCAGGCGAACCCCGAGGCAGCAGGTGGTCGCGGGGAACGAGTCGATCGCCGCCTCGGTGGAC
>DASWAA010000300.1:0-8203 GCA_036391385.1 Streptosporangiaceae bacterium
TGGCTGGACGCGGACTCCGGGTGCCAGGGGCTGACCCGGCCGCGGTACGGCGGGCACTCGGTGATATGCCAGCGAAGGTAAGGCAGGCTCCGGCCACGCTCGAAGAGCGCTTCTTCGAGCTCACCCAGCAGGCGGCGGCGACGGGAGCCGCGGCGTGACCGAAGCCGGGCAGGCTGGACGCGGCGGACGCGAGCAAAAGGGCAGCCGCACCGGCCGGTCTGGCCGGTCTGGCCGGGCTGCCAGCGCTGGCCGGGCTGGGCGGCGGGCCGGGGAGAGCGGAACGAAGGACGCGATCGCCTAGGCCGCGCGTGCGCAGTTCGCGGAGCTCGGCTACCACGGAGCGACGATCAGGGGGATCGCCGCGGTCGCCGAAGTGGACCCGGCCCTCGTGCACCACTTCTACGGGAGCAAGGAAGCGCTGTTCGCCGCCGCGATGAAGCTGCCTGTGGTGCCGAGCGAGGTGCTGACCGCTGCCCTGTCGCCAGCCGGAGGGGCGAGCGGCGGCCTGGTCTTCGAGCCGGGATTCGGCGCGCATATCGTCCGCACCGCGCTCACGATGTGGGAGTCCGATCAGCTTAGGGAGACCTTCGTCGGGCTGCTCCGCTCGGCGGTCACCAGCGAGCAGGCCGCCGTCATGCTGCGGGAGTTCATCGCGGACTCGATTCTCGCGACGATCACGCGGGTGGCCGGCCTCGACGTCCGCGGTAGCGCCGCGGAGGCCGAGTACCGGGCGGCCATGGTCGCCACCCAGATGCTAGGGCTTGCGCTGACCAGGCTCTTGCTCAGGCTGCCCGCGGTCGCCGGGGCGAGCGTGGACGAGCTTGCGGCGACGGTAGGACCGTCCGTCGAGCGCTACCTGACCGGCGAGATCGTGCTGCCCGCCGGGCACTGACAGCCGTGGCGGTAATCCTGCCTGACCGCAGCTGTGACGCGGCCCGCGGCCGGGCTAGCATCGCCATGATGGACGCGATGCTCGGGAGCTGCTCCCTGACCGACCTAGGCAGGCGCAAGAGCTTCAAGTGGCGCACCTATCCGCCGGATGTGCTCCCGGCGTTCGTCGCCGAGATGGACTTCACCCAGGCGGAGCCGATCACCGCGGCGATCCAGGCCGCGCTGGCCATCGGGGACACCGGCTACCCGCACGTCGGTGAGCTCGGCGAGGCGTTCGCGTCGTTCGCGCAAGGGCGGCTCGGCTGGCGGCCGAGCGCTGAGTGGGTCTTCGCCATCCCGGACGTCATGACCGGCGTCGCCGAGGTGCTGATCGCGACCACCCCGCACGGATCGGGCGTGGTGATCAGCCCGCCCGTCTACGGGCCGTTCTTCTTCCGGCTCGGCTTCATCGGCCGTCACCTGGTCGAGGCGCCGCTGCGCCGGCTCGACGACGGCAGCTACGACCTCGACGCGCAGGCACTGGACGAGGCCCTGTCCAGGCCGGACGTTAGCGCCTACCTGCTCTGCAGCCCGCACAACCCGCTCGGTCAGGTCTGGACTCGCGAGCAGCTGACGATCGTCGCCGACGCCTGCCAGCGGCATGAGGTGGTGCTGCTGGTCGACGAGATCCACGCTCCGCTGGTACTGCCGGGCGCGACCTTCGTGCCGTTCGGCTCCCTGGACCATGAGATGGCCGGGCGCGCGTACATCTTCACCTCGGCATCCAAGGGGTGGAATATCGCCGGACTGAAGTGCGGCGTCGCGGTGGCCGGATCGGCCGAGTCCGCGACGCTGCTGACCGAGCGCTGGGAGGCTCTGCTCGCCTCGCACCTGGGCGTGCTGGCATCTGTCGCCGCTTTCGCGCGATCGCTGGACTGGCTCGACGCCGTGGCTTCCCAGATCGAGGTGAACCAGCGGCTGCTTACCCGGCTGCTGCCCGAGTACCTGCCGGGGGTCCGCTACGTTCCCGGGTCGGCCAGCTTCCTTGCCTGGCTGGACTGCCGGACTCTTGGCCTCGGTGACGACCCGGCTGCTGTCTTTCTCGAGCGCGGCCGGGTCGCGCTCAGCCCGGGGACGGACTTCGGCGCCCAGGGCGCCGGCTTCGCCCGGCTGAATATCGGGACCTCTCCCGAACTGATCACCGAAGCCGTGCACCGGATGGCATCGGCGGCCGCGGCCAGGTAGGCGATTGGCAGTATCTCGCTGCCTGGCCCGCTGGCCGAAAGGGTGATCCGACTTGCGGCAGACCGCGCGTACTGCAACGATCAGCATTTGTTTCCCTGGTTGCCCGCTCTTGCCCCATTAACGACTGCGATTGCCTGCGAACTGAGGTTGACGATGCCATTGTCCGCCGCCCCTCGTCCCTCGACCACCTCGACCACCTCGACCACCTCGACCACCTCGGCCACCTCGGCCAGTCGCAGCCGCCTCGCCCGCCTGGCCCGCCTGGTTCCGTTGCTGGTCGTGGCCCTGCCGCTGGCGACCGCATGCGGCTCGGGCGGCAGCGCGAGCCCGCAGCAGACCGGGGCGGTGACGGCGCCGCCGAGCGGCACTCCAGCAGGCAATCCCAGCAGCACTCCCGCCTCGACTCAGCCCGGAATCCTGGCTGTCACCACCGCGGGTGCCCTGGTACAGGTGAACCCCGGGACGGGGAGCATCGGGTCGACACTGGTGCCCTCTGGTGTCTACGGTGACGAGATCTCGGTCAGCCCGGACCACGCCACCGTCTACTACACCCAGAAGTCTGGCTGCACCCTGACCGTCATGTCGGTGAGCACCAGCGGCGGATCGCCGACGCCGGTCGCTCCCGGGGAACTGCCCGCGATCAGCCCGGACGGCACGAGGCTCGCGTTCGCGCAGGAGCCACTGATCGTGCAGGGCTGCCTGCCAGGCGGGTCCAACATCGCCAGCGATTTCAAGCTCGTGATCCGGACGCTCGGCTCCGGCACGCAGGTGACCCTGCCGCTGCCGCCGCAGGTCATCAGCGGCGGGCTGTTCCAGCCGATCTCGCACTTGTCCTGGGCCGCCGACAGCATCCACCTCGCTGTTTCGGTCTCCGCGGTGCAGGACAACGAGGGCTGGGGCGTCAACATCGTGGACACCTCGGCGGCGCCGTACTACTCGGTTCCCGGCCCCGGCGTGACCGTCGTCCCGGTGACCGGATCGCCTACCGCGCAGCGAAGCTACCTCAGGGAGGGCGTCTTCCTTCCCGACGGCAACCTGTTCGTCAGCCGTGCCTGCTGTGGCGGGGTGCCGGTGCATAACACGTCCCGGCTAATGTGGGAGGTAACGTCGGCCGGCGTGCTCGTGCACCAGGTAGCCATCGGCTATCCGAATCTGGAGCACGTCAGCCTGGCGGCGGACCCGAGCGGCCGCTGGCTGCTCTACCTCGCCGGCACGGACCTGTACGTCTCGCAGGACGGGAATAGGCCATCGAAGCTGGCCTCCGGATTCATCGCTGCTACCTGGATGTAAGTGCCCTTTGGAGGACGGGCAGGATGACCTAGTTCCGAGCGGAATTACGTCATGATCAGATGTCCTTTGCGTGTGATTCTGGGTAGATAGCGGGGTACACCCAGTCGCACGGGAGGGCATGCATGGGCCGAGACGTACCTCAGATCACAATTACCCGTCAGGACCGGCGGGCATATCGTGAGAAAGTGCGCATCTGCCTAGACGTGCTGCAGCGAATGCTCCGCGATTCCCGGTTCGACACTCAGTGCCGGCGGGTGGGCCTGGAGATCGAGTTCAACCTCGTGGACAGCGCCGGCCTGGCGGCGATGACCAACACCGAGGTGCTCGCCGCGATCGGTGAGAGTGCCTGGGAGAGCGAGCTTGGTCAGTTCAATATCGAGCTCAACGCCGATCCCGTGCCGCTGACGCCCGAAGTTTTCTCGGTGCTGGAAGGCTCCATCTGCCGCATTATCACCGACGCGGAGAAGCGGGCGCTTGAGGTAGCCGGCAGCCGTCTCGTGATGGTCGGAATCCTGCCAAGCCTGCGCCGTATTGATACTCATGATCAAGTTATCTCGCCCAATCCACGTTACAAGCTGCTTAACGATCAGATAATGGAGGCACGGGGCGAAGAAATGCGGATCTCGGTGGAAGGCCCCGAGCCGCTGCAGACATACGTGGACAACATCATGCCCGAGGCCGCCTGCACTAGCCTGCAGTGTCATCTCCAGGTCGGTCCGCACGAGTTCCCCAGCTACTGGAACGCCGCCCAGGCGGTCGCTGGCATCCAGGTGGCGGTCGGCGCGAACTCCCCGTTTCTGTTCGGTCATGAGCTGTGGCGGGAGACCAGGATCATCCTGTTCGAGCAGGCGACGGATACCCGTTCGGAGGAGATGAAGTGCCAGGGCGTGCGGCCAAGGGTCTGGTTCGGCGAGCGGTGGATCACCTCCGCGCTTGAACTGTTCGAGGAAAACCTGCGCTACTTCCCGACGCTGCTGCCGCTGCGCGAGGACGAGGATCCTGTCGCCGCACTCGACCGTGGCGAGGTGCCCGCACTTGCCGAGCTTGCCCTGCACAACGGGACTGTCTATCGCTGGAACCGTCCCGTCTACGCGGTCGCCGATGGCTTGCCGCACCTGCGGGTGGAGAACCGCGTCCTGCCGGCCGGCCCGACCCTCATCGACGTGCTGGCTAATGCCGCCTTCTACTACGGCCTGGTGCACGAGCTGGCGGTAGCCGAGCGCCCGGTCTGGACGCGGATGTCGTTCGGTGCCGCTGCCGACAACCTGAGAGCGGGGGCCAGGCTCGGCCTGGATGCCGAGGTCTACTGGCCCGGCTGCGGCCTCATCCCGGTGACCGAGCTGGTCCTGCGGCACCTGCTGCCGCTGGCGGCACGCGGTCTTGAGCGCTGGGGCGTCGACGGTCCGGACGCGAGCAGACTGCTCTCGATCATCGAGCAGCGCTGCCTGACCGGCCAGAACGGGGCGGCCTGGCAGGTGAATTCGGTTCGGCGGCTGCGCGAGCGTGGTATCGCCGACCGCGCAGAGGCGCTGCGGCTCATGACCCAGGGTTACATTGAGCACATGACCTCCAGGGAACCCGTACATAGCTGGCCGCTGATGTGAGTCGCTCCGGCGCACGGACTCCGGCGGCCGTGAGCGCGGGCACCGGTACGGTCCGGCTCGGCAGGCCAGCCGGGCGCTGGGTGATCCTGGCCACGGTGCTCGGCTCCGGGATGGCCATGCTGGACGGCACCGCGGTGAACGTCGCGCTGCCGACTATCGGACGCGAGCTTTCCGCGTCGCTGGGCGGGCTGCAGTGGATCGTGAGCGGATACACCCTGGCGCTGGCCGGCCTTATCCTGCTTGGCGGCTCGCTCGGCGACCGGCTCGGCAGGCGCCGGGTCTTCGTCACCGGCGTGGTCTGGTTCGCGCTCGCATCGGCGCTGTGCGGGCTGGCGCCCGGCACCGAGGTCCTCATCGCGGCCCGGGTACTGCAGGGTGTCGGAGGTGCGCTGCTCGTCCCCGGATCGCTGGCGATCATCCAGGCCAGCTTCGCTCCGCAGGACCGGCCGCGCGCGATCGGCGCCTGGTCCGGGCTCGGCGGGCTCTTCGCGGCGATCGGGCCGCTGCTCGGCGGCTGGCTGGTCGTCTCGGCCGGCTGGCGCTGGGTCTTCCTGATCAACCTGCCCGTGGCGGTCATCGTCGTCGCGGTGGCGATGCGCCACGTCCCGGAAACCCGGGACGAGCAGGCGACGCGCAAGTTCGACGTGCTGGGCGCCTTCCTGGCCGCCCTGGCGCTGGCCGGAATCACGTTCGCGCTGATCGACGGACCAGGAAGCGGCGGCTCCGGCACCGTGATCGCGGCCGCCGTGGTCGGGGTGGCCGCCGGGATCGGCTTCGTCCTCCTGGAGCGGGCCCGGGGAAGGCAGGACCGGGAGGACGTTCCTGCGCCGATGCTTCCGCTCGATGTCTTCGCCTCCCGCCAGTTCACCGTGATCAACGTGATCACGTTCTGCGTCTACGGCGCCTTCGGCGGGATGCTGTTCCTGCTCGTCCTGGAGCTTCAGGTGAGCGCCGGATTCTCCGCGCTCGCGGCGGGGGCGGCGCTGCTTCCGGTCACCGTGCTGATGCTGCTGCTCTCACCGCGCTCGGCGGCACTGGCGCAGCGGACCGGACCGCGCTGGCTGATAGCCGCCGGAATCATGATCTGCGCCCTCGGCATTCTGCTCATGCTGAGGATCTCCGGCCGCGCTTCCTACGTCGCAGACGTGCTGCCAGCCGTCGTCGCCTTCGGCCTCGGACTGTGCATGGTCGTCGCGCCGCTCACGGCGACCGTCCTGGCCAGCGCGGAAGTCCGGCATGCCGGAGTGGCAAGCGGCGTGAACAACGCGGTGGCACGCGCGGCCGGGCTGCTGGCCGTCGCTGGCCTGCCGGCCGCGGTGGGGCTGCGGGCGGCCAGCTACCATTCCCCGGCCATGCTCGACGCCGGCTTCCATGACGCGATGATCATCTGCGCTGTCCTGCTGTTCGTGGCAGCCCTGCTGGCGGCCACCCTGGTCGACAACGACGTACTCCGGGCGACACCAGAGCGCCCGGTCGCCCGGCCGATGAGCACCAGGATGTGCGCCGTCGAAGCTCCTGCGCTGCAGTGCGACGCCCGGCACGTCTCGGAGGCCCGCACGCGGGCCTAGTAGCTCGCCCCGGCATTTAGGTTGGCGATATAGCCCTTCAGCCCGGCCAGGGGCTGGCCTCGGCTTCCAGGTCGCGGTTGATCGTCTAACTGGCTTCCAGCACTGCCAGGTCGCGGACCGCGAACCGGTAGTGCTCGATCTCCTCGTCCATCACCACGGCGAGGCAGTCGATCACCGTGCGCTCCTCGTCCGGGTAACCGGGAGCAGGCGAGCGCGGGCACAGCCGCGCTAGGTCGGCGTCGGTCAGGCCCGCGACGATGCGCCGCATCACGGCCATCCGGCCAGCGCGGGCGGCCAGGATGTCGCCATAGCCGGGCTGCGCGCTCAGGTCGATGCCGAGCGCGGCCGCGGCCGCCGCCGGATACCAGTTCTGCGGCAGCCCGAGCGGGTGGTAAGGCATCTCCACGTCCAGCACCGTCCGGCTAGCCCAGGCGTCGGTGATGAACACCAGATGACGCAGTGTCTGCGAAAATGACCACTCCTCTTTGACCTGCTGATCCAGCGCTGCCACAGGCAGCCGCCCAGCCCGCTCGATTGCCTGCGCCCACAGCCGCTCGATGGTGTCCCATATCGCGCGGACGTCATCAGCCGTCTGGCCTTCGCGGACCTGCACCCGCTCGGGGTGCCGCCGGTCCAGCTCAGCGCTGACGAAATCGGTCACGTCGACGCCATTGACCGTGACATTGCAGAGGTAGCCAGAAATGCTCACGTTCACCAGCCAGCAGTCCCGGATGGTGACGCCGGTCAGGTCACAGTCGGTGAACCGGGCACCCCGCAGGTCCGCGACGTCGAACCTGGCTCCCCGGAACTGCTCGCTGCCGCCGCCCTCGCCAGCGTAGAACCGGTGCGGTCCGAACTGCGCCTCTGCCCGTTCCTCGGGGGAGGCGGGTGCCGGGTCGTTGATCGCTGTCATGGACCGCAAGATAGCGCTGATCCCAGACGGTCCGCTTCCGGGATCGCGGGCTATTCGCGGCCGTCGGGCAGGTACCACTTCTGCGGGGCGATCAGGTGCTTGATCGAGGGGGGTCCCCAGGAGCCCGGCTCGTAGAACTCGACCGGCGGCGGGTCGTCGAGCAGCGGGGTGGCTACCTGCCACAGTCGCTCGATCTCGTCCGACCGGGTGAAGAGCGACTGGTCGCCGATCATCGCCTCCAGGATCAGCCGCTCGTAGCCCTCGAGTTCGTGCATCCGGTGGAAGGAGTCCTCGTACCTGAAGGTCATCTCGACTTCGCGGAGCCGCATGGCAGGTCCTGGCTGCTTGGCGAGGAACCGGACGGCGATCCAGCCTGGGTCGTCGAAGTCGATCACGATCTCGTTGCACCGCTCACCGACCCGCAGCTGCGAGACGTTGGGGAACATCCGCAGGGTCGGTTCCTTGAGCCCGAGGGTGACGGTCTGCCGCCGCTGTGCCATCGACTTGCCTGAGCGCAGGTAGAACGGCACCCCGGCCCACCGCCAGTTGTCGATCTCGACCCGCATTGCGCAGAACGTCTCGGTCTGCGAATCCGGCGCGACACCGGACTCGTTCCGGTAGCCCTGGTACTGGCCGCGCACCACCCGGGAAAGGTCAATCGGGTGCAGTGCCTCGAACACCTTCGCCTTCTCGTCCCGAAGGCACTTGGCGCT
>DASWAA010000301.1:0-6783 GCA_036391385.1 Streptosporangiaceae bacterium
CCGGTGCTGGGCGTCGCTGTACACCGAGCGGGCCGTGATCTACCGCTTGCGAAACGGCTTCGACCACCGGAAGGTCCGCATGGCCGTGGTCGTGCAGCAGATGGTCATCCCGCAGGCGGCCGGCGTCGTGTTCACGGCCGACCCCGTCACGGGCAACCGGAAGGTCGCCACCGTGGACGCGAGCTTCGGCCTCGGCGAGGCGCTGGTCTCCGGCCTGGTGAACCCGGACGTCTACAAGGTGCGAGACGGCGAGGTCGTCACCAAGGCCATTGCCGCCAAGAAGCGTGCCATCCACGCTTCGCCGGCTGGCGGGACGCGGGTACTGCCGATCGACCCGCAGCGGCAGGAGTTGCCGGCGCTGACGGATGCGCAGGTCGTGCGGCTCGTGCAGCTCGCCCGGCGGATCGAGGCGCACTTCGGCCGCCCGCAGGACATCGAATGGTGCCTGGTCGACGATGACTTCCAGATCGTGCAGAGCCGGCCGATCACCACGCTGTTCCCCATCCCCGAGTCCGGCGACCGGGAGAATCACGTCTACCTCTCCGTCGGTCATCAGCAGATGATGACCGACCGCATGAAGCCACTGGGGCTCTCCGTCTGGCAGCTGACGGCCATGGCGCCGATGCACGAGGCCGGCGGGAGGCTGTTCGTCGATGCCACCCGGCGCCTGGCCTCGCCCGCGAGCCGCGCCGGCCTCCTGGACGTCGTGGGCAGGGGCGATCCGCTGACCAGGGATGCGCTGGAGACCCTCCTCGACCGCGGCGACTTCGTCCCGGCGCTCCCGGACGGGGGTCCCGGCGGGCCGCCGGCCGGCGGCGCGTCCGCCCCGATCGAGACCGATCCGGCCATCGTCACCGGGCTGATCGAGCGCAGCCAGGCGTCCATCGCCGCCCTGCGGCGCGACATCCGGACGAAGACCGGGCCGGCGCTGTTCGACTTCCTGCTGGACGCCTTCGGCGAGCACAAGCGGGTCCTCGGTGATCCGCTGAGCATGCAGGCGATCATGGCGGGGATGGAGGCCACGTGGTGGCTCAACGACAAGCTGCGGGAGTGGCTGGGCGAGAAGAACGCGGCCGACACCCTCACGCTGTCCGCCCCCGGCAACATCACGTCGGAGATGGGGCTGGCGCTGCTCGATGTCGCGGACGTGATCCGTCCGCATCCGCAGGTGGTGGCGTTTCTGCAGGACGTTGAGGACGAGGGCTTCCTGGACGAGCTGCCGAAGCTCGCGGGCGGGACCGAAGCACGCGACGCCATCGAGGCCTACCTCGACCGGTACGGCATGCGCTGCGTCGGCGAGATCGACCTCACGAGGCCGCGCTGGCGCGAGCGGCCCAGCACGCTCGTGCCCGTGATCCTGGACAACATCAGGCTCTTCGAGCCGGGAGCCGCCGGGCGGCGCTTCGAGCACGGGCGGCAGGAGGCGCAGAGGAAGGAACAGGACGTGCTCGCACGCTTGCGGGCCCTGCCCGACGGGGAGCAGAAAGCCGACGAGACTAAGCGGATGATCGACCGGGTCCGGACCTTCATCGGGTACCGGGAGTACCCGAAGTACAGCATCGTCAGCCGCTCCTTCGTCTACAAGCAGGCCTTGCTGCAGGAGGCCGAGCGCCTCGTGCAGGCCAGCGTGCTTCCTGAGAAGGAGGACATCTTCTACCTCACGTTCTCCGAGCTGCACGACGTCGTGCGCACCAGCCAGGTGGATGACCAGCTCATCCAGCGGCGCAAGGACGCGTTCCGGTCGTACCAGGCGCTCACGCCACCTCGGGTGCTCACCTCCGATGGCGAAGCCATCACCGGGGCGTACCGGCGCGACGACGTGCCGCCCGGTGCCCTGACCGGCTTGCCGGTCTCCGCCGGGACCGTCGAGGGCAGGGCCCGCGTCATCCTCGACATGGCGGAGGCAGATCTCCAGGCGGGCGACATCCTTGTCACGGCCTACACAGACCCCAGCTGGTCGCCCCTGTTCGTCGCGATCACGGGCCTGGTGACGGAGGTGGGCGGCCTGATGACCCACGGCGCAGTGATCGCCAGGGAATACGGCTTGCCGGCCGTAGTGGGCGTGGAGCAGGCCACCCGGCTGATCCGGGACGGGCAGCGGATCCGCGTGCACGGAACCGACGGGTACGTCGAGATCCTGCCTTGTCTCGCGAAGTGAATTACCATCCGGTGCATGCCTGACGAGACCTCGATGACTGGCGGCGAGGCCCTGGTCAGGTCACTCGCCGTCAACGGCGTGCGGCACGTGTTCGGAATCCCGGGCGTCCAGCTGGACCATGCGGCTGACGCGCTGTACCACGCCCGCGACGACATCGCGTTCATCTGCGCCCGCAACGAGCAGGCCGTCTCGTACCTGGCGGACGGGTACGCCAGGTCGACGGGGCAGGTGGGCGTCGCGATGGTGGTGCCCGGTCCCGGATTGCTGAACGGCCTGGCGGGACTGGCGACGGCGTACGCGTGCTCGAGCCCGGTGCTCTACCTCGCTGGGCAGATCGTCTCGGCGGCGATCGGCAGGGGGCTCGGAGCGCTGCACGAGATTCCCGGCCAGTCAGGGATCTTGCGGGCGCTGACCAAGTGGAGCGGGCTCGCGCAGCGACCGGACGAGATTCCCGGGCTGGCGCACCGGGCCTTCGCCGAGCTGCGCGCGGGGCGGCCCCGCCCGGTCGGGCTGGAGCTCCCGCCCGACGTGCTGGCCGGAACCGCCAGCGGGGCCATACTCGGCCCGGCTGGTCATGCCCCGGTAGTTCCCGACCCGGCGCAGCTAGACGGCGCCGCCGCGCTGCTGAGCGCTGCCCGCCGCCCGGTGATCGTCGCCGGAGGCGGGGTGCTGGCAGCCGACGCCGCCGGCGCACTCACCGAGCTGGCGGAGGTTCTGAACGCTCCGGTGGTGATGAGCGGGAACGGTCGCGGCGCGATCTCCGCACGTCATCCGCTGGCCTTCGACTCGCTGACCTTCCGTCGGCTGCGCGAGGAAGCTGACGTCGTGCTGGCCGTCGGGACCAGATTCGTGACCGCGTCCGGCGAGCAGGTCCCCGCCGGCAGCGCCAGGCTGATCCTGGTCAACGCGGAGGCGGCGGATCTCGGCGCGCCGCGCCGGCCGGATCTCGCCGTGCACGGAGATGCCCGGCTGGCCCTGCAGGCACTGGCGGCCGGGACGAGCGGCACCTCGTCGCAGTGGACCGCCGCCGAGCTCGCGGCGATCCGGTCCTGGTGCGAGGGGCAGTACGCCGACATCAGCCCGCAGCGGGCTTACCTGGCAGCGATCCGGAACGCACTGCCTGACGACGGCGTGCTGGTCAGCGATCTCACTCAGATCGGGTATGCGGCCAACCTCTGCTTTCCCGTGTACGCCCCGCGAACCTTCCTCACACCCGGGTATCAGGGCACTCTCGGCTTCGGGTTCGCCACGGCGCTCGGAGCCAAGGCCGGCAATCCGGACCGGCCGGTGGTCTGCGTGACCGGCGACGGCGGCTTCAGCTGGACTCTGCCGGAGCTGTCGACGGCACGCAAGTACGGGCTCGCCACGGTGACGGTGGTGTTCAACGACGGCTACTTCGGCAACGTCCGCCGGATTCAGCGAGATCGCTTCGGCGCCCGGTACCTCGGCAGCGACCTGGTCAACCCGGACTACCTCAAGCTGGCCGACGCGTTCGGCGTGGCCGGAGCGCGGGCCGACGGCCCGGACGAGCTGACCGCCGTGCTGAAGGAGGCCGTCGCGGCCGGCGAACCGGTCCTGGTGGATGTGCCGGTGGGCGAGTTCCCCGGGCCGTGGCACCTGATCCATGAAGGCGTTCCGCGGCCGCCCGCGACTGGCCTGCCCGGCCTGCCCCGGCCTGACTGAAGGAGATCCATGGCCCGGCCCGACCCGCACTCTTTCCGTGACGACTCCCAGCCCGCGGTGCAGCACCTCAGCTGGCATGCCCGGGTCGACTTCGGTACCAGGACCCTGGACGCCGTCGCCGGCCTGCGGCTCCGCTCAGCCGCCGCGCCGGCCGGCCCTGATGCTGGCAGGATTGACCTGGATACCCGCGACCTCACGATCACCTCGGTGACCGCCGACGGCTCGGACGCCGACTTCGAGCTGAGCCCGCCGGATCCGGTCATGGGCTCCAGGCTAAGGATCAGCCTTCCCGCCGGCACTGCGTCCGTGCAGATCCGTTATCGCACGTCACCGTCATCCACCGCGCTGCAATGGTGCACTCCGGAACAGACGGCGGACGGCACGCACCCGTTCCTGTACAGCCAGTGCCAGACGATCCATGCCCGGTCGATGCTCCCGATCCAGGACACCCCAGCCGTGCGCTTCAGCTACGACGCCACGGTCCAGGTGCCCGCCGGGTTCACCGCGCTGATGTCGGCTTCGCGGGCGGGCAGCGATGAGAGCGGCTTCCGGTTCGCGCAGCAGCAGAGCATCCCTGCCTACCTGTTCGCGCTGGCCGCCGGCCGCCTGGAAGGCCGCGAGATCGGCCCGCGCAGCACGGTCTGGGCCGAGCCCTCGCAGCTGGCCTCGGCGGCCTGGGAGTTCGCCGAGGTGGAGCAGATGCTGGTCACCGCGGAGCAGGTGCTCGGCCCGTACGCGTGGAGCCGGGCCGACCTGCTGGTACTGCCGCCCAGTTACCCCTACGGCGGCATGGAGAACCCTGGACTGATCTTCCTGACGCCGACGCTGATCACCGGAGACCGTTCCCTGGTCACCGTGCTCGCTCACGAGCTCGCGCATGCCTGGACGGGGAATCTGGTCACCTGCGCGTCGCTCGACCATTTCTGGGTCAACGAGGGCTTCACGATGTTCGCCGAGCGCGAGATCACCGCGCGCCTCATCGGCCGGGACCTGACCGAACTGCGAGCCGCGGTCGGGCGGGCTGACCTGGAGGCGGACCTGCGCTACCTGGCGAACCGGCCGGAGCTGACCCGGCTGCGGCTCGACCTGCGCGGGATCGACCCCGACGTCGCGTCCTCGCATGTGGCGCTGGAGAAGGGATACCTGTTCCTGCGGGCGATCGCCGAGGGCGTCGGCTCGGAGCGCTTCCTGGAATTTCTGCGCGGGTACCTGGCCGACTTCCGGCTGCGCTCGGTGACCGGAGAGGAAGTGGTGGCCTACGCCTGCGAACTGCTGCCCGGCGCCGTCGATTACGACGAGTGGCTCTATGGCACCGGGCTACCCGCGGATTCGCCGGCTGTGACCTCGCCGCTGCTCGACGCCGTGCGCGAGATCGGTCAGGCGGTGCCTGACGCCGGGGCCGCGGCGGCGTGGAGCGCTGACGAATGGCAGGCGTATCTGGCTGAGCTGCGGTCGCCCGTCCCCGCGCACCTGCTCGCCGAACTGGATGATCGGTATCGGCTGGGCACCAGCGCCAATCCGGAGATCTTGCGGCTGTGGCTGACCGTCGCGCTGAGCTCCGGCTATCCCGCCGCGGTGCCCGCGACCGTGGAACTGATCGAGCGGGTAGGCCGGCTGAAATACCTCAAGCCCCTCTACGACGCGCTGGCCGCCAGTCCGGCCACTAGCGCACTCGCCCGCGAGTGCTTCGAGCGCAACCGCGGCCGGTATCACCCGATCGCGGCCACCGTCATCGAAGCCCGGCTCAGCGCCGCCGACGCCCCGTAGCGCAGAACGGCACTAGAACGAGGCGTTACCATCGTGGGGTGGAGATTCGCTGCGCAGAATGCGGCTGCCTCGTTGACCGCGGCATTCGCATCGAGACGTGCGGTACCGACAGTTGCTGCTGCGAGGACCTGCCGATCCGGACGGATTCGACCGCTCGTTCGAGCGATGACTAGCTGACTGACGCAGCGCCCTGGACGGGTGGCCTGCAGGGGTGCCGCGTCATGTTCGCGTGGCGTTAGTGTCGTCGCATGGCCGAGTTCACTGGTGACGATCTTCGTGGCACGCGGTTCGAGCGCGTTGATCTCAGCGGCGCGCAATTCCACGCCGTCGACCTGGCTGATGCCAGTTTTCGGGCTGTCTACCTCGGAAGAGCCGTGATGCGCGGCGTCGAGCTGGTCGACGTGGACATCCACGGCGAGATCGAGAATCTGACGATCAACGGCGTCGACATCGGGCCTCTGGTCAACGCCGAGCTCGACAGACGGTACCCGGACCGGGCGAAGATGCGCCCGACCGACCCAGCCGGCTTTCGCGAGGCATGGGACATCCTGGAGCGGCTCTGGGGCGAGACGGTCGAACGGGCCCGCCGCCTGCGACCTGACCTGCTGCACCTGTCGGTCGACGGCGAGTGGTCGTTTATCGAAACGCTGCGCCATCTTGTCTTCGCCACCGACTCCTGGATCAGGCGGGCGATCCTTGGCGACCCGGCGCCGTGGGACGCCCTGGGCCTGCCCTGGGACGAGATGCCGGACCTCCCGGGGGTGCCGCGCGATCGTGCGGCACGACCGTCGCTCGAGGTGATGCTCAAGCTGCGTCACGACCGGATGTCCACCGTGCGCCGGGTCATCGACGGCCTGTCCGACGAGTCGCTGGACGGTCACACCACACCGGTCGAGGCGCCCGGCTGGCCGGAGCCCCGCAGCTACCCGGTGCGCCGGTGCCTGCTGACCATCCTCAACGAGGAATGGGAGCACCGGCTGTACGCCGAGCGAGACCTGGACACCCTGGAGGCATCCGGTACGCAGCGCGGCGACTAGCCGCCGCGTACAGGCTGACCCAGGTACCACTCAGAAGCCACAGTCCAGCCGTGCCGCGCCCGCCGCCGCGCCATCAGGCCGGCGGCCCAGCCGGCATCATCGGGCAGGAGCGGTCTGACGGTCACCGCTAGTCCGCCG
>DASWAA010000302.1:0-14823 GCA_036391385.1 Streptosporangiaceae bacterium
GAGAAGTTCACCTCGATCGAGAAGGAACCCGCGCTGCGGCAGTTCCTGCTGCTGGTTGGCGGGCTGCGGACGCTGGTCGACGGTGGGCACGAGCCGAGGCTGGTGCTCGACGCCTACCTGCTGCGCTCCCTGGCCGTGGCCGGGTATGCACCGGCTCTCGACGAATGCGCGATCTGCGGCACCAGGGCGCCGTCCGCCGCTCCCGACGCCGAGGACGGCGACCAGGAGCTAGCGGCGAGTCAGGGGTCGGACGACCTCACCAGCGACCTAGGCGGCGATCCGGGCGCAGACGAGCCCGGCGGCGGCCGGCCCGGGGCGGCTACGTCGGTCCGCCGTCTCACCGCCCGGCGGACCTTCGGCATCGCGGCTGGCGGCCTGGTCTGCCGGTCCTGCTGGGCTCCGGGCTCGGCGTCGGCATCGGTGGGCACGATCGACCTGATGAGCGCGCTGCTGCGGGGAGACTGGGATCTGGCCGACGCCAGCGAGCGGCGGTACCGGGTGGAGTGCAGCGGCCTGGTCGCCGCGTACGTCCAGTGGCACCTCGAGCACTCGATCAGGTCGCTGCGTCATGTGGAGCACGCATGAGCCGCGCCAGCAGGGACGCGCGCTCTGCCAGGGACGCCGGGGACGCGCGGGCCGCGAAGATCGTCAAGCCACCCGATCCGCACGTCAGTGGCGCCCTGCCGCCTGACATTCCGGCCGAGCTTGTGCCCAGGCACGTTGCCCTGGTCATGGACGGCAACGGCAGATGGGCCAAGCAGCGCGGCCTGCCGCGCACCGAGGGCCACAAGGCGGGCGAGTACTCGCTGTTCGACGTGATCATGGGAGCGATCGAGCTGGGCATCCCGTACCTGTCCGCCTACGCGTTCTCGACGGAGAACTGGCGGCGCTCGCCGGAGGAAGTCCGGTTCTTGATGGGCTTCAACCGTGACGTCATCCGCAGGCGCCGCGACCAGCTGAACGAGATGGGAGTGCGGGTCCGCTGGGCCGGCCGGCGTCCCAGGCTCTGGCGCAGCGTGATCTCCGAGCTCGAGGACGCCGAGGCGATGACCAGGGACAACTCGGTGCTGACGCTGCAGTTCTGCGTGAACTACGGGGGCCGGGCGGAAATCGCCGACGCGGCGGCGGCCATCGCGGCCGACGTGGCGGCCGGCCGGCTGAATGCCGCCAGGATCGACGAGAAGGTGTTCGCCCGGTATCTCGACGAGCCAGGCATCCCGGACGTGGACCTGTTCGTCCGGTCATCGGGCGAGCAGCGCACGTCGAACTTCCTGATCTGGCAGTCGGCGTACGCCGAGTTCGTGTTCCTCGACACGCTCTTCCCCGATTTCGACCGGCGCCACCTGTGGCACGCGTGCGAGATCTATGCCAGCCGGGATCGCCGCTACGGCGGCGCCGAGCCGAACCCGCTGCCGGGCCGGTGATCTCGGAGATTCCCGGGGCTGGTAGCCCCGGGAATCTCCGAGATAAGTTGATCACCGGGGGTGGGCGGGGCCGGCGGCGGCATCAGGTAGTTAGTGCAGGCCGCGCAGCACGGCGATGACCAGTACGGCCGCCACTGCGGCTATCCGGAGCATGCGGCCCTGGGCCGTCAGGCGCGGCCAGGAGACCGCCGCCAGCCAGGCGAGCACGGCGGCGACGCCGACCAGCGCGATGCCGCCGCCCCAGCCGCCGACGGCCAGGCCGACGACGAGCAAGGCGACCGCGGCCAGCGGTGGCAGCCAGACCGGAAGCTGGTGCAGCCACAGCAGCGTCGTGGCGCTGCGGCGCTCCATGGATGACCTGCCCGGCGACGCATCCGGGGTGAGGAGCACGTCACCCTTGGGCAGCGGGCGTGGACGCCGCTGACGGCCGGCCGCGGCCTGGCGGGACTGCGGGCGTGCCTGGCGAGCGGGATTGGTGCTCAACGGTACGGTCCTTCCGACGTTCCTGGCAGGCTGCCAGCACCGAGCGCGAGCCTAATGAGCTTGCGCCGTGCCAGGTCACCGACCACGATAGCCGCATCACCGCATCGGCCGATCACCGCTAAGCTTGCAGGCACCGCCGCCCGTCATCCGGGGTCGAGCGTGTCTTCGTCCTCAACTGCCTCTGGCGCTGGAGAAATCTGATGGCTCGTCGCAGCGACCGCATGGATACCGTAGTCAGCCTCAGCAAGCGGCGGGGGATCGTCTTCCCGTCCAGCGAGATCTACGGCGGACTGCGGGCGTCCTGGGACTACGGCCCGCTCGGCGTCGAGATCAAGAACAACATCAAGCGGCAGTGGTGGAAGTCCATGGTCACCGGGCGGGACGACATCGTCGGCCTGGACTCCAGCGTGATCCTGGCGCGCGAGGTCTGGCAGGCAAGCGGCCACATCACCGAGTTCGTCGACCCGCTGACCGAATGCCAGTCCTGCCACAAGCGCTACCGCGCTGACCACCTGATCGAGGCCTACGCGGACAAGCACGGCGGCAAGGAGCCCGAGCACGGCCTGGCCGACCTGGCCTGCTCGAACTGCGGCACCCGGGGCGCCTTCACCGAGCCGAAGATGTTCAACGGCCTGCTGCGGACCTACCTCGGCGCGGTGGAGCGGGACGAGGCGGGCGGGGAGTCCGGCCTGGCGTACCTGCGCCCCGAGACGGCGCAGGGCATCTTCATCAACTACAAGAACGTGCAGCAGGCCGCGCGCAAGAAGGTGCCGTTCGGCATCGGCCAGATCGGCAAGTCGTTCCGTAACGAGATCACGCCAGGCAACTTCATTTTCCGCACCCGCGAGTTCGAGCAGATGGAGATGGAGTTCTTCGTCAAGCCGGGCACCGACGAGGAGTGGCATCAGCGCTGGATCGACACCCGGCTGGCCTGGTACCGGGACCTGGGCCTGAACGAGGAGAACCTGCGCCTGTACGAGCACCCCAAGGAGAAGCTCTCGCACTACTCCAAGCGGACCGTGGACATCGAGTACCGTTACGACTTCGTCGGCAGCGAGTGGGGCGAGCTTGAGGGCATCGCCAACCGCACCGACTTCGACCTGTCCACGCACGCGAAGGCCTCCGGCGAGGACCTGTCGTACCTGGACGACGAGTCGGGGGAGCGGTTCGTCCCGTACGTGATCGAGCCAGCCGCCGGCGTGGACCGCTCGATGCTCGCCTTCCTGCTCGACGCTTACGCCGAGGACGAGGCGCCCGACGCCAAGGGCAAGATGGAGAAGCGGACCGTGCTGAGGCTCGACCACCGGCTCGCCCCGGTCAAGGTGGCGGTGCTGCCGCTGTCCAGGAACGCGGACCTGTCGCCGAAGGCACGCGATGTCGTCGCACTCGTCCGCAAGAACTGGAACGCCGAGTTCGACGACGCCCAGGGCATCGGCCGCCGTTACCGCCGCCAGGACGAGATCGGCACCCCGTACTGCGTGACGGTCGACTTCGACAGCCTGAACGACCAGGCGGTGACGGTGCGCGAGCGGGACTCGATGAAGCAGGAACGGATTGGCATCGACGCGCTGATCACTTATTTGTCCGAACGGCTCGGCGGCTGCTAGTCAGGCGGGCAGGCCGGCGTTCGCACGGCACGCGGGGCGTCAGCCCATGCGAGCCACACCGCACCACGCGGTGACGTCAGGCTCGGCCCCGGTGCGTGGTTCGGGACGCCACTGCTGCGGCTGGACCAGGCCAGGATCGACCAGTTCGAGGCCGTCGAAGAAGCGGGCGATCTCGGCCCGGCTCCGCATGGTGCCCTTGGCCGAGGTCAGCCGGGCGTTGACGCGCCTGGCCATCTGGGGCCATCGCAGCAGGTCGGATGTCGCTGGCCGGGTGGGAGAGCACGAGGTAACTGCCCGGCGCTAGCTGGCTCATCAGCCTGCGCGCGATTTTCTGCGGGTGGTCCTCGTCCGGGATCAGGTGCAAGACGATCAGGAACAGCACGGCGACCGGCTTGCTCAGATCCAGGGTGCCGGCAGCGCCCCGCAGGATCTCATCGACGTCGCGCAGGTCGTTATCCAGGTAAGCGGTCGCACCCTCCGGAGTGCCGGCCAGCAGTGCCCGGGCATGCGCCAGCACCGAGGGATCGTTGTCGACGTACACGACCCGGCTGGAGGGTGCTGCCTCCTGGGCGACCTGGTGGGTGTTGCGGGCCGTCGGCAGCCCGGTCCCGATGTCGAGGAACTGGCGGATGCCGCAGGTCCCGGCCAGCCAGGTGACCGCTCGTCCGAGGAACGCCCGGTTCGCGCGCACGTCGGCGACGATGCCGGGGTTGGCGGCTATAGCCTGCTCGGCAGCCTCCCGGTCACAGTCGAAGTTGTCGTTCCCGCCCAGCCAGAAGTCGTAGATCCTGGCAATGCTCGGCACGCCCGGGTCGAGGACGCCGCTCATCGGGCACCGTTTCCCCGCAGCGCAACCATTCCGGCATCACCCATTCCGGCAGCATATCGGGATAGCTAGCCAGGCCATTCGCGCGGCCGACTCCACAGCGCGCCAACAGGTACCGCGCGTAGTCGCGGACCGAAGGGCAGAGTCTGATCTCCCGTATGCAGCACGATGCCGACTACGAAGTCATCGCCCAGTCGGTCTGCGAGGTGGCGGAGGCCTCGGAAGTCCTCTGCTCGCACCGTCGAGGCCGCCTTCACTTCAACTCCGACAACCTGACCCTGGCGGTTCTCCAGGACCGCGTCCACTTCCACGCCGTCCTTCGTCCGGTAGTGGAACAACTCGACGCGCTGTCGCGACCAGCTGAGCTGTCGGGCAAGCTCCATTAGCACGAAGCCCTCGAGCAGAGATCCGAACTGGCCATCAGGTCGAATGAGTTTCCTGGCGTCCGCGCCTAGCAAGTTCGCCGCTATCCCGGAATCAACAAACGCCACCTTCGGGGTTCCAACGGCCCGACTGCTCAGGTTCCTCGACCAGGCGGGGATCCGCTTGATCAGGAAGACTTCCTCGAGCAGGCTCAGGTAGCGGTGGACTGTCGGCGCGGATAGGCCCGCCGCACGGCTGAGTGCATTGGCCACCAGAAGCTGACCAGACCGGGCGGCGAGCAGGCGCAGCAGGACTCGCATCTCAGCGGGCCGCTCGATCTCCGACAGCTGACTGATATCTCTCGCGATGAGATCGGAGGTGTACGAGTCAAAGAATCGCTCGCGCCTGCGTATATCAGTTCGCCGGACAGCCTCGGGAAAGCCGCCTCGGACGACCCGTTCGGCATATTCTCGCCTGTCGAATTGCGTCCGGTAGTTGATCGCGGCTCCAAGGCTGAAGACATCGTCGACGAACTGGTCTGGTTCCCCGTCTATCTCACCCTGCGAGAAGGGCCACAGTTCCACCGTTTCCATGCGTCCTGGCAGAGTATCGGGAAGGGCCTTGAGGCCAAGCACCCGAGCAGATCCCGTCAGGAGGAACCGGCCGGGCCGCGGATCGCTGTCAACCTCAGTCTTGATTGCCAGCAGCAGTTCGGGAGCGCGCTGGATCTCATCGATCACCATGAGATCTGGAAAGGCAACGAAGCCTGTCGGATCATTGATGGCCGCCTGGCGGGTGAGGGCTCTGTCAAGATCACGCCACTCGACCTCAGCGTGGCGGGCGATGACCTTTACGAGAGTGCTCTTGCCGCACTGGCGCGCACCGTTGACCAGCACGACCCTGGTGTCAGCGAGAGCGTCGGCCACAGCCGTTTGCGCACGCCGGGGAACGAGGTCGCCCCTGACTGTTGTCACCTTGCCATGATGCCACGTCAAGACGACTGGCGTTACGTTGGCCGCACAGTACCTGTTACGTTAGTCGCCGATGAGCTGAAATACTGGACGCTGCAACTCCGGTACGTTGGCCGCTAACAGGCGATGCCCTGTCCGGTTAGGTGACGGTAGATCTCCGCGGCGGCCTGGTGAAATCCGTCTGGCAGGCCGGCGGCTGCCATGGTGGCAGCGATCTCCTCCATCTCCGCCGTCCAGCGCCAGCCCTTGCTGGCGGCAGACTGCGCGGCGTCCAGGTGCCTGTCCTGCAGCCCCGGCTGGGAGATCTCCCACTCGGCCAGCAGGGCGTCGGACACGCCTTGCGCGTCGGCGAGTGCGCGCACGGCAAGCAGCAGTGCCGCCGATCCCTTCGTCCAGGCCGCATAGGCCATCTTGATGCTGGACGCCGCCCAGGGGTCGCCGGTGAGTACCCGCGCCTGGATCGCGGTGCCGTCGAACACCTCGCGCACCGTCTCGGCCGCCTGCCCGGACAGGTAGAGCCTGGTGCTGCCCGTCGTGACTGGCGGCGGGCCGACGATTCCGCCGTCGACGTAGGTGGCGCCGCCGTCTGTCACGATCTGAGCTACCTCGCGCGCTGTGCCCGGCGAGATCGCGTTCGCGTCGACGTACAGGCCGCCGAAGCCGCGGACCGCGGTCGCGACGTCGACCGCCGCGTGCGGCGGGCAGATCGAGACGATGATGTCGGCCTGGCTGACCAGCGCCGCCACGTTGCCGACGTCAGCCAGGCCCGCCGCGCCAGCCCGCGCTGCGGTCCGCGGTCCCCGGCCCTGCGAGGTCCACAGGACCCGGTGACCGCGCCCCGTCAGGCAGCGTCCGACCATTGCACCCATCTCGCCCGGGTGCAGCACGCCGATCATGCGCGATCTCGTCATACCGTCGTGCCCTTCCGAAACTGTTTCGGGACGCCAGATCTACCAGGCGGGCAGCGGGAACGGAGACTGCCCGAAAGCGATCTCGCTAGCCCAGGGGATCGGGACGACACCATGCTGCCTGACGATGACTACACCCGGCCCGGGGAAGTCTAGGTTCGCGATCAGAGCGCGGCCGGACGGGCTGACCCACAGCAGCTCCGGCCGCTGGCCGAGCGCTGCTGACGAGCCAAGCCGGCGGAGCACCTGCCCGGTCCGCGTCGAGAACACGGCAAAGCCATTCTCGATAATGTGCCCACTGAACAGTCCCGGCGCCACTTTCGGCGGGGTCTTGGTGGCCGGGCACACCAGCGCAGACCCGGAGAGCGTGATGATGCCGCCGTAGCAGGTTAGCCCGGTGCTACGGCTGATAGGCACCGGCCTGCTGTCCGCCAGCAGGTCGCCGCCTGCCGTTCCGGTATCCAGCAGCCTGGGGGCTGTCGGCCCCGGCCCGCTGCCCTGTGGCCCCAGGCCAGAAGAGCTGAACGCGATGGTCTGGTCGTCGGCCGTCCAGGACAAGTGGCCCAGGTACGCATCGCGCGCTTGGGCGGCTGGCATGCTCCAGGTTCGCTCCGCTCCGGAGCGCACCGAGTAGACCGAGATCTTGCGCCCGCCGAGCGCGACCGCCAGGTATGCACCGTCCGGGGAAAGCGCGACGTCGCCCACCCGCAGGACGGACGTGACGTCAGTGATCGGCAGTTCGGTCAACTGGGTGGCGTCGCCCGCCGGGCGAAAGCGCAACAGGTAAAACCGCACCGGCGACTGCGGCCAACTGTGCTGGCCCTGGTACGGGCCGCCGGGCACGAGAAGCTTGTTCGCCGCCAGCACGAACGTGCGGTCGTCAGCTGCCCCGCTCACCCAGCTGAAGGTGGTGTACGGCTTCGGCGGGGTGAGCGTGGCGAGCACGCGCCCGGTCGCGGTGGAGCGCACTGTGACGTCAAGCGGGTGACAGCGCCAGCGGACATTCGTCTGGGTCAGCGCCACGTAGTACGGCGGTGGCACGACCTTGCTCACGCCGACCGGCCACGAGCGCAGGCTGCCAGGGGGTGGATGAGTTCCGCCGGTAGCGGCCGGGCGCTGCGAGATCGCAACAGCGGCGGCCGCGATAGCGGCGACCGACGCAGCGGCTGCCACCGGCGCGAGCAGGCGCGTCCAGCCGCGCTGGCCTGGTCGCGGTCCGCCAGGCTGCAAGCGCTCGGCCGCTGGCGTCAGGTCCAGCGGGGGCATCGTGCCCGCCTGCACCTGCGCGGCAGTGGCCCGCATAGCGTTCCGCACCCGCTCTTGCGTGGTGTTCATGCTGGCTCCCCAAGAATCCGGCCAAGCGTCGCGAACGCTCGATGGGCTGCTGACCGGACCGTGCTCTGCGCAATGCCCATCTCGGCTGCGATCTGAGCTTCAGTGAGGTCCAGGTAGAAGCGCAGGACGAGAACCTCGCGCTGACGATGCGGCAGTCGCCGAAGCGCGGCCATGACAATCTGGCGCTCTTCCTCGCTGATCACCGCGGCCTCGCCGGATGCTGGCGATGGGAGGCTGTCTGGGTCGCTGGCAGGAACGTCAGCAAAGATCTCAGGGCGTTTTCGGCGGAGCGCCGAACGGCAGGCGTTCAGCACAGAAGATCTGACGTATGCCAGCGCCTTATCCTGATCGGCCAGGTGCGCCCAGCGCCGGTACAGGCCGCAGAACGCCTCCTGGACGATGTCCTCCGCGACGCCCTGATCGCCGACGATCACGTGCGCGAGCCGGACCAGGTCCAGCGCGCTGGCCTGGTAGAGCGCCGTCACGGCGAGGGCCGCGTCATCGCCTCGGCCGTCGTCCCTCAGAACGATGACTGCCGCGCGGCGGTCGGCCAGAGCCGTACGGTGCGGCCGCGGGGGATTGGGGCCCATACCCAATCAGACGCCGGATGCGCGATATCCGCTGCCTGATCCGGTCAGATTCGTTCCCGTGTGACTCAGCCGGCGGTGACGATGTGCGGCGCCTGGTCCTAGCCGTCGCTGATTCCAGGTAAGGGAGGACTGGGCTGGTAGCGGCTGATGTGAGATGTTGTCTGGTGATCCCTCACGAGTGAGGCGGCGCAGATGACCGCGGCAAGCGCAGACCCAGAACCACTGGGGCAGGCGGCAGGCCGCAGGCATGGGAATCGGCGGCCGGTCATCCGCAGGATCGCGTGGGGACTGGCCGGGCTTGGCGTGCTGGTGCTGGCTGGCCTGATCGCCGCAGCCGTCGCCGCCGCGCGTTACCAACCGCTGTCGTTCGGCGACATACAGTGGCTGCCTGTGCATGCGCTGCCCGGGCTTCCGGCTGGCCAGGGAATCACCATAGTCAACACCTTCGGCCACTACCGGGAGGACGTCTATGTTCCGCCTCAGCGCGGGGCGTTCTCGCTGTTCGTGGCGGTGACGAACAACGGCTCGCGGCCGGTCACGATCGCATCGGCAGCGCCACCACCCGGCCTGCAGTCGGCCGGCCAGGCCCGGTACGGGATATTCAGCCAGAGCGGGCGGCAGGTGTGGCGGGTGCTGCATGACTACCTGCTGCGGCCCGGCGCCAGCGTGGAGATCGGCCTGCCGATGCGCACCTGGCCGTGCGCGCAGCTGGGCGGGTGGACGGCTGTCCCGGACTTTGACGTGACGATGAGGTTCGCTGGCTTCACGCGCACGGTGCAGCTGCCCTGGGGCATGTCGGGGGACGCGCTGATCATGCGCGCGCCGGGCGGCGTGCCCGGCGAGCCTGGCACGTTCTGCCTGCCCGGCACGGTCCTGCCGCCGCCCCCTGCGGGCAGCGAGCCGCCGGGCGACCAGCTCGCCGTCGTGTCCGGCATGATCGTCCGGATCGACCAGGCAGGCAGGGTCGGCGACCTGCGGCTCGCCCGGCTCTCCGGCCCCGACGCCGCCGCAGGGTTCAACAACCCGGCATGCCTGGTGAACCGGCCGCCAGGACAGCGGGTCGCCAACTTCGACCTGAGCTGGGCCGCGATCAGCGGCCAGCGCGCCTCATCGCCCGCGGTGCACCTGTCGATCGCCGGCCCGCACGGCGAACCGGTCACCGCGCTCATCCCGCAAGGACCCGGGTACACCACGCTGGCCTGCCGCGACGCCAGGAAGCTGATGCTGCCCGCCCAGCGTCCGGGAGCCCAGTTCATCATCGGGCTCGTCCTGCGCCGCCCTAAGGACGAATGGCTGCGGACGCTCCGGGTGACTGTCGACGGTCACACCGAGATCCTCCCGCTGACCCCGGCCTGCCCGGGCCATGGATGCTTCACCGGCAGCCCTGCCATCGGGTACCGGCCCGGGACCGCCTACTCGCACGCATTCCGCATCTAGCGGGCATCCTCCTGCGCGTCAACGGCGGCCCGACGGGAGCGCATCGTGGCGCCGTTCTGGCCGTGGTGGCAGTCGAGGTCGGTGGTCATGGTCACGGCGCGGTTAGCTGGGCGGGCTCGATCGCCGCGACACGGGCGGCTGGCAGGCCAGAATCGAGGGCAGGAATGTGATGTGCGAGGCTGATATGGCGGGCGCCGCCCGAGGATGGCGGAGCGTCGTCTAGCCTCTCGCCACGAACGTGGCTAGTGCCACGATGCCGCCAAGCAGAGCGGTGCCCGCGGCCAGGGGAAGGACGGCGTCCGTCCAGATGGACATGGCGCTTCCGTAAAGCAGTCGAGCGGCCCGCCGGGATACTCTGGCCGCGTTCGTCCGGGCACGGGCCTGCGCCGAAAGCGTCATCCGCACCGCATCCCGTGACTTCCCGCTCGTGAGTCCGATTCGGACGCCGTGAATGTCGGTGACGATCAGCATGATGATGCCGGGCCCGAAGCTGCCTGGCATGGTGAAGAGACGAACGCTGGCGAGTTCGCTCAGGTCCGCCGTCCGCGACCCGGTCGCTGTCAGGGCCGTCAGCAGCACCCGGCCGGAGTCGGCCCTGATGATCGGAGCCCGTCGCGACGACTCCATGCATAGCAGCGGCGCCATGAACCAGAGCGCACCGCCCAGGACGACAAGCCAGGCGAGGCCCTTGAACCTGGGCCCGGCGATCTGGACTAGTGCGATCGGCCCGAGCATCAGAGCGCAGCTAGCGGCAAGCAGGATCGTTATCGCCCCGCGGGCCCGGCGGCGTGCATGCTGCGCAGGGACGGCCCGCGCAAGCCTTGCCTCACTGCCACTTCGGGACGCAGGCTTAGCCCGACGTCTCGTCGACTGCTGCCCTGACATATCGACAGACATTAGCAATCAGTAAGTGAAGTTACGCTGGGCCCGGAATGACGCGGGCCCCCCGCACCGGGCTGATCCGCTCGAATCGCGAAGGCCGGCACGCCGACTGCGGCCTCCGCTCCCGCCCCCGGTCAGGATCGACTAGTCGATTGCCCGGTTTCCAGGTGCAGGTTGCGACGTCGGCGTTCACGGGCACGGGCGCCGGCGAGGCTGAAGGCTCATCCAGTGCCGGCGAGGCTGGCTACTGGCGGGCGAAGCGGTACTGCCCGCTCCATCCCTCGTCCGGATCGCCCTTGTCGTAATACAAGTACAGCGACGGCCCGTCCCGCTCGACCAGGAGCTCGGCCTGGCTGAAACGGGAGAAGTCGAAGATCACGCCGACGTCGGCGCCGGGCTCGAGACGCCCGACGTGCCAGGTCCCAGAGCCGGCACCGGGGGGCGTGCCGTTCTGCCAGTCACCGAATCCGGCGGGCAGCCCGGTCGCGGTGAACGTGCCGTCTCGGGCCAGCGTGAGCGTCGCGCCGTGCGCGCCCATCCAGGTCCCGGTCACCTGGCGCACGGTCGGCGTGACCTGCTCCGGCACCGCAGGCAGGCCCAGCCCGGAGATGAGCAGGGCAGACCCGCCGGCCACCGCGATCATCACCCCGGCTGCGGCAACGCCGCGGCGCACCGACCGGTCCCGGCAGGCCAGCCCGGCCAGCGCCCCGGTGCCGAGCACGGCCATCAGGCCCGCCACAGACACCGCCCCGGCGAACACGGCGATGAACAACGGCGCAAGCACCGCGAGGAACCCGCCCGACCCGCCCGGCATCGGGACGAAGAACGTGGCGAACCAGGCGACCTCGGCCCAGCCCGTTAGCACCACCGCGCCGGCCAACGCCGCCAGGATCAGCCGCCGCCAGGCCCGTCGGTACCCCAGGTGCCAGCCCAGCGTCACCGACGCGGCGACCGCCAGCCCGCCCGCGACCTGGGCGAGCACCGGTGACGTCCCCAGGATCACAGACGCGTACGCGGCGCCCAGCGCGCACACAACCGCCAGCCACCCGGCGAAAGCCGCCCGCCCTGCCATTCCAGCAGCCGCGACCACGGCCCGAGCCTATGACGACGGCACCCGAAGTTCCAGGCGGCAAGCCCGCTTGTCCGCCGCTGAGGGCCCTATCCCGGCAGCTACGCGCAAGGTCAATCCGGATCGGCAAGAACCATCGCAAGTTAGGCCGGACCTCGGACAGCTGGCTGACTACCAGGCGCCCTCGATGCCCGTGCGCCACCAGGGAATGTCGTAGCGATGGTTGCCCACGAAGATGACGGCTCTCCTGTTGGTGGTGAGGCCAGTGCCCGTCAAGCGGGGATGCCGGGGCACGAGGGCGATCAGCACCTGCCCGGACAGGCTCGACCATTGCACCTGGTCGAACTCGCCCAGCCCGACCTTGCGGGCGTCCACGAGGTCCGTCGGCTTCCCGGTGCGGACGTTGTACCTCTGCAGCCGGGCGGTGCCGGTGATCTGCCATCCGTTCGGGATCGGGGTCTCCCGCGCGACGAGCAGGGTCCGGCCGTCCGGGGTGATCATCACCTGGCGCCAGATCAGCCGAGGTGAGCTCGAGATCCGGGTGACGACCCGCGCGTCGGCTGCGAAGCTAGCCCCTGGTGCGGCCGTATCCAGGAGCAGCACCTGCCATTGGTAGGCGAGATGAGGGGTGCCGGTCATGGCTAGCGTGCGATTGTCCGCCAGCCAGCTCATGCTCGCGCCGAACCCGGCCCGGCTTCGCCAGGTTCGCGTGGCACCAGTGCGCAGGTCGTAGACGCTCAGGTGCGTAGACGGGACCATCCCCACGTCATTTGAGCTGAGCACGGCGAGCTTTGTGCCGTCCGGAGACAACGCGAACTGCACGTCAGTGCCTTTCGGCTCGGCCGGCACGGGCAGGGCCGTCAGGTGCGCTCGCGCGGCCTTGACCGGGGCAGTCGGATCTATCGTCAGCTTGAAGAACCGGCTAGCGGGGAGAAGGTAGCCCGGCACGCGGTGCAGGATGGCGCGCAGCACGAATGTCCTGTCATCGGCAGCGCCGGCCACGTCCGCGAACGCCACGTAGGGCCTGGGGACGCTCACCATCCTGAGCACCGCGCCAGTCGCCGTAGCGGTGACCTCGGCACGGGTGGGCCCGACCTGCGCGTACGGCTGCACGTAGTCCAGCGAGACGTAGTACGGCGGGACGTCGCCGGGGAGCACGTGTGCGGCGCCTCGGGAGGCAGCCGGGTCACGGTGCACCAGTGCGGCGACCCCCGCCGTTCCGGCGGCGACGGCGAGCAGCGAGGCAGCGGCGGCAGCTGGGGTCAGCCAGCGGCGGATCCGCGCGCGAGGCTCGCCGGCCAGGGTCAGATCCGGACCGCCGGCCAAGCTCAGGCTGTACGTGCTGCCGTCGGCGCTGCCGTAGCCGCTTCCGTAGCCGCCGCCGTTGAGCCGCGCTGTGCTCGGCGGCAGGAGCAGCGGCGGGACGCTGTCGGCCGGGATCTCCTCAGCCGCGTCCCGCAGCCCGGCGCGGAGCTTGTACTCAAGCTGGTTCATGGCGTCTCCCTCAGCATGCGTCCCAGGGCGGTCAGCGCCCGGTGCCTGGTCGACCGGATCGTGACCGGCCGGACGCCCAGGTCGGCCGCGATCTGGATATCGGATAGGTCGAGGTAGTAGCTGAGCACTATTACCTCGCGCTGCCTGGATGACAGCCGCAGCAGTGCCGTGACCACTTCCCCTCGCTCCTGCCTGGACAGGACCTCAGACTCCGCGGAACTCGCCGGCGGCTGGTGTGGCACAAGCTCGCGCCGCTGGCCCCGGCGCAGCGCGGACCGGCAGCCGTTGAGCACCGAGGACCGGACGTACCCGACCGCGCTGTCCTTGCTGGCCAGGTGCTCCCAGCGGCGGTACAGGCCGAGGAACGCCTCCTGCACGACGTCCTCCGCGGCGGTCCTGCTGCCCAGCATGATGTGGGCGAGCCGGATCATGGCGAGGGCGTGCTCGTTGTACAGGGCCGATACGGCGTCGGCGGGTTCCTGGTCGTCCGGCCCGGGGGGGTCGGCTGACAAGTGGGCGAGGGGCCTGGGAGCCACGGGGGAATCGAGGTCCATGTGAGTAAGACGAGCCGATCAGTCATTTGTTGCAGCGTTCCATGCCGAAGTTCCTGGGCGTGCGGACAGCGTCGCAGTACTCAGGCTCGATAGAGTCTGACTGAGGGCCGATAAGGCCGCGATCACGAAAGCCGCTGGGCGCCCAGGTGCGCACCGGGCCCGCGGCACCTCAAGGAGAGCGTGCAGTGCCGAAGCTTGTCTATGACTTCATCGAGGGCAACAAGGACCTGAAGGACCTGCTCGGCGGTAAGGGCGCCAACCTGGCCGAGATGACGAACCTGGGCCTGCCCGTACCGCCCGGCTTCATCATCAGCACCGACGCGTGCCGGCATTACCTCGAGACGGGCACGGTCCCGGACGCCCTGGCCGCTGAGGTCAGCGAGCACCTGGCCGGGCTCGAGCAGGCGATGGGCCGGACCCTGGGCGACCACGAGGACCCGCTGCTGGTCAGCGTGCGGTCCGGCGCCAAGTTCTCCATGCCGGGGATGATGGAGACGGTGCTGAACATCGGCCTTTCCGACGCCTCCGTGCACGGCCTGGCCGCGCAGGCGGGCAACGAGCGGTTCGCGTGGGACTCCTACCGCCGGCTGATCCAGATGTTCGGCAAGACCGTCCTGGACATCGAGGGCCACGAGTTCGAGAGCGCGATCGACGAGGCGAAGAAGGCCAAGGGCACCACCAACGACCTTGACCTGAACGCCGACGACCTGCGCGGGCTGGTGGACACCTTCAAGCAGATCGTCAAGTCCGCCACGGGGCACGACTTCCCGCAGGAGCCGCGCGAGCAGCTCGACATGGCCGTCAAGGCAGTGTTCGACTCCTGGAACGCCGACCGGGCGATCCTGTACCGGCGCCAGGAGCGGATCCCCGCCGACCTCGG
>DASWAA010000303.1:0-24965 GCA_036391385.1 Streptosporangiaceae bacterium
AGGTTGCGCTGGGCGAACGCCGGGTCGATGGACAGGTCCTTCATCGCGGCGTTCAGTTCCTTGATGAAGTCGCGGACCCGGGGCGCCTCGCCGCGCACGGCGGTCACCGCGGTGCGCAGGAAGTTGGACACGGTCACGCCGGGGACCTCGACCGGGTACTGCATGGCGAGGAACAGTCCGGCCCTGGCACGAGCGTCGACGCTCATCGCGAGAACGTCCTCGCCGTCCAGGGTCACTGACCCGCTAGTGACCTGGTACTTCGGGTGACCGGCGATCGAGTAGGCCAGCGTGGACTTGCCTGACCCGTTCGGGCCCATGATCGCGTGGGTCTGCCCGGCCGCGACGGTCAGGTCGACCCCGCGCAGGATCTCCTGGCTGTCGCCGGCCTGCGCGGTGATGCTGACGTGCAAATCGCGGATCTCAAGGGTGGACATCGTCTCTCCTGGTCTTGTTGGCTCGCGGTGTCACGGCAGCTCGACGAGGACGTCGTCGCCGTCGATCCGCACTGGGTAGGTGGCGAGCGGCCTGGTGGCGGGAGGGCCTGTCGGCTTGCCGGACCTCAGGTCGAAGCAGGACCCGTGCAGCCAGCACTCGACCGTATGGTCGTAGACCTCACCGTCGACCAGCGACACGTCCTCGTGCGTGCAGAACTCGTCAAGCGCGAAGATCTCGCCCTCGCTCCTGATGATCACCAGCGGCCTGCCGCTCAGCTCGACGCCGAACGTGCCCTGATCCGGTACCTGCTCAAGCGCGCAGGCCCGCACGAACTCACCCATCACACGCCCTTCTCGCCGACCATCGCGTCAAGCTCGGCGTCGATGGCGACCGTGATCCGCTCTCGCACCTCGGGCACCTCGATCTCGCTGATCAGCGCGCCGAAGAACCCGCTGATGACCAGCCGCCGTGCCTCGTCGAACGGGATACCGCGGGCCATCAGGTAGAACAGGTGCGTGTCTTCCAGCCGTCCGCTGGTGCTCGCATGCCCCGCGCGGGTGACCTCCCCGGTCAGGATCTCCAGGTTCGGCACCGAATCCACCCGAGTCCCGTCCGTCAGCACCAGATTCCGATTGCTCTCATAGCTATCGGTCCCGACAGCCTCCGCCCGGATCATCACGTCCCCGATCCAGACCGTGTGCGCCCCGTCGCCCCGCAAGGCGCCCTTATAGGTCACCCGGCTCCGGCAGTTCGGCGCCGAGTGGTCCACGAACAGCCTGTGCTCCAGATGCTGCCCAGCGTCAGCGAAGTACACCCCCCGCAGCTCCGCGTTCCCGCCCGGCCCGGCATACCGCACCGACGGCGCCAGCCGCACGACTCCCCCGCCCAGCGACACCGCCGTATGCGAGATCGACGCGTCCTTGCCCACCCGCGCGTGCTGATACGACAGGTGCACCGAATCCGGCGCCCAGTCCTGTACCGAGACAACGCTCAGCGACGCCCCCTCGTCCACCACGAACTCGACATTGTCCGCGTACGTGGCCGACCCCGAGTAATCCAGCACCACCACGGCCGACGAGTTCGCTCCCACCTCGACCAGCAGATGCCCCGCCGCCCCCGTGCTCGAATCATCCCCCCGCACCGAGATCAGCACCGGCCGGCTGCTGACGTGCCCCGCCGGGACACTGACGATCGTCGCCTCACCGAACGCAGCAAAGGCCCTGGCACTGACCCGATCGGCAGGCACGAGGGCGGTGCCGAGCCGAGGATCACCGTGTTGCGCAAGCACAACGGTGATCTCGCGCTCGGCACTGACCTCGACCCCCACCTTCCCGTCAAACGGAGCATCCGCATGCAAGCCACGAAGCCGCCGAAGCGGCGTAAACCGCCACTCCTCTTCCCGCCCCGACGGCACAGGAAAGTCAGCAGGATCGAACGACCCCAGCGCATGCAGCTTCGACACGGGGCCGGCGGATTCGACAGCCCCAGAGAGCAAGCTCATCAGCCGACCGCTCCTTCCATCTGCAGCTCGATCAGCCGGTTCAGCTCGAGCGCGTACTCCATCGGCAGCTCGCGCGCGATCGGCTCGACGAAGCCGCGCACGATCGTCGCCATCGCCTCGTCCTCGGTCATGCCGCGGCTCATCAGGTAGAAGAGCTGGTCGTCGGAGATCTTCGAGACGGTCGCCTCGTGCCCCATCTCGACGTCGTCCTCGCGGACGTCGACGTAGGGGTAGGTATCGGACCGGCTGATCGTGTCCACGAGCAGCGCGTCGCACTTGACCGTGGACTTGGAGTGCTCGGCGCCTTCCTGCACCTGGACCAGGCCGCGGTACGAGGTACGCCCGCCAGCCCGGGCGACCGACTTGGACACGATGGACGACGAGGTGTTCGGCGCGCAGTGCACCATCTTCGCTCCGGCGTCCTGGTGCTGACCGGCACCGGCGAAGGCAACCGACAAGGTCTCGCCCTTGGCGTGCTCGCCCATCAGGTACACAGCCGGGTACTTCATCGTCACCTTGGAGCCGATGTTGCCGTCGACCCACTCCATGGTGGCGCCGGCCTGCGCGACGGCCCGCTTGGTCACCAGGTTGTACACGTTGTTCGACCAGTTCTGGATCGTCGTGTAGCGGCAGCGGGCGCCCTTCTTCACGATGATCTCGACGACCGCCGAGTGCAGGGAGTCCGAGGAGTAGATCGGCGCCGTGCAGCCCTCGACGTAGTGCACGTAGGCGTCCTCGTCGACGATGATCAGGGTCCGCTCGAACTGGCCCATGTTCTCGGTGTTGATCCGGAAGTAGGCCTGCAGCGGGATCTCGACGTGCACGCCCTTCGGCACGTAGATGAAGCTGCCGCCGCTCCAGACCGCCGTGTTCAGCGCGGCGAACTTGTTGTCCCCGACCGGGATGACCGTGGCGAAGTACTCCCTGAACAGCTCAGGCTGCTCCCTGAGCGCAGTATCGGTGTCCAGGAAGAGGACGCCCTTTTCTTCCAAATCTTCCCTTATTTTATGATAAACTACCTCGCTTTCATACTGCGCGGCCACACCGGCGATCAGGCGCTGCTTCTCGGCCTCGGGGATGCCGAGCCTGTCGTAGGTGTTCTTGATGTCGGCGGGCAGGTCGTCCCAGCTCGCTGCCTGCTTCTCGGTGGACCTGACGAAGTACTTGATGTTGTCGAAGTCGATGCCGGACAGGTCAGAGCCCCAGTTCGGCATCGGCTTGCGGTTGAAGAGCTGCAGACCCCTCAGCCGCAGGTCGAGCATCCACTCGGGCTCATTCTTCTTGGCCGAGATATCACGGACGACCTCCTCAGACAGGCCGCGGCGCGCGCCGGCGCCCGCGACGTCCGTATCGGCCCAGCCGAACTTGTATCGGTCGAGACCCTCGAGTTCTGGGCGGGCTGTAGTGGTCATGCGGACATGCCTCCGACCTCGGTGGTGGTAGAGCTGACGACTGGACTGGCAGGTGCGGTACTGCGGGACAGTGCTGAAGCGGTGACGTGGGTGGTGCAGATGCCGTCGCCGTGCGCGATCGTGGCAAGGCGCTGCACGGGCGTGCCGAGAAGGCGCCCGAACGCCTCGGTCTCGGCCTCGCAGAGCTGCGGGTACTCGGCGGCCACATGAGCCACCGGGCAGTGGTGCTGGCACAACTGCTCGCCGGAGGCGGCAGCCGTGGCCACCACGGAGGTGGCCGATGCGGCGTAGCCGTCCGCTGACAGCGCCAGGGCCAGTGCCCTGACCCGGGCGTCCGGCGCTGCCGAGTCGACGACCGGACGGTACTTGCGCTCTAGCTCGGCCACCTGGCGGCGGGCGAACTCGGTCACCGCGTCCGGTCCGGCTCGTTCGGCGAGGAAGCGCAGCGCGCTGGTCGCCAGGTCGTCGTAGGTGTGCTCGAAGGCGCTCCGGCCGGCATCGGTGATCGCGAACAGCCTGGCCGGCCTGCCGCGGCCACGGTTGCCGCGAACCCGGGCCAGCCTCGTCTCGATCATGCCCTCGCCGAGCAGGTGGTCAAGGTGGCGGCGCACGGCGGCCGGCGTCAGCCCGAGCGTGGTGCCCAGGGCAGCGGCGGTCACCGGGCCGTTCTCCAGGATCAGCCGGGCGACGCGGGCGCGCGTGCCCTGCTCAGAACCCGTCGCGCGGTAGCGCGGGTCCTTCGCAGTCGCGGCCGACGCCGCACCTGGCTGTCCCATGTTTTTCACAACAACATTGTGCCGTAATTCGTTCCCGGGTCGCAAACCGCCCCCCTACCCGTGGCCGGATACTGCGATTAGGGTCGGATCAGGACATGCCGCACAGACGGGAGCCATGATGAGCGCCGACCGGCGGGCCAGGCAGATGTGGACCCTATTCGAGCCGGTGCATTCGGTGAGTTACTTCTCTGCCGAGGCCCGGTCGGCGTTCGAGGAGGCCGGGCTGCGCGGCTTCTGGCGCGGCTACTTCGCCGGACGGGCAGCGCCGCTCGGTCAGGTAGCCGCGGCCCCGGTCACGGCTTCGTTCTTCAACTTCGCCCCGGCCATGGTGGGCCGGGCAGTCCCAGCCGTCTGGGACCTGATCTCGCCGCAGGACGCGCTCGTGGTGCGGGAGGCCGGTGCGGTAGCCGCCCTGCGCCGCGTGCTCGTCGGGCTGGAGGACGCGGCGGCCGACGCTGCCGACCTGCTGAGCACGGCGGCGTCCGGGCTGGACTGCTCAGGCCGCGTGCTGGCGAGCGCGAACGCGGCGCTCAAGGTTCCTGACGAGCCTCTCGCCCGGCTCTGGCATGCCGCCACCGTGCTACGTGAGCATCGCGGCGACGGTCACTTCGCAGCGTTGCTCGCCGCCGGCATCGACGGATGCGAGGCTGTCGTGCTCCGCTCCGGACTCGACATGGAGCGCGGCACGCTGCAGCCGATCCGCGGCTGGACGGATGCGGAGTGGGCCGGTGCGGCGGCCAGGCTGGCCGGCCGGGGCCTGCTGGCCGACGACGGCCGGGTGACGCCGGACGGGTCAGCGCTGTGCGCGAGCGTGGAGCAGGCCACCAACCTGGCGGCCGCCCGGCCGTGGGCCGACGAGGCACTCGTCATCGAGGTGGCAGGCGCGCTGCTGCCGATCGCGCGCGCTTGCGCGGCAGAATTGCCGTTCCCGAATCCGATCGGAGTGTCAGCCCCGAAGCACCAGCCAGACGGAACACAGGGAGACGTGGGTTGAGCCAGGACCAGCTCAGCGAGCAGGCGCGGCCCGGGCTGGCCGAGCTCGCCAGCCTGGCCGACCCCGCCGTGATCGCGAACCCCTATCCGCTCCTGGCACGGCTGCGGGAGGCCTCCCCGTTCACCGAGCTCGACGGGGCGCTCGTGGTGTTCGGCCGGTACGAGGACTGCTCGCGCATCCTGCGCGATCCGCGAGTCAGCAGCGAGCGGGAGCGCGCCAGGATCGTCCCGCCGGAAGTGCAGGCCCAGGCCCAGGAGCGTCCGAGGTCGTTCCTGTCACTCGACCCGCCGGATCACACCCGGCTGCGCGGCCTTGTCGCCAAGGCCTTCACGCCCAGGGTGGTCTCGACGCTCGAGCCAAGGATCACCGAGGTCACCCACGAGCTGCTGACGGCGGCGGAGGCCAGTGCTCCCGAGCTTGAGCTGGTCAGCCAGCTCGCCTACCCGCTGCCGGTGCGGATCATCTCCGAGCTGCTCGGGGTGCCGGCTGCCGACCATGCCAGGTTCGCTGGCTGGTCAGCGAAACTCGCGCGTTCGGTGCAGCCGAGCTTCGGCACGATCGACCCGGTCGAGCTGGCCGAGGCCGAGCAGGCCGGCATCGAGTTCGGCGAGTACTTCACCGAGCTGATCGCCGCGCGCCGCAGCGATCCGGGGGACGACCTGCTGACCAAGCTGATCAGGGCCGAGGACGAGGGCCAGCGGCTGACCACCGACGAGCTGATCGCTACCTGCGTGCTGCTGCTGGTAGCTGGTCACGAGACCACGGTCGGGCTGATCTCCAACGCGATGCTCGCCCTGCTGCGTCATCCTGATCAGCTCGCGGCGCTGCTCGCCGATCCCGGCCTGGCCGCGAGCGCTGTCGAGGAGACGCTGCGGTATGACCCGCCAGTCCAGCTGACGGCCAGGGTGGTGCGCGGCGACATGAGGTTCGGCGAGATCCGGCCGGACGAGGGAACCCTGCTGCTGCTCCTGCTGGCGGCTACCGGCCGCGATCCCGACGTCTTCGCCCGGCCGGACGAGTTCGACGTCGGGCGCGGGGCCCGTGAGCATCTGGCGTTCGCTGCCGGGCCGCATTTCTGCCTGGGCGCACCGCTGGCCAGGCTCGAGGCCACGATCGCGCTCCGGGCGATCGCGGCCCGGCTAGCCGGCCCGGTGCTGGACGAGTCAGCCCTGGTCTACAAGTCGAACTTCAACCTGCGCGGCCCGGAGCGCATGATCGTCCGCTTCGACCGGATCCGCAGTGCCTACCAGATCGGAAGCTCTTCGCCTTAGCTGGACCAGGACGACGGCAGCCGCTGGCAGACGGGCCAGGCCGCCCGAGCACGACCCTCCTGGGAAGGGCCGCGGCATGCCTGTGCGTAACGGCGCGGGCGCAAAGTGCCAGGTCCAGGCCGACCGCACCCAAAGCGTTATCTCCCTCCGCTTACGGCATCGTCTCTTGCGGATGTATAACTTCCGGTAAGGAGGTTCCAGATGACACGTATTCCGGTAAAATCGGTAACATCCGTAACGGCCGACTACTCCTCTCGTACTCCGGAACGTGACCGCGAACCGGCCCGCTTCCGGACTCGCGCAGGCCGGGCGGGCGTCGCCGCCGCTGCCCTGACGGCGCTGGCCCTGGCCGCGGCCGGCTGCGGCGGCTCCGGGGCGAAGTCTCCCGGCGGGGGCACGTCGAGCGCGGCTCCGCACCCCGGCGGTACCTACACCATCCTTGCCAACTCCAACTTCGGCGTGGCCGACCCGGCGCAGAACTACACGCTGGAGGAGTGGCAGCTGCTGATCGACACCCACGACGGTCTCGTGCAATTCCAGCGGGTCGGCGGCGCCCCGGGTACCAAGATCGTGCCCGACCTGACCACGTCGATCCCCACACCGACCGACGGCGGCAAGACCTACGTCTTCAACATCCGCCGCGGGATCAAGTTCTCCAATGGCCAGGTGATGAAGCCGAGCGACTTCGTCAAGACCTTCGAGCGTCAGTTCACGGTGCCCGGGCCGACGACCTTCTACTCCACGATCGTCGGCGCGTCGGCGTGCAGCACCAAGGGCTGCGACCTCAGCAAGGGCGTGGTCGCCGACGACACGAACTACACCCTGACCATTCACCTGACCGCACCTGACCCGGAGTTCCTCGACGCGCTCGCGCTGCCCTTCGCCTACGTGGTCCCGGCGAGCACGTCGCCCAAGCTGACCGGCAACAACGTCCCGCCGGGCACTGGCCCGTACATGTGGAAGGCCTACAACCCGAACACCGAGGCGGTACTGGTCCGCAACCCGTACTTCCACGTGTGGAATTCCGCCGCCCAGCCCGCCGGGTACCCGAACCAGATCGTCGAGAAGTACGGCCTCACCGTCTCGGACGAGGTGACCGCGGTCGAGAACGGCCAGGCGGACGAGGTGTTCGACGGTGACGTCATCCCAGCCGACCGGCTGAACGAGCTGAACAGCCCGCAGTACGCCGGTCAGGTGCACATCAACGCGCTGACCGCGGACTACTACTGGGCGCTGAACACCGTCAAACCACCGTTCAACAACGTCATGGCCCGCCAGGCGATCAACTACGCGGCCGACCGGGGCGCGGATGTCAAGATCGCGGGCGGTCCGTCGCTGGCCGTGCCGACCTGCCAGGTCCTGCCGCCCAACTTCCCCGGCTACAAGCCGTACTGCCCGTACACCGCCGGGTCGAGCACGACCAAGTGGTCAGCACCTGACCTCGCCAAGGCCAGGCAACTGGTCAAGCAGTCGGGCACCGCCGGGATGAAGGTGGTCGTCAACAGCACCACGGACGAGACCGGCAAGGCGCTGGCGGCCCAGATGGTGTCCGATCTGAACAAGATCGGCTACAAGGCGTCGACGCAGCTGCTGACCGCCGGCGTCCAGTACCCGTTCATCCAGAACTCGTCGAACAACGGCAAGTGGAACGTCAGCTACTCGCAGTGGTACCAGGACTACCCGGCCGCGTCGGACTTCCTGAACGTCCTGCTCGGCTGCGGCACCATCCACCCGAACAGCGACGCCAGCCCGAACATCGCCGAGTTCTGCAATAAGCCGATCCAGGCCCAGATGAACAAGGCCGAGGCGCTCGGCGGGACCAACCCGACCGCCGCCAACGCCATCTGGGCGCAGGTCGACCACGAGGTCACCAACCAGGCCCCGTGGGTCGACATGTTCAACCCGCAGGGGATCGACTTCCTCGCCAAGCGCGTGCACGGGTACCAGTGGAACCCCCAGTGGTACATCCTGATCGATCAGCAGTGGCTGTCGTAACCGCGCACTGATGACTCTCGCACTCACCGAGTCGGCTGAGCCTCCGGTCTCCGCGCCGGAGGCTCAGCCCGACGTCACCGGCCGCAGTCCCTGGGCGCTGGCCGGCCGGCGGCTGCGCCGGAACCGGATCGCCATGGCGGCGCTGGTGCTCTTCCTGCTGATCGTGGCAATCAGCTTCGCCGCGCCGATTTACGCCCGCGACATCGCCCACGTCAACCCGAACGCCAACAACCTCAACGGCACCACGATCGTCAACGGAAAGCGCGTGCCGCTGATCCAGCAAGGCGGCGGGATCCTGAAGCTGGGCGAGACGCCGATCGGGCCGACCTGGGATTTCCGCCATTACTTTCTCGGCGCGGACCAGCAGGGCCGCGACGTAGCCGCCAGGCTGCTCTACGGCGGGCGCAGCTCGCTGGAGATCGGGATCGGATCGGCGCTGCTGTGCTGCGTCCTGGCCACGATCGTCGCGCTGATCGCCGGCTACTTCGGCGGCATGGTGGACTCGGTGCTGTCGCGGATCATGGACATCGTCTGGGCGTTCCCGGTGTACCTGCTGGCGATCTCCATCTCCACGGTGCTGGTCACCGCGCCTAACGGCCTGTCCATCGGCCCGCTGCACGTGGTGGCGACCAGCCTGTGGCTGCCCACCCTGATCATCGGGCTGATCTACCTGCCGTACGTCTACCGGCCGGTCCGCGGGCACGTGCTCTCGGTCACCGAGAAGGAGTTCGTCCAGGCCGGCATCGCCCAGGGCGCCTCGGACCTGCGGCTGATCTTCTCCGACATCCTGCCGAACGTCATCTCCCAGGTCATCGTGCTGCTGCCGCTGATGATCGCCACCACGATCCTGACCGAGTCGGCGCTGTCGTTCCTGTCGATCGGCGTGCAGCCGCCGAACGCTAGCTGGGGGACGATCATCAACGACGGCCAGGACCTGCTCTACACCCGGCCCTGGGTCGCGATCGCGCCGGGCATCATGATCGTGCTCACCGTCCTGGCACTCAACGTGCTCGGCGACGGAGTGCGGGACGCCCTGGATCCGCGCGCCAAGCTGCGGGTGGAGGGGTAATGCTCACCTTCATCTTCCGGCGGTCGCTGTGGACCGTGCTCGTCATGTTCGCGATCACCGTGCTGGTCTTCGTGATCTTCTTCAAGACCCCGGGGATCGATCCGGCCAGGCAGATCGCAGGCCGCAATCCCAACCCTCAGACACTCGCGGAGATCCGGCACCAGTTCGGCCTGGACCGGCCGTTCCCGGTCCAGTACGCGCTGATGATGAAGAAGATCTTCATCACCCAGGACCTGGTGTCCTACTCCAATCAGGGCACGCTGGTGATCCCGGAGATCCTGGCCGCGTCACCGGCCACGCTGTCCCTGGTCTTCGGCGCCGCCGTCATCTGGGTGGTGATGGCGATCATCATGGGGGTCGCCGCCGCGCTGCTGCGTGGCACCATCCTTGACCCGCTGCTGATGATCGTCGCGCTGATCGGCATCTCGATGCCTGTCTTCTGGCTAGGTGAAGTGGTCAACCTCGTCACCCAGAAGGCGCTGCACCACTCGTTCCTGTTCAGCTGGGTGCCGCAACTCGGCTATACCCCGTTCACGCAGAGCCCGACGATGTGGTTCAAGGGGCTGATCTTCCCCTGGATCACCCTGTCGATCCTGTACATCGGGTTCTACGCGCGCGTGCTCCGAGCCAACCTGCTCGAGATCCAGAACGAGGACTACATCAGGACCGCCCGGGCCAAGGGGCTGACCGAGCGCCGGGTGCTGCTCAGGCATACCCTGCGGACCTCCATGATCACCTTCGTCAGCCTGTTCGGGCTCGACTTCGGTGCCCTGGTCGGCGGCGGCGCGCTGCTCACCGAGGTGGTCTTCGCCATCCACGGCGTCGGCTTCCTGACCTACCAGTCCCTCACCAGCCTGGACTTGCCCGTGATCATGGCCACCGTCATCTACGGTGCGTTCTTCATCGTGCTAGCCAATACGGTCGTGGACATCGCCTACGCGGGCCTCGACCCGAGAGTGCGGCCGACGTGATGGCGGCCCTGCGCATGCTCAGGGCGGGGTGGGCGGATGCCTGAGCCCCTGCTCGAGGTGCGGGACCTCAAGGTGAGCTTCCGCACCGAGGACGGACTGGTCAAGGCCGTGGACGGGGTGTCGTTCACGGTCAGCGAGGGCGAGACCCTGGGCATCGTCGGTGAGTCGGGCTCGGGCAAGAGCGTCACGATGATGTCGGTGATGCGCCTGATCATCGACCCCAACGCCCGCTTCGAGGGCGAGGTGATCTACAAGGGCCGCGAGCTGATGTCGCTGAACCAGGCCGAGCTTCGCCGGGTGCGCGGCTCGGAGATCGCCATGATCTTCCAGGACCCGATGACCTCGCTCAATCCCGTCTACCGGGTCGGCTGGCAGATCGTCGAGCAGATCCGCGCGCACGAGCAGGTCTCCAGGCAGGCGGCGCGGGCGCGGGCGATCGAACTGCTGACCGCCGTCGGCATCCCGCACCCGAAGGAACGGGTCGACGACTTCCCGCACCAGTTCTCCGGCGGCATGCGCCAGCGGGTGATGATCGCGATGGCGCTGTCCTGCAGCCCGAGCCTGCTGATCGCGGACGAGCCCACCACCGCGCTCGACGTGACCATCCAGGCGCAGATACTCAAGCTGATCAAGCAGCTGAAGGAGGACTACGGCTCCGCCGTCGTCATGATCACTCACGACATGGGCGTGGTCGCCGACGTCGCCGACCGGGTCGCGGTCATGTACGCCGGCAAGATCATCGAGCAAGGCAGCAAGAAAGACGTGTTCTACGACGCGCAGCATCCCTACACCTGGGGCCTGCTTGGCTCGATCGCGCGGATCGACCGGCCCAAGCCACGGCGGCTCACTGCCATCGCCGGCCTGCCGCCCTCGCTGATCAACCTGCCGTCCGGGTGCGCCTTCGCCGAGCGGTGCCCGCAGCGATTCGACCAGTGCGACGAGGTTCCCGCCCTGGCGAGCAGGGTCGCCTTCGACCACGCCGATGCCTGCCACCTGGATCCGGAGCAGAAGCGACTGCGGCGGGAGTCGACGATCCATCCTGACCTCATCGGGGAGCAGCCGTGACGACGACACCGGAAGGCGGCGTGAGCGTCAGCAAGGCGGCGGCTGGCGAGGAGCCGGGCGCCGGGAGCGCGCCGGCAGCGGGCGCGCCCGCCGAGGATGGCGTGCTGCTGCGGGTCGAGCACCTCAGGAAGTACTTCCCGATCCGGCGCGGGCTCGTCTTCCAGCGCGAGGTCGGCCGGGTGCACGCCGTGGACGACGTCAGCCTCGAGGTGCGCGCCGGCGAGACGATCGGCCTGGTCGGGGAGTCGGGCTGCGGCAAGTCCACGCTCGGCCGCTGCATCATCCGGCTGTACGAGCTGACCAGCGGCTCGGTCTCCTTCGGCGGCCGCGATATCTCGCGGCTATCCCGCCGGGCGCTGCGGCCGATCCGCGGCGACATGCAGATGGTCTTCCAGGACCCTTACGCGTCGCTGAACCCGCGCAAGCGGGTCGGGACTATCATCGCCGACCCGCTGCGCATCCACGGGCAGCTCAGCCGGACGCAGATCAGGCAGCGGGTCAGGGAACTGCTCGAACTGGTCGGCCTGTCTCCCGAGCACGTCAACCGCTACCCGCACGAGTTCTCCGGCGGTCAGCGCCAGCGGATCGGGGTGGCCAGGGCGCTCGCACTGCACCCGAAGCTGATCATCGCCGACGAGCCGGTCTCGGCACTGGACGTCTCGATCCGGGCGCAGGTCATCAACCTGCTGGACGACCTGCAGGACGAGCTTGGCCTGACCTACATCTTCATCGCCCATGACCTCGGCGTCGTCCGGCACGTGTCCGACCGGATCGCCGTCATGTACCTGGGCAAGATCGTCGAGCTGTCACCGGCAGAGGACCTGTACACCCGGCCGGTACACCCCTACACCGAGGCGCTGCTGTCAGCGGTCCCGATCCCCGACCCGGATGTCAGCGCCCAGCGCAGGCAGATCGTGCTGGAAGGCGACGTGCCGAGTCCGATCGCTCCCCCGTCGGGCTGCCGCTTCCACCCGCGCTGCCAGTACGCGACCGAGATCTGCGCCAAGGAGGAGCCGCCGCTGGTCGCCCACCGCGGCGAGGATCACCTCGCCGCCTGCCACCACCCGCTGATGACGGCCGGACAGGCGGGCGGGCCCGACGGGTCGTCAGCCTAGGAAGCCGCGCAGCAGCGCGCCTGTGCCGGCCAGGTGCTCGGCCATCGCTGTCCGCGCGCCGTCGGGGTCGCCGGCCAGGATCGCGTCCACGATCGCCGTGTGCTGGATCGCGGCGTGCGCGATGTTCTGCCTGAGCACGGGCATGGCGTCGAGCAGGTCGTTGAGCCGCATCCGGGCGTCGGCGCAGGCGGCCGATAGCAGTGTCGACCCGGTCAGCTCGGCGATCGCGAGGTGAAAGAGCGTGTCGAGCCGCCGGTAGTCCTGCTGGCTCGCGCTGCTCACGTCGGTCAGCTTGGCGCGCAGGGCGTCACCCTGCACGCCGCCGGCGGCTATCTGCTGGGCGAGCATGTCGGCCGCACCGGTCTCGACGGCGAACCGGAAGGTGATCGCGTCGGCCAGCTTGGGCCCGTGCTGCTCGGCCAGCCGCCGGAGCGCGCCGACGCTGGGCTCCGGCCGGGTGTAGGTGATGAACGTCCCGCCCAGCCGGCCGCGCCTGGACTCGACATAGCCCGCCTGCTGCAGCTCCCTGATCGCCTCGCGCAAGGTCAGCCGGCTGATGCCCAGCTGAGCCGCGAGCTCGCGCTCGGCCGGGAACCGCTCGCCCGGCCCGATCATGCCGAGCTTGATCACGGTCAGCAGCCGCTCGACGGTCTCCTCGAAGGCGTTGCCCTGGCGCACCGGCCTGAGCACGCTGCCCAGGTCGATGTCGGCGCTCACTTTTACCGCCTGTCGTAGGTGGCCGCCGGAGCGGTCCGCGGAGGCAGCACCCGGGAAACCGGGCACGCCAAGTCCGGCACGCGGGCCTCCCCTAACCCGCGTGCCGGAGTCTGTGGATGTTCGTGATCTTTCTGGTCCGGACTCTTGACAATCATCCCAGCTAGACCATCAATTGGTCTGTTATTAGACCATTAAAACTCCGCCCGCGCCAGACCCTCCGCCTAACCTCCGCATAACCCCCGCTTAACTCACACCCCCCGGCCAGCCCGGCCGGACCAAGGAGCACCTCGTGTCGGTTCATGAAGAAGCAACCGCCCCGGCGGTCCTCAGCGATGAGGAGATGCTGCACAAGCTCGGCTACGCCCAGGAACTCATGCGGCGGATGTCGGGCTTCTCGAACTTCGCCGTCTCGTTCACCATCATCTCGATCCTGTCCGGCTGCCTCACCCTGTACTACTTCGGGATGACGACCGGCGGCCCCGCCGAGATCGTCTGGGGCTGGCCGATCGTCGGCATCATGACCCTGTTCGTCGGTCTGGCCATGGCCGAGGTCTGCTCCAGCTACCCGACGGCCGGCGGCCTGTACTACTGGGCGGCCAAGCTGGCCAGGAACAAGGGCCCGGCGTGGTCCTGGTTCACCGGCTGGTTCAACTTCCTCGGCCAGGTGGCGGTCACCGCGGGCATCGACTTCGGCGCGGCGTTCTTCATCAACGCCTTCCTGAACATTCAGTTCGGACTCGGTCTCGCGCACTGGGAGACGATCGTGATCTTCGCGCTCGTGCTACTCGTGCACGGCCTGCTGAACCAGTTCGGGATCAAGCTGGTCGCGCGGCTCAACGACATCAGCGTCTGGTGGCACATCCTCGGCGTGCTGATCATCGTCGGCGCCCTGACGTTCGCGCCGTCGCATCACCAGTCGGCGAGCTTCGTCTTCACCAAGATCGTCAACATGACCGGCTGGCACAGCACGCTGTACGTGATCCTGATCGGCCTGCTGCTCGCGCAGTACACCTTCACCGGCTACGACGCTTCCGCGCACATGACCGAGGAGACGCACAACGCCGCGACGTCCGGGCCGCGCGGCATCGTGATGTCGATCGTGGTCTCGCTGTTCGCCGGCTGGGTCCTGCTCATCGGCCTGACGTTCGCGATCCAGAACTACACCACCGAGGTGGGCGCCGTCGTCCCGCCGGCCCAGATCTTCGTGGACGCGATCGGTGCCACCGGCGGCAAGCTGCTGCTGCTGATCGTGATCGGCGCCCAGCTGTTCTGCGGCATGTCCTCGGTGACCGCGAACTCGCGGATGATCTACGCGTTCTCCCGTGACGGAGCCCTGCCGGGCTCAGCGACCTGGCACAAGGTGAACCACCGGACGAGGACGCCGACCAACGCGATCTGGCTGGCAGCCGTCGGCGCGCTGATCCTCGGCCTGCCCTACCTGTGGAACGGCACGGCCTACGCGGCGGTGACCTCGATCGCCGTCATCGGCCTGTACATCGCGTACGTGCTGCCGACGTTCCTGCGGCTGCGCCAGGGCGAGAGCTTCCAGCGCGGGCCGTGGCACCTCGGCCGCTGGAGCTACATCGTCGGCTGGATCGCGGTGGTCTGGGTGGCCGTCATCACGATCCTGTTCATGCTGCCGACCATCAGTCCGATCACCGTGAGCAACTTCAACTACACGATCGTGGCCGTGGCGGTCGTGCTCGGCTTCGCCTGGATCTACTGGGCGGTCTCGGCGAAGAACTGGTTCACCGGGCCTAAGGTTCAGGGCACGGCCGAGGAACTCGCCGCGATCGAGCGCGAGCTCGAGCAGATCTGACGACCCTTACCAGTAACGAGACAAGGACGGTTCATGACCGGGAACCACGGCAGCGGCGGCGCAGCCGCCAGGCCGGGAATGCTGAGCATGGCCCAGCTGCAGGCCGCGATCGGCACAGGCGAGATCGACACGGTGATACTCGCCTTCACCGACATGCACGGCCGGCTGCAGGGCAAGCGCCTGTCGGCGGAGTACTTCGCCGACGAGGTGGCCGCACATGGCGCGGAGGGATGCAACTACCTGCTAGCGGTGGACGTGGAGATGAACACCGTCGGCGGGTACGCGATGTCGTCCTGGGAGCGCGGCTACGGCGACTTCGTGCTCAAGCCCGACCTGATGACCCTGCGCCGCGTGCCGTGGCTCCCAGCCACCGTCCTGCTGCTTGCGGACCTCACCTGGCTCGACGGCAGCCCGGTTGGCGCGTCGCCGCGCCAGATCCTGCAGGCGCAGACCGCCCGGCTGGCGCAGCGTGGCTGGACCGCGCTGGCCGGCACCGAGCTTGAGTTCATCGTCTACCGGGACAGCTACGAGGATGCCTGGACCAAGGGCTACAACGACCTGATCCCTGCCAACCAGTACAACGTCGACTACTCGATACTCGGCACCTCGCGGATCGACCCGCTGCTGCGCCGGATCACCGGCGGCATGTCCGGGGCCGGCCTGTACGTGGAGTCGGCGAAGGGCGAGTGCAATCTCGGCCAGCACGAGATCGCGTTCCGCTACGCCGACGCCGTCACCACGTGTGACAACCACTCGATCTACAAGACCGGGGCCAAGGAGATCGCGGCACAGGAGGGGATGTCGCTGACCTTCATGGCCAAGCCGAACCTGCGCGAGGGCAACTCGTGTCACATCCACCTGTCGCTGCGCACAGAGGACCCCGAGCCCGGGCCGGGCGGCCGGCCAGGGGTCAACGGCGAGCCGTTCCTGGCCGGCGACGGCCCGCACGGCCTGTCCAGGCTCGGCGAGCACTACGTCGCCGGTCAGCTCGCGGCGATGCGCGAGCTGACCCTGCTGTACGCGCCCAACGTCAACTCCTACAAGCGGTTCGTGCCGGGCAGCTTCGCCCCGACGGCGGTCCGCTGGGGCGTGGACAACCGGACCTGCGCGCTGCGGCTGGTCGGCCACGGCCAGTCGCTGCGGATCGAGAACCGGACCCCGGGCGGCGACGTCAACCCGTACCTGGCGATCGCGGGGATGATCGCGGCCGGGCTGTACGGGATCGACAACGAGCTCACGCTCGAGGACGCCTTCGGCGGTAACGCCTATGCCGACGACGGGCCGAAGGTTCCGCACACGCTGCGGGATGCCCTGGAACTGTGGGAGAAGAGCTCCCTGGCGCAACAGGCGTTCGGTGACGAGGTCGTCGCTCACTACGCGAACTACGCGCGAGTCGAGCTAGCCGCCTTCGACGCGGCCGTGACGGACTGGGAACTGCGCCGCTGCTTCGAACGGTTGTGATGACGTGACTGCCTACACCATCTTGAACCCGGCTACCGAGCAGCCGGTACAGACCGTCCCCGGCACCTCGGCGCAGGAGACCGACGCAGCGATCGCACGGGCGCAGGTCGCTCAGCGTGCCTGGCGCGAGGTCGCTCCCGGCGACCGGGCCAGGATGCTGCGCAGCTTTGCCGCGCAGGTGGACGCGCACGGCGAGGAACTCGCGCAGCTCGAGGTCGCGAACTCCGGGCACCCGATCGGGGCCGCCCGCTGGGAGGCCGGACAGATCCGTGACGTGCTGCAGTACTACTCGGCAGCGCCGGAGCGGCTGACCGGCAGGCAGATCCCGGTCGCAGGCGGCATCGACGTGACGTTCGCCGAGCCGATCGGCGTCGTCGGCCTGATCGTGCCGTGGAACTTCCCGATGCCGATCCTGTCCTGGGGCCTGGCGCCCGCGCTCGCCGCGGGCAACGCGGTGATCGCCAAGCCGGCCGAGATGACACCGCTGACCGCGATCCGGATCGGCGAGCTGGCGCTTGAGGCCGGGCTGCCCGAGGGCGTGTTCCAGGTGCTGCCGGGCAAGGGCTCGGTGGTCGGCCAGCGCCTGGTCGACCACCCGGCGGTCGGCAAGATCGTGTTCACCGGCTCGACCGAGGTCGGCCGGCAGATCATGACCGGCTGCGCGAAGCAGATCAAGCGGCTGACACTGGAACTCGGCGGCAAGAACGCGAACATCGTCTTCGCCGACGCGGACCTTGAGCGGGCCGCGGCGACCGCGCCGTACGCCGTGTTCGACAACGCGGGACAGGACTGCTGTGCGCGGTCGCGGATCCTGGTGCAGCGGTCGGTGCTCGACAAGTTCATGGAACTGCTCGAGCCGGCGGTCAAGGGCGTCAAGGTCGGCGACCCGACCCTGGCCGACACCGAGATGGGCCCGCTGATCTCGGCCAGCCACCGGGCGTCCGTTGCGGCCTATGTTCCCGACGATGCCCCGGTGGCGATCCGCGGCAGCGCGCCTGACGGGCCCGGGTGGTGGTTCCCGCCGACGGTGCTCGCACCGGTGAGCTTCGACGCGCCCGCCTACACCGACGAGGTGTTCGGCCCTGTGGTGACTGTCACGCCGTTCGAGGACGAGGCCGAGGCGATCGAGATCGCCAACGACTCGCCTTATGGACTTTCCGGGTCGATCTGGACAGGTAATCTCGGGCGGGCGATCAGGGTCGCGCGCGGTGTCGATACCGGCAACCTGTCGGTGAACTCGCACTCGTCGGTCAGGTACTGGACCCCGTTCGGCGGGTTCAAGCAGTCCGGCCTCGGGCGCGAACTCGGCCCGGACGCGCTCGACGCCTTCACCGAGACCAAGAACGTCTTCATCTCAACCCAGGAGTAAAGCCGCCAGCCAGGGCGGATCCGCATCACCTGACCACAAGACCGAAACGAGGAGTAATGCAGCGCTTGCAGGACCGGGTCGCCGTCATCACGGGTGCTGGCAGCGGCATCGGACTGGCCAGTGCCCGCCGGATGGCCTCCGAGGGCGCCAGGATCGTAGCTGTCGACATCGACGAGAGGGCGGGCAAGGCCGTCGCGGAGGAGACCGGTGGCCGGTTCATCGCGGCGGACGTGGCCAGTGAGGACGACGTGCGCCGCCTGTTCGACGAGGTGGCCGCCGAATTCGGCCGGATCGACATCGCGTTCAACAACGCCGGCATCTCGCCGCCGGACGACGACTCGATCCTGACCACCGGCATCGACGCCTGGCGCCGGGTCCAGGAGATCAACCTGACCTCGGTCTTCCTCTGCTGCAAGTACGTGATCCCGCACATGCAGCGGCAGGGTAAGGGCTCGATCATCAACACGGCCTCGTTCGTCGCCGTGCTCGGTGCCGCCACCTCGCAGATCTCCTACACGGCGTCCAAGGGCGGCGTGCTGGCGATGAGCCGGGAGCTCGGCGTTCAGTTCGCCAGGGAGGGCATCAGGGTCAACGCGCTGTGCCCGGGCCCGGTGAACACGCCGCTGCTGCGCGAGCTGTTCGCCAAGGACCCCGAGCGGGCGGCCAGGCGGCTGGTGCACGTCCCGGTCGGCCGGTTCGCCGAACCGGAGGAGATCGCCGCCGCTGTGGCGTTCCTGGCGAGCGACGACGCCTCGTTTATCACGGCGTCGCAGTTCCTCGTCGATGGCGGAATCGCGGGCGCCTATGTTACGCCCCTATGATGTAACCGCTATGAGAACCCCCCAACCTCTCATCGGCATCACCGCCTACGACGAACAGGCCCGCTGGGGCGCCTGGGACCGGCAGGCCACTCTGGTGCCGCGCAACTACGTCGAGCAGGTTGCCGCTGCCGGCGGCCTGCCGATGGTGCTGCCGCCGGTTCCAGGCATCGAGGCGGCTGCCGGCCGACTCGACGCGCTGCTGCTGACCGGCGGGCCCGACCTGGAGCCCAGCCGGTACGGCGAGCCGCCTGGCCCGCATACCACGGTCGTCCGGCCCGAGCGGGATGCCGCGGAGATCGCGCTGCTGGCCGCCGCCATGGCGGCTGGCATCCCGGTGCTCGGCATCTGCCGCGGCCTGCAGGTGATGAACGTCGCGCTCGGCGGGTCGCTGATCCAGCACCTGCCGGACGTGGTCGGGCATAGCGGGCACGACGCGTCGGTGCCCGGCCAGATGGGCGAGCACAAGGTCTCGGTCGAGCCGTCAAGCCGGCTTGCCGGGCTGCTCAGCGAATACGGCCAGTCCGAGACCACGTTCGCCGTGCCGACGCGCCATCACCAGGCCATCGACCGGCTCGCGGACGGGCTGGTCGCCTCCGCCTGGGCGGAGGACGGCATCATCGAGGCTGTCGAGGTCGGACCGGGCGGGCCGAACTGCCATCCGTTCGCCATCGGCGTGCAGTGGCATCCCGAAGCCGGCGAGGATCCCGCGATCTTCCGCGCCCTGATCGGGGCCGCGTCGGGCGCTGTGGCTGCGGAACGGGTCTTCTAGCACCATCGGCTCTTCTAGCACCATCGGCGTGGTGCGAGGGAACCGGGCCAGCCGCCCGGGCGTCTCATTGGCAACGAGCCTGGCCGGCCGGCGCGGACGTACATTCTGGCTGCATTTGCGCGACGTCATCAATGGTCCGGCGCGGGTGTCTCGTAACCCACTAGTGACCCGAGGAGACCCGTGAACAGCAGGGATGCGGAGGATCGACCATGCGATTCTTACGATGCGGCGGACACACCCGCGGCCCACGACCCCGCCAGGAATGGCGCCACGCACATCGCCGGGCCGGGTAATCGGCGGCGGGCGCGGTGGACCGGATCTGTGCCGGCCCGGCTGGCCGTCGCGGCAGCGGCAGGCGTCGTGATCGTCACCGCTGCCGGCTGCGGCGCTCACAGGCATCCGGCAGGTTCGCCGCACCCGTCCGGCCAGCCTGCCGCGATGATCCTGCCGGCCAGCGGATCACCTGTGATCGGCGTCCGCTACTTCTACAAGCTATTCGTCCACTGCGGCGTGACTCGGGTAACCTTCGGCGGCCGGAGCTGGCAGCCAGTCAAGCCAGTCGCTAGATATCCCGGCGCTCGCCCGGTCAACGGCATCACCACGGAGACTGGCTACGTGGCAGGCACGATGAGGCTCGTGAACGCGCACGCTCTGCGCTTCACGGCGAATCCGCGCGGAGTGCTAGCTCCGTTCACGGTGATGTTCAGGCCGGCGGCCACGTCAGGCACGGCCCGGCCCTGCGCCTGACCCGCCGCCCCGGCTGCGCGCTGCCGTAAGCGCAGCCGGGGCGACGGCAGGCTCATTCGTTGCCGTCGTTGTAGAGCGCAGCTATCAGGGTGAAGTCGTTGCCGTCCGGAAGCTGGGCGCCACTTGAGTCGATGATGGTTCCGTAGAGGCAGCTATTCGTACTTGAGTTATGACCCATTCCCAGCGCATGGCCCATCTCGTGGCATGCGTCCTGACGATAACCGTACGAATTCTTGCTGTAGTCGTAGGTAACGCCACCAAGGATGCAGGTGCCGTTATAGTCATTAAGCTGGACCGAGGCACCGGTCATATAGTAACTGCCGTTCCACGACACGCTGGTCAGGCCCTGCCATCCGGAGCAGCCCGCGTTCGTATCCGTGACGTTGACGCAGTACTGGCCAGAATATCCCGGGCACGACGCCCATACGTAGAGCGAGTCGACGCCGACCGCCTGATTCCACTCGTAGGTCGAATTGGTGACTGGCCACTGGGCTCCGGTGTGATCGACAAACCACACCTGCGGGTGCCTGCAGCACCCGTCCGCCCATCTGATCTGGTGCGTGACATTGGTGTCGACGTTGCACCTGAAGGTCTGCGCGGTGCCGTACTTGCAGGAAGTGAGTGAGGTAACGGCTCTGGGGAGCATGCTCTGGCTCACGGGGACCGCACCAGGCCGCTGCAGCCCGCTGATGCCGTGGGCCTTGAGGATGGCGTACAGTTCCGCGGCACTCTCGCCACGGACCGGGGTGTAGTACGTAGCCGTTCCTGACCCGTCACGCGCGACGTGCATCGCGACGACATCTGCCGATCGGCCAGGCTGGCCCCACTTAGCCGGGTTGACGGTTGCGGCAGGGAGTTTCGGATAATCCTTGAGGTCAGTTGGCCGGGCAGATCGCTTAGCCCCAGGATGACGGCCCAGCGACGCCGCACTGGCCGCCGACGCGGTCCCGGCTAACGCCGGCGCCACCACCGCGACGGCCATCAGGCCGCCGAGAACGATCATGACGCGGTTTGATAACCAGTTCTTCGGCATCATGCCGCCTTTCTTATAGAAAGTATTAAATACCATATAACATGAACGGCTGGATCTGTCCAGCATCGGGATGGGCGAGCGGGCAGCCTTGCCGACGTGGCAGCGGCGAAATGCGAGCGCAGCGAGGACTTATGCTGATTCATGCCAGCTGACGGCGCTGCGCCTCGATGGGGTCGCGCTCTGATCGCAGGCTTGCCCGCTGTCCCGACCCGGCCCATCCAAGGAGATCTCATGCCCGAAGGCGCCGACGTGCCTGCTCCGAACGACGCGCAGGCCCCTGCCGCCGAGCCAGGAGCGGCGGCCGCCGCCGAGCCGGCCGACGACCTGGTCACGACGTCGCACGCGATCACCGTCGACGGCAGCGAGCTGCGGTACACGGTGACCGCCGGGCGGATGGTGCTGCGCGCCGAGGGGCAGACCGACGACACGTTCGACGGGCCGAAGGCCAGGGCCGAGGTCTTCGTGGTCGCGTACACCGCGGACGTCGATGACGCGGACCGGGTAGCGCGGCCAGTCACCTTCGCCTTCAACGGCGGCCCAGGCTCGTCGAGCGTCTGGCTGCACCTCGGCCTGCTTGGCCCGCGCCGGGTGCTGATGGGTGACGCCGGGGCGCTGCTGCCGCCGCCGTACGGGATCGGCGACAACGAGCAGACCCTGCTGCGCCACAGCGACCTGGTGTTCATCGACCCGGTCTCGACCGGGTACTCCCGCGCGGTCAAGGGCGAGAAGCCGAAGGACTTCCACGGCTTCGGCGGCGACATCGAGTCGGTCGGCGAGGTGATCAGGCTCTGGACCACCCGCAACGAGCGCTGGATGTCGCCGAAGTACCTGTGCGGCGAGTCCTACGGCACCACTAGGGCCGCCGCGCTGGCCAGGCACCTGCAGACGCGGTACGGGATGTACCTCAACGGCCTGATCCTGATCTCGACGTTCCTCGACGGCAAGTCCCTGTGGTTCGAGGGCGGCAATGACGAGCCTTACGTCGCCTACCTGCCGACGTACGCGGCGATCGCGCATTACCACGGCAAGCACGGGGACCGGCCACTGCGCGAGGTCCTGCGGGACGCGGAAGCCTACGCCGAAGGCGAGTACCGCCAGGTGCTCGCGGCCGGGTCCCGGCTGCCGGCCAGCGACCGGGCCGCGGCGGTCGCCAGGATCGCGGAGCTGACCGGACTGTCGCCGGACTACGTCGACCGGGTGAACCTGCGGCCCGAGCACATCAGATTCCTCACCGAGCTGCTGCGGGACCAGCGCCTGACGGTCGGGCGGATCGACGGCCGGTTCACCGGCTGGCAGGCCGACTACGGCAGGGAAATGTGGTCGGACGACCCGTCGATCGACGCCATCGTCGGCCCGTATACGGCCGTGCTGAACCACTACGTGCGGGCCGAGCTCGGCTACGCCAGCGACCTGCCGTACGAGGCGCTTACCGACCGCGTGCACCCGTGGTCGTTCAAGGAGTTCGAGGGCCAGCACATCTACGTGCTCGACAAGCTGGCCGAGGCGATGCGGGCCAACCCGCACCTGCGGCTGCATATCGCCTGCGGCTACTACGACGCCGCCACGCCGTACTGTGCCACCGAGCACGACATCGCGCACCTGGCCGTCCCGGCCGAGCTGGCGGGCAATGTCGAGTTCGCCTATTACGAGGCGGGCCACATGATGTACGTGCACGAGCCCAGCCGGCTCGACCAGTCAGCGAGACTCGCCGCGTTCGTGACGGCCAGCTAGCCGGCGATGACGGCGAGGCTGTGGCCGTAGCCGGCCGCGACGGCTGAGACACCGGAGAGCAGCCGCGGCACGTCGCACTCGCCGCAGTCGTTGCTTCCCCAGGCCACGACCCGGCCGGCGGCAGTAAGCGCGAGGCAGTGCGTGCCGCTGCCGGACAGCGCGACCACATCACCGAGGCCGGACGGCACCGCGGTCTCGAAGTTGTCGCTGCGGCCCCAGGCGACGACCCAGCCGTCCGAGGTCAGCGCGGCGCTATGGTTCACCCCTGCGGTGATCGCGACCACGCCCGACAGGCCGGGCGGGACCGCCGTCTCACCGAAGTCCGGCAGGCCCCACGCCACGACCCTGCCGTCCGCGGTCAGCGCCAGGCTGTGCTCAGCGCCGGCGGCGACCGCGATCACCTCGGGCAGGCCGGGCGGGACGTCAGCCTGGCCGCAGTTATTGCCGCCCCAGCCGACCACGCGACCGCTGGCCACGGCCAGGCTGTGCTCCGCGCCGGCCGCGATGGACGTCACCTCGGACAGGTCCGGCGGTACGTCCGCCTGGCCGAAGCCGTTGCTGCCCCAGGACACCACTGATCCGGCGACGGTCAGCGCGAGGCTGTGGTAGCGGCCAGCCGCGACCTCCGTCACCCCGGCGAGCCCGGGCGGCACGTCCGTCATGCCGTGTGCGCCGCTGCCCCACGCCACGACCAGGCCGTCAGCGGTCACGGCCAGGCTGTGGTACCAGCCGGCCGCCACGCCGACCACCCGGTCAAGGCCAGCCGGGACGTCGGTCTCCCCCTCGTCGTTGTCGCCCCACGCGACGACGACGCCCTGGCCGTGCGCGTCATGACCGTCCAGGCGGTACGGCTCCGTGTCCGGCATGGTGCTCTCCGCCTCGGCCGAGGGGTCCACGCCGAGCGCCACGGCCAGTTCCGCGACGACCCAGTCGCAGGCCTCGGCGGTGAACGGCATCCGCTCCGCGAACCAGCCGGAGGTGAGCCGGGACGCGGTACCCAGGTCGAGGCCCTGGGCGAGCCGCTCGAGCAGCATGGCGGTCAGGTCGCACTGCGCTGCCGCGACGAGGAGCGCTGACTGCCTCGGCAAGTCCGGCAGCAGGTCCTTGAGCAGGTTCGCCAGGACATTCGGGTCTGCCAGCACCGTCGTGCCAAGCTGCGGGTCGCTGACGATCGATCGCAATGCCCGGCGTACCTCGCCGTCGACGTCCCACGACGTCCTTGTCATTCGAGCTCCTCGTGCCGCGCGCAGTCGGTTCACGGCTTACGTCAGCATTCCCGTTTCCCGATTGTGCCTAGTACACGCCCGGACTGACAACCGGCCAAGGCCGAGCCGAAAAAGCTATCATGGCCATATGACGGCGTGCGGACGGCAGGTGACGATGGCCCCATCGCGGGGCCACTGACGCCGGACTGACAACGGTTCCGAGGCCCTGCTAGCGGGGCCTCGATCTGTCTGCGCAGCCGGAGCCCCGTTAAGACCCTGCCCTGCGACCGCGAAACCTGATCGCACGTCGACACGCCCCGAGCAGGCCACCGTCAGAGTCGAGGCGGTCCCGGGTTACAGGTAGTCGATAGCGTGACCGCCTCACCGGAAATGGCCCAGTTGAAATCGGGGGGTGCTCTCTTCAAGCAAATCTGCCCGCGAACCTGCCAGAATGCATGGCGTGGCCGAAGGAGCGGAGTTGCCTTCCGAGCATGCGGAAACGGTATGTCCTAGCCTCGTCATGCGCGAGGCCGACGGAAGTGGCGGGGAAGCTGTCCGCGCGGCACTTCGTGATCGCGCGCTCCGTGCCGTGGTCATCGTTGTCCTCACGTTAGGCGCGACGGCCGTCATCGTGTACTGGGTCAAGAACGTCAACCCGGTCGATTTCCTGGTCTATCGCTACGCGTCAA
>DASWAA010000304.1:0-3510 GCA_036391385.1 Streptosporangiaceae bacterium
TCGACGTCCTGCCAGCGCTTCTCGTTGCGCGAGCCTGGCACGTTGGTGTGCGCGAGCTCGTCGACCAGGGCGATCTGGGGACGGCGGGCGAGGACCGCGTCGAGGTCCATCTCGTCGAAGAACGTGCCGCGGTAAGCGATCCTGGCCCTCGGCAGCACCTCGAGGCCGAGTAGCTGCTCCGCCGTCCGTCGTCGGCCGTACGTCTCGGCGAAGGCCACCACCACGTCCGCGCCGCGGGACATGCGCCGGTGACCTTCGCCGAGCATGGCGAAGGTCTTGCCGACCCCCGCCGCCGCGCCCAGGTAGATCCTGAGCTGGCCGCGGCGGGCGGGGATGGCAGGCCCGTTTGCTGGCTGGCTGGCTGCCGAAGTCATTTCTTCCATCACGGTACGGGGTGGTCCTGGTCAAGTGCGATGTTGACCAGCAGCACGTTCACGGCCGGCTCGCCAAGGATGCCGAGCTGACGGCCGAACGTGTACCTGTGTACCAGCGCCCGGACCGCCGCCGGGCTGATGTGCCTGGCGGCAGCGACCCGGTCTACCTGGATGGCCGCGTTGGCCGGCGAGATGTACGGATCAAGGCCCGAAGCCGAGGCTGTCACCGCGTCTGGCGGGATCTTCGAGACCGGGACGTTGTCGAACGCGGCGATCTGCTTCTGCCTGGCCTTGATGTCCTGCACTAGCACCGGGTTGTCCGGGCCGAGGTTGGAGGCACCGCTGGCCAACGGGTTGCAGCCGCCGGTCTGGTTCGTCGCGGACCTGGCCGAGGCCGACGGGCGCGGCTGGAAATACTCCGGCAGCGGGTTTCCCCTGGCATCGGTGAACTCCTGACACAGCAAGCTGGATCCGACCTCGCGGCCGTGGAAGGTGACCAGCGAGCCGTTGGCCTGCTTGCTGAAGAACGCCTGGGAAAGCCCGAACATGACCAGCGGGTACAAGATGCCGCAGATCACGGTGAAGACCAGCAGGCCGCGCACTGCGGCGAGTAGCTGCCTGAGCCATGAAGGTAGGTGCGACATGTCTAGTTACCTGCCGAATCCGGGAATGAACTGGATGACGAGGTCGATTGCCTTGATTCCGACGAACGGGATGATCAGTCCGCCGACACCGTAGATCCACAGGTTCCGGCGCAACATTGCCGCGGCTGACGAGGGCCGGTAGCGCACGCCGCGCAGCGCGAGCGGGATCAGGGCGATGATGACCAGCGCGTTGAAGATGATCGCGGACGTGATCGCCGACTTCGGGCTATACAGGTGCATGATGTTCAGCTTCTGCAGGCCGGGGTAGACCACGCCGAACATCGCCGGGATGATCGCGAAGAACTTCGCGACGTCGTTGGCGATGGAGAACGTGGTCAGCGCGCCCCGGGTGATCAGCAACTGCTTGCCGATCTCCACGATCTCGATGAGCTTGGTCGGGTTGGAGTCCAGGTCCACCATGTTCCCCGCCTCCTTGGCGGCCGAGGTTCCGGTGTTCATGGCCACCCCGACGTCGGCCTGGGCGAGCGCCGGGGCGTCGTTAGTGCCGTCCCCGGTCATAGCGACCAGGCGGCCGCCGTCCTGCTCCTTCTTGATCAGGGCCATCTTGTCCTCGGGCGTCGCCTCGGCCAGGAAATCATCCACGCCGGACTCGTCCGCGATGGCCGTGGCCGTGAGCGGGTTGTCGCCGGTGATCATCACGGTCCTGATGCCCATCCGGCGCATCTCGGCGAACCGTTCCGCGATGCCCTCCTTGACCACGTCCTTGAGGTGGATGACACCGAGCGCCCGGGCCGTGCCGTCGTGGTGCTCCGCGACGACGAGGGGGGTGCCACCGGCCGAGGAGATGCCGTCGACAAGCTGGCCGAGTTCGTCGGCGGGCGTTCCGCCGAGCTGCCTGATCCAGTCTCGTACCGCGCTGGAGGCGCCCTTGCGCACTTGCCGCCCGCCCGCCAGGTCGATGCCGCTCATCCTGGTCTGCGCGGTGAACTCGACGAACTCCGCGTCGCGCAGCTCGCCTTCGTGCCGCTCGCGCAGGCCGTAGCGCTCCTTGGCCAGGACTACGATCGACCGGCCCTCAGGCGTGTAGTCGGCCATGCTGGACAGCTGGGCGGCGTCGGCAAGCTCCTGCTCGGTGACTCCGCTGACCGGGAGGAACTCACTCGCCTGCCGGTTGCCGATGGTGATCGTGCCGGTCTTGTCCAGCAACAGCGTGTTGACATCACCGGCCGCCTCGACGGCGCGACCCGACATGGCCAGCACGTTGCGCTGGACCAGACGGTCCATGCCGGCGATGCCGATGGCCGACAGCAGCGCTCCGATCGTAGTCGGTATCAGCGCGACGAGCAGTGCCACCAGGATGACCAGGGTCTGCGGTGCCTTGGAGTAGTACGCCATCGGCTGCAGGGTGGCCACCGCTAGCAGGAAGATGATCGTCAGCGAGGCGAGCAGGATGTTGAGCGCGATCTCGTTCGGCGTCTTCTGCCGCTTGGCGCCCTCGACCAGGGCGATCATCCGGTCGATGAAGGTCTCGCCCGGCCTGGAGGTGATCGTGACCACGATCCGGTCGGACAGCACCTTCGTGCCGCCCGTGACCGCCGATCGGTCACCGCCTGATTCGCGGATGACAGGTGCGGACTCGCCGGTGATCGCCGACTCGTCCACCGACGCGACACCCTCGACGACGTCGCCGTCACCGGGGATGATCTCACCTGCCTCGACGATCACGTGGTCGCCGAGAGTGAGCTGGGTGCCAGGCACGTTCTCGATCCGGATCTGGGTCTGTCCGGGCTCCCAGCCGATCAGCCGCCTGGCCATGGTCTCGCGCTTGGTCTTGCGCAGCGTCTCGGCCTGCGCCTTGCCCCGGCCCTCGGCCACTGCCTCGGCCAGGTTCGCGAAGACCACCGTCAGCCACAGCCAGACGACGATCGTCCAGTTGAAGACCGACGGACTCGTGATGGCCGTGTAGGTGGTGAGAGCGGAGCCGATCTCGACCACGAACATGACCGGGTTCTTCATCTGGATCCTCGGGTCCAGCTTCCTGAGCGCGTCTGGCAGCGACTTCCACAGCATCCCCGGATCGAGCAGCCCGCCGCCGATGCGCCGGTCAGCCCTCCCCTTCGGCGCCTTGCCGCCCTTGGCGGGGGTCTGGGGCGAGGTGGTGACGGACATCAGTGCAGTCCTTCTGCGAACGGGCCGAGGGCGAGTGCCGGGAAGTAGGTCAGGCCGACGAGGATGAGGATGACCCCGATGAGCATGCCGGCGAAGAGCGGCTTGTGGGTCTCCAGGGTGCCGGCGCTAGCCGGGACCGGCTGCTGCCTGGCCAGCGATCCAGCCAGTCCCAGCACGAAGACCTCCGGCGCGAACCTGCTCAGAAGCATGACGATTCCGCCGACCGTGTTGTACCAGTCCGTGTTCGTGGTCAGGCCGGCGAAGGCCGAGCCGTTGTTGTTGGCCATCGAGGTGAACGCGTAGATCACCTCGGTCAGGCCGTGCGGGCCGGGATTGAGTATCGAGGCCTGCGGCGTCTTCAT
>DASWAA010000305.1:0-2574 GCA_036391385.1 Streptosporangiaceae bacterium
TCCGGGATCTGCCATTCGGCGATCCCCCATGGCTCGAGCGCCTGGGTGAAGTTCGTCCGGCAGCTACGGTGACCTTCGACGCCGTAATCGAGCCGGTAGCGCCGGTCGTCGCACATCGACGTGATGATGTCATTCCGGCCCACGTCGTCCCTGACGATCTCGAACATCGGGCGCCGCCAGTTACTCTCCAGCCGGTCCCCGACCTGAACCGTCAGCCGCAGCAGCGCGGAGCGAGTGTGCGTGGTCGAAAGCCACTCGGTGCGGTTGCGCTCCGCGAAGGCCACGAAGTCCGCGACCTGCTGCCCTTCGAGATCAACTAGCTCCACGAGCTGGCCTGCCCGGACGGTGAATGCCGTACCGTGCCCGCCCGGAATGAGGATCTCCTGCAGCGGCCGATCCGCCCCCGGCCCGCCGATCGCGGGCTCGATCTTTGTGCCGGGTTCTTCGCTCATGACATGGATTGTGCGTCATATATAATCTTCGGTCAAGATGCCCCGCGCCTATAGGCCTTGCCACGGGCCGGCAGGCCTTGCCACCCAGAGACCGTTACGCTCCCGGAAAGAAGTCCCTGAGGGCTGTACCGATCTCGGCCCGCACCGGCGCCCCTGAGATGACCACGCCGACCATCGTCACCGACGTGTGGGTGTGCCCGCGGGCCCGGATGTGGCGGACTGGCGCCCCGGCGGCCTCCAGGGCGGCTGCGTAGGCGAGGCCGTCGTCGCGTAGCGGGTCGAAGTCCGCGGTGACGATGCAAGCCGGGGGCAGGCCGTCCAGGCTGCCGCGGAGCGGGGCGGCGCGGGGGTCGCTGCGGTCGGCCGGGTCGGCGTAGTGATCCCAGAACCACTGCATCAGCGCGGTAGTGAGGGCGTACCCCTCGCCGTTCTCCGCGTAAGACGGCCGGGTCATGTCCGCGTCGACGACCGGGCTGATCAGGAGCTGCCCGGAAATACGCGGTCCGCCGGCGGCGCGAGCCATCTGGCACGCGACGGCTGCGATGTTGGCGCCGGCGCTCCAGCCTGCGACGGCAAGCTGGCCAGGGATGCCGCCGAGCCTGACCGCGTTGGCATCCACCCACTGCACGGCAGCGAAGGCGTCCAGCGCGGCGGCCGGGAAGCGGGCCTCGGGAGCGTGCCGGTAGTTCACCGACACGATCACCGCGCCCGAGCGGACGCACAGGTCCCGGCACAGCGGGTCGTCCGAATCCAGGTCGCCGAGCACCCAGCCGCCGCCGTGGAAGTACACCACGATGGGATGCGGGCCCTCGGTTGGCGCCGCCGGGCGATAGAGCCGGTACGGCAGGTCCCCGTCCGGCCCGGGCATCACTGCGTCGGTGACCTCGCCCACCTCGGGGCTCGGCGGGCGGACGGCGGCGGAGGCCGCCATCAGGGCACGCGCGTCGGCGACCGGCAGGGTCTCCAGGGGCGGCACGCCCATCTCGGCCATGACCTCCAGGACCATGGCGGCATCGGGCTGCATGCTGCGGATCACCCCGTCCCGGCACTGGTCCCGGTCGGGACCAGTCATCCGGAATCCGAGGTAGCCCTGCGAGACCAGGTCGTCACACGCCTTCCGGTAGGCGTCCACCCCGCCGATGTAAGGAAGGAACACGCGCGGCTTGCCGGGGACGTTGGCGCCCATGTACCAGGAGTTAGCGGTGGGATGCAAGGTAATGGCGGCGCAGTCGCGGACGTGCTGATCCCAGCCGGATTCGGCCAGCGCGGTCGGCTCGATCGTCTCGAAGCCGTCTTCGCGCATGTCCTTGAGGCAGTCGGCGACCCAGTCGACGTGCTGCTCGATCGAGACAGTCATGTTCGACAGGACCGACGGGCTGCCGGGGCCGGTGATCATGAAGAAGTTCGGGAATCCGGTGGTCATGAGACCCAGGTACGTGGACGGCCCGGCCGCCCACTTCTCCTTCAGGGACAGGCCATCCCGGCCGGCCACGTCAACGGCCACGAGCGGGCCGGTCATGGCGTCAAAGCCGGTGGCGAACACGATAGCGTCGACGTCGAACGACTCCTCCGCCGTGTCGATGCCCGCCTCGGTGATGCTGATAATCGGCTGCTTGCGCAGGTCCACGAGCCTGACGTGCGGGAGGTTGTAGGTCTCGAAGTAGCCGGTGTCCAGGCACGGCCGCTTGGTGCCGAAGTAGTGGTCCTTCGGGCACAGCGCCTCGGCGGTTTCGGGATCGTTCACGGCCGAGCGGATCTTGTCGCGGATCATCTCGGCCACGATGTCGTTGGAAGCGGGGTTCACACCCTGGTCCGCGAAGACGCCGAGGATGCCGAACAGCTCGCCCTGCTCCCACGCTGCCTCGAAGCGCTCCTGCCGGACCGCCTCGCTGGCAGTGACGCCGAGGACGTCGGTCGGCTCGACGGGTATCCCGCCACGGGACCATCGGGCGGCATGCCGGTACTCGTCGCGGTCCTCGCTCAGCCGCCGCAGCCGCTCGGCCGGGGCAGGGCCGTTGTGCGCCGGGATGGAGAAGTTCGGGGTGCGCTGGAAGACCGTCAGCTGGCTGGCCTGGCGCGCGATCAGCGGGATGGCCTGGATGCCCGACGAGCCAGTGCCGAT
>DASWAA010000306.1:0-11039 GCA_036391385.1 Streptosporangiaceae bacterium
GGTGATCTATCACAAGTACGACGGCTCGCTGCACTGGCACATGAAGATGGAATGGCTCGGCGAGGACGAGCACGGCGTCTGGACCGGGACGACGAGGCCGACCACGATGCGCAAAGGCGACGGCCCGCTCGTCGTGCTCGACCACGCGTCGCTCATGCTGTTCCCGCGCGGCGCCTGGTGGACGGCGGCCTTCAACGACGCGCCAGCGCCGACCGAGATCTACTGCGACATCACCACGCCGGCCCGGTGGTCGGGCTCCAGCGAGGTCACCATGGTCGACCTGGACCTCGACGTCCTGCGCGCCAGGGACGGCTCGGTCCACCTCGTCGACGAGGACGAGTTCGCCGAGCACCAGGTCAAGTACGCCTATCCAGCCGACGTGGCGGCGCAGGCCCGGCAGTCAGCCGCGTGGCTCAAGGCCGCCATCACGAACGGCGCCGAACCCTTTGCCAGCACCTACCACCACTACCTAGCCATGGTCGCTCGTTGATCTCGGAGAATGCTGGGGGTCAGAGGCCCAGCATTCTCCGAGCTCATGGGCGGGGTCGGTCAGGGACCGCGCAGGCGCTCGTAGCGGGCTAGTGCGGCCGCGATCGCGTCGGACTCGGTCGGGAGGGTCGCTGCCCGGGCGGCGGCCGCCTTGCCTAGCGCTGCCGCAAGTTCGGCGTCGTCGAGCACGCGCAGCACTGCGCCCGCCAGGCCAGCGGGATCGCCCGCCGGGACCAGGATCGCGGCGTCCGCGCCGGTCAGCTCACTGACACCGCCGACGTCGGTGGCGACGACCGGGCGGCCCGCCCGCAGGGCTTCCTGCACGATCAGCGGCTGGCCTTCCCAGCGGCTGGGCAGCACGAACACGTCGGCGGCCGCCAGCAGCGCGTCCACGTCGTCGCGCATCCCGAGGAACCTGGCATCGACCCCGAGCGCTCGCGCCTGCGCAGCCAGGTCAGCCGCCAGCGGCCCGGCACCAGCGATGACGACGATCGGCTCGGGTCGCCGGTCTCGCCATCGGGCCGCCGCCGCGAGCAGCGTGTCGAAGCCCTTCTGCGGCGCCAGCCGCCCCACCCCGAGCACGACCGGCCGCCCCGCCGGCCCGAGCTCAGCCAGGGCCGGGGCGGAAGCGACTGCGGGCGACGGTGCCGGCACGATGGCGTGCCCGACATCTCGTGCCCCGAGCCTGCGCATCCTGGCAGCCAGGTCGGGCGCCACGCACAGCACCACGTCGGACCGCCGGGCTACGACTCGTTCGAGCACGGCGTAGACCGCGGCGGTGCCGGGGACGGCGGGCGGCGCATTGTGCACGGTCACGACCAGCGCGGGCGGCCTGCCGCCCGGCCAGCGGACTCCGGGAAAGGGCCGCAACGCCAGCACGGCGAGCCCGCCGGCCCGCAGGCCATGAGCGTGCACGACGTCGGGAGCCATCTCGCGCAGCAGCCGGCGCAGCCGTCTCGCGGCAGCGAGATCCCGCACCGGGCGCGGCCGGCTGGCGACCGTCACCTCGGCGAACCCGGTCTGCGCATCGAGCAGCGACCGGACCTGCGCCGGGCCGAACACCCGCACGGCGGCCCCGGCCTGCGCACACCCGCGCGCCAGCATGGCCACGTGCCGTCCGGTCCCGCCCTGCGTGGTCCCGAGCACATAGGCCACCCGCAGCCCGGACGCCGCCCGCAGCCCGGACGCCGCCCGCAGCCCGGACCCCGCCCGCAGCCCGCAGGCCGCCCGTCGCCCGGTCACGCTACCTCCCGCCGCCGCACTCGTGCCAGCACGCTGCGCAGATCGCCTCCGTCCAGCAGCGCCACCACGGTCACGAACGCGGCCAGCGCGGACCCCCCGGCGAGTAGCGCGATGCAGGCGTTCTGCCAGTGCTCCGATACTGGCACGAGCCTGGTCACGGTGAGCCCCGCGGTGGCCCCGGCCACCGCTCCGGCCAGTCCTGCACCGATCGCCCGCCAGGCTCCCCTCAGCGCGCTAATGCCCCTGGCCCGGCCGACCGCGATCAGCAGCGCGATGCCGGACACCGTCATGCCCACCGTGTTGATCAGGCCAAGTGCCGGCACGACGGAATGTGCTGCCACCTGCGGGATGACGACCACGTCGGCCACGATCACGACCAGCCAGCCCCCGAGCGTGGCGAGCGCCGCGACCCGGTTGCGGCCGTCGGCGAGCAGTACCCGGGACAGGCAGGCGACCAGCCCGTACCCGACCAGCCCGGGAGCGAACGCCACGAGCGCCAGCGCGAACTGGCCGGTGACGGCGTGGTTCAGCGAGGGAAAGGCACGGGCGACCGGAAGCGCCACGGCCGCCAGCAGCGCCGCACCCAGCCAGGACGCCAGCGCGGTAGCCCTAGTCGCGGCCGCCGCCGCGTCGTCGAACGGCGCGCCCTGGCGCGCGGACAGCACCGGAAAAGCGCTGATCGCGACCGGGATCGCCAGCACGGCGTAGACCGAGACGAACACCTGCCAGCCGTAGCTGTAGACCGTCACGGCGGCGCCGTTCCGGCCGCTGTAGGCGTTGGCCAGCCTGGTCACGACGAGCACCGAGGCGTCCTGCCCGACCAGTGCCGCGATACCGACGCCAGCCAGGCCCGTGGCCCGTCGCGCTACTCCCGCAGGGAAACGGAGCGCTGGACGCCATCGCAACCGCAGCCGCCAGGCCGGCACGAGGGCGGTCAGGACCAGCGCCGCGACACCAGCGGTCGTGCCGAGCGACAGTGTCAGCTCGGCGGCACGCGGCAGGCCGCCCACATGCCTGGTGTACTGCCCGCCGAGCGGAACGAAGAGCAGGTACGCGCCGATCACCACGAAGCTGGACAGGATCGGCGCGAGGGCTGGCGCGGTGAATTTCCGGTGCGACTGCAAGATCCCGTACAGCACGACCGCGAGTCCGTACAGCAGGATCTGAGGCGCGAAGGCGACCAGCATCTGCGACGCGATTGGCACTAGGCTCGACCGCGCGCAGGCAGCAGTGACGCCGAAATCGGTGGCCACGCTCCGGCTCGCCGGCATCAGCAGTGAGATGACCGGGCCAGCAGCCAGTGCCAGCACCAGGCTCACTGGCACGAGGATGACAATCGTCCAGGTCAGCAGGGCCGAGGAGATCCGGTCAGTGTCCGTCTTCGCGGCCTGGTCAGCGCCTGAAGCCGCACGCTCGGCCGGGCCCGCCAGGATGGGGACCACGATCGCGGTCAGGGCGCCGCCCAGCACGATGTCGGAGACGACGTTTGGCACCTGGTTCGCCGTCACGTAGGCGGCGCTCAGGCACGAGGTCTTGACCGTCCCGGCGAACACGACGGTCCGCACGAAGCCGAGTACGCGCGCCACGATGGTCAGCCCGCCGATCAGCAGCGCAGCCTGACCGATTCCCCGCGCGCGCCGAGACGTCGTGCCGGGTGCCGCTACCGACCCGAACTCGCCCTCGGGGTTACCGAGGTCGCCGTCGATCGCTCCCGTCACCGCTCCGGGCCGCGCCGGCACCGCGACCGGGTCCGAGGAACCAGCCGCCGCCCCCGGGCCTGGCTGCCAGATCACAGCGGACGAGGAGTCTCGGTTGCCGGGGCCTGCGGAGCCACTGCCGATGTCTTCGCCGCGTCGCCAGGCGACGAGGTGGGGGCCGACGCGGGCACGTGTCGCGGCGCCGGAGCGGCCGACGCGAGAGTGGGCGGCTGTGGCGCTTGGCCTGCCATGCTGGCCGGCTCCCCGGCAGGCGCGGCGGTCGGCGGGCGTCGCCCGAGCATGTCCGCCCAGCGCAGCGCCGGCGTCCGCTCGATCACCTTCGTGAAGCTCACCTTCTCGCTGGCGAGGGTCAGACCGGTCACGACGGCGAACACGCCGAGCCGGGCTGGCCGGGACAGCGAGGCCGCCGCGGCGGTACCGAGCATCGCGCCGACCGCGTTCGCGCCGCAGTCGCCGAGCATCGCGCGCTCGCCCAGGTCCTCAGGCAGCAGGGCGATGGCCGCGCCCGCCGGCGCTGCCGAGGCAGCGCGAGCCCGCGGTCCGGCGAGGGCCAGCGCGACGCTCGCCAGCGCCGATACCTTGATCGCCCGGCCGGGCCTGAGGTCGAAGAGGTTGAGCAGGTTGGCCGACCCCGCGATCAGGCCGGCGTTGATCGCCACGTCGACGACGCGGCCCGCGGCCGACTCACTCGCCCGGCCAGCGAGCCCGCCGTCATCGCTGGCCGGGCCGCGCCGGCTCAGCAGCAGGCTGGCCGCCAGGCCGGCGACACCGATGCCGACGATCTTGACCGCACCCGTGGTGACCTCGCCCTTGGCCAGCGCACCGAGATGGCCGCGCAGACCACGACGGTCGCCGCTGCCGAGCAGGTCGTCGTAGCAGCCGAGCGCACCGGCGCCCGCGCCCGCCAGCGCGAGCGCTACCCGCTCGGAGGCGTCCAGGCCAGGCACGGCCAGTGCGGCCGTGACGGCTGCCGCGGTGACCGCGGGCCCCTCGAGCAGGGTGACCGGCTCGCCCCTGTGGTTAGTCCTGGTCCAGGTCTTCTCACCGCCCGGCGGGCGCCGGGTCATCAGCGCATAGGCCAGCCGGGCACTTGCCCCCGCCAGCGCCAGGCGCCGGACCGGCCGCCGACTGGTCATCTCTTCCCTGCCTTCTTCGTCGGTGACCGGCTCGGGCTGGCAGATGGACTTGGCAGCGGGCTCGGAGCCGGGCTCGGCACCGCGTTGGCGCGGATCCCGTAGCTGGTCGGGGATGGATGCGGACTCAGCAACTGGCGCAGGGCCTGCACCACGATGATCTGGCCCGGCGGGGTGTCCGCGTTGTCGACCGTCATCAGGGTCACCCCGGCGCTTCCGCTCGCGACGTCGTCGATAGCGCTGCCCGCCCCTGACCCAGTCAGCGCTCCGGCCAGCAGCGCGCCCCTGCTCGCCTTCTGCAGGTCCTGCGCGAACGAGACCAGCGCGAGGTTGAAGGTCCCGGTCACCTTGTAGGACGGCACGACGCTGGGGATGACCACTACGGCCATGGTGGCCTGGCCTGCCAGGATGCTGCTCCCGTGCGGGCCGCTTACCTGCAGGTAACCCTGGCTGAAGCCGCCGAGCACGGTCTGGCTCTGGCGCACGGTCATGGTGGGCACGCCGGAGGAGTTGACGATCGCGGCGCTGATGACGCGGGCAGCGGCCTCCTGCCCGGACACCTGGGGATCAGCCGCCGTGCCGGGGAGCGTGACCCCGGGCGGGGCGAGGCTCTTCGCGGCGTTATTGAGCGCCTGCTCGGTCACCGCGCCCGTATCGAAGAACTGCGGCTGCAGTATGACCTGCCCGGTGACGACCGCTCCGCTCTGCTGCAGCGCGCTCGTCACGCCGCCGATGGTCTGGCTGTCGGCGCCAGGAGCGACGACAAGGACCACGCGCTGGCCCTGGAGCAGGCCGCGGACGAGCGTCCGTGCGGCCGCCTGGGCGAACGCGTTGTCGGCGTTGATCTGGTCCTTGAGCTGGCTGTTGTGCGCGTAGAGCATCTTCTGGTACCTCACCTCGGCCTGCGACGCACGATTCAGCTGGTTCGCCACCTTCGGAGAGATTGCCGTGGCACCGACGATGAGTCCGATGGCGAGGGCCAGGAAGACGGCGACGATCGAGACGAGGTGGTACCGGAAGTCGATCAATGGAAGAGTCCCGTTAGCCAGTGCCAGAACGGATTGAGCTGCAGGCCCTCGAGCCGCAGGAAGATCTGGCCCGGAGGCAGCGCTGCGATGGCGACGACCACCGCGACCGCCGCTGCGGTCACGAGCAGGACGAGCCACCAGACCGAGATCCGGCTGTGGTACAGCCGGCTGACGCCCTTCGGCTCGACGATCTTGTCGCCGACCCGCATCCTGGTCAGGACCGCGCTGGCCATTCCCGGCCGTCCTTTGTCCAGGAACTCTGCCAGCGTGAATCGCATGCCGACGGCCACGATCAGCCGCGCGCCGAGCTCGTCGGTCAGCAGCAGCGCGACGTCCTCGCTGGTCCCGGTCGCCGGGCAGAGCACGCTGTCCAGCCCCAGGGCCTGCACCCGGGCTAGGCCCGGAGCCGTTCCGTCCGGGTAGGCGTGCACCACGATCTCCGCTCCGCAGCGCAGTGCCCGGTCGGTCACCGAGTCCATGTCGCCGACGATCAGGTGCGGCCGGTACCCCGCGCCGAGCAGGGCATCCGCCCCGCCGTCCACGGCCACCATGACCGGCCTGAACTCCCTGATGTAGGCGCGCAGCGCCTGCAGGTCCTCGCGGTGCCGGTAGCCCCGTGCCACCACCATCGCGTGCCTGCCGTCCAGCTTCGTGCGCAGCTCGGGGACCCGGATGCCGTCGATGATCTCCTCGAAGTCACGGCTGATGTACTCGACCGTGTTCGCCATGAAGGCCCTGATCTGGTCGGCGAGCCCGGCCTTGGCCCTGGCCATCGCCGCGCTCACCGACTCGGCGGTCTGCACCGTTCCCTTGGCCACCACGACGTCGCCCGCGTACAGGGTGTCGTTGTCGAGGCGGACCATCTGCCCGTCGGACACCTTCTCGAAGACGTCGGGGCCGACGTCGTCGATCAGCGGCACGCCGGCCTCGACGAGCAATTGCGGGCCGAGGTTCGGATAGCGCCCGGTCATGCTGGCGGCGACGTTCACGACCGCGGCCACCCCGCAGCGCACCATCGACTCCGCGCTGACCCGGTCAAGATCGGCATGGTCGATGATCGCGATGTCGCCCTGCTGTAGCCGCCTGGTCAGCGTCTTGGTCCGCCGGTCAAGGCGCGCGCGGGCCACCAGTCCTGGCAGCTCCGCCTGCCCGGCCCGGCGGCTGACAGGCAGCTTGCGCGAGTAAACCCTCATTGCGCTACCAAGTGTGCCAGATCGGCTACGTAGCGATGTCATCGCTCGCTACCTCGGCTCGCTCCGCGGCCGCTGCCGCGAGCAGTTCTCCGGCGTGCGCCCGGCCGAACTCCGAGTCCTCCAGGCCGGCCAGCATCCTGGACAGCTCCCTGACCCGGCCCGCGTCATCCATCCGGGCCACACCGCTGGAGACCACCAGCCCGTCGTTGGACTTCTCCACCACCAGGTGGGTGTCGGCGAAGGCCGCCACCTGCGGCAGATGCGTCACCACGATCACCTGCGCCATCCTGGCCAGCCGGGCCAGGCGGCGCCCGATCTCGACCGCGGCCTTGCCGCCCACTCCGGCGTCGACCTCGTCGAACACGAAGGTCGGCACGGGATCCGCGCCGGCGAAGACCACCTCAATACCCAGCATCACCCGCGACAGCTCACCACCGGACGCGCCCTTGTGCAGCGGAAGCGGCGGCGCGCCGGGATGGGCGGCCAGCCGGATCTCCACGTCGTCGCCGCCGTGCGGGCCGTACTCGCGCAGTGCGCTGACCACGGCGCTGAGCCTGGCGTGCGGCATGGCCAGCGCGGTGAGCTCCTCGGTTACGGCAGCCTCGAACCGGGCCGCCGCTTCCTTCCTGATCGCGGTCAGCTGCGTGCCGAGCTCGCGCACGGTCCCGGCCAGCTCGGCCTCCTGTGCCTGCAGCGCGGTGATCCGGTCGTCGTCGCTGTCGAGCTCGCCCAGCCTGACGGACGCCCCCTTGGCCCAGGCCAGTACGGCCGCCAGGTCGGGAACCGCCGGACCTGGCGGTGCGTCAGCGCCAGACGGCAGCTCGCCGTCAGCCGCACTGGCGCCAGCCGCACCGTTCAAGCCATCTGAGGTCGCGGCGTCGGCGAGCTCAGCCTGCGGGATCGGGGCCGACCCGTACAGCCGGATAAGCCTGGTCAGCTCCGCCCGGCGGTCCTGTACCACGGCCAGCCGTCCGGGGTCGGCGTCGATCGAGTCGGCGTAGGAGGCCAGCTCGGCCGTTATGTCCGAGACCAGGTAGGAGGCTTCGCTTAGCCGGCCGGCCAGCACCCCGAGCGCCGGGTCGTGCTGGGCGGCGGACTCCAGGGCCTGACGAGCAGTGCCGAGCAGGGTCAGCGCGTCAGCGGAGTCATAGGACGCACTGGACGGGTCGGAGATCAGCACATCGTGGGCCGTCGTCGCCGCTGAGTGCAGCGTGTCGGCGTTCGACAGCCGCTCCGCCTCGGCATGCAGGTCGATGTCCTCGCCTTCGACGGGCTCGACCCGCTCGATCTCGCCGAGCCCGTGCCGCAGGTCCTCGGCCTCCCTCGCCCGTTCCCGCGCCTGCGAGGTCAGCTCCTCCAGCTCGCCGGCGACCTTGAGGTGCTGCTGGTAGATCCGCTGGTAGTCACTGAGCACCATGCTCAGCTCCGGACCTGCGAACCGGTCGAGTGCCTGGCGCTGCCTGCCCGGCTTGAGCAGCTGCTGCTGGTCGGCCTGACCGTGCACCGCGACCAGGTCGTCGGCCAGGTAGGTCAGCAGCGACACGGGGACCGAGCGGCCTCCGGCGAACGCCCGCGAACGGCCCTCGGCCGAGACCGAGCGGCTGAGCACGAGGGTCCCGCCGTCGTCGTCCAGGTCACCGCCCGCGTTGTTGACCTGCCGGGCCACCTCGCCGTCCGGGTCTGTCCGCAGGCGCCCCTCCACGCTGGCCTTGTCCGCGCCCGGCCGGATCCTGGAGGGGTCGGCCCTGCCGCCGAACAGCAGGCCGAGCCCGGTGACGACCATCGTCTTGCCCGCTCCGGTCTCGCCGGTGACCACGTTGAAGCCGGGCGAGAACTCGAGTACCGCCTCGTCGATGACGCCAAGGCCGCTGATCCTGACTTCCTCAAGCATCGCCAGCCGGCTCCTCGTCTCGCTTCCGCGCGGCAGCGTCCTGCCGCGCGTCTCGCGCCTCAATCCGGCCGCGCCAGCCAGCCACCGGGAGGCCGAACTTGGCCACCAGCCGGTCGGTGAACGACGCGCCGACGTCAGCGTCACGGAGCCTGGCGAGATGCACGGGCAGCGCCCCTCGCCGGACCTCGACCCGCGCACCTGGCGGCAGGTCCACCATCCGCCGGCCATCGCACCACAGAACGGCGCCCGTTGTCTCACCGTAGCCGCTCGTGGCGCCGATTACCTCCGCTGCCAGCACGGATTCCGGTGATACCACCATAGGGCCTGCGAAAAGGGCGTGGGCGCTAATCGGCACCAGCAGGAGAGCCTCCACGTCCGGCCAGACCACCGGCCCGCCGGCCGAGAAGGCGTAGGCGGTGGAACCGGTCGGAGTCGCGAACACCAGCCCGTCGCAGCCCCAGCGGGAAAGCGGCCTGCCGTCGACCTCGGTCACCAGGTCGAGCATCCGCTCCCTGGCCGCCTTCTCGACCGTCGCCTCGTTCAGCGCCCAGGTCGTCGCCAGCACCGTGCCGTTCTGCCGCACGGTCACGTCAATGGTCATCCGCTGCTCGACGTAGTAACGGCCGGCCAGCACATGATCGACGGCGTCCGAGAGGACTTCTGGCTCGGTCTCTGCCAGGAATCCGACGTGTCCGAGGTTGACGCCGAGCAGCGGCGTCCCGGCCGGGCGGGCGATCTCGGTGGCCCGAAGCAGCGTCCCGTCGCCGCCGATCACCAGCACCATCTCGGCCTCGTGGGCGGCCTGCGGCGAGACCGGCATGACCACCGCATCCGGGCAGCGCAGATGGTCGGCCTCCGACTTCAGGACCCGCACCGTGACCCCCGCCGATCCGAGCCGCTGGGCCACGATCCTGGCCGTCCGCACGGCTTCGGGCCGGCCGGTATGGACGACCAGGAGCATGTTCCGTTCCTCGTCGGACGGCGTGCCCGCGACGGTGCCACGCTGCCTCATCGCGGTCCTCCGCGCGTCGGGGCTGTCGCTCATTGCGGCCCCTGCGCGACAGCGGTCCGCAGGACCTCGTCATCGAGCGGCGGCGCGCCGGCGCGCAGCCACAGGAAGTACTCGACGTTGCCGGACGGCCCGGGCAGCGGACTGGCCGTCACGCCGCGCACGCCAAGCCCGAGCTGGCGCGCGGCACTGGCGACGGCCGCGACCGCCCCGGCCCGCAGCTCAGGGTCGCGCACGACTCCCCCGGCCCCGACGTTGCCCTTGCCGACCTCGAACTGCGGCTTGACGAGCAGCACGAAGTCGGCGTCCGGCGCCGCGCAGGCGGCGAGCGCGGGCAGCACCTGAGCCAGCGAGATGAAGGACAAGTCCGCAGTGACCAGCTCCGGCGCGGGCGCTACCTGGTCCGGCTGCAGGCTCCGCACGTTCACCCGGTCAAGGACAGTGACCCTGGGATCGGAGCGGAGGTTCCAGGCCAGCTGACCGTAGCCCACGTCGACCGCCACGACATGGACGGCGCCGGCCCGGAGCAGCACATCGGTGAATCCGCCGGTCGAGGCGCCCGCATCGAGGCAGCGCCGGCCGGTGACCTCGAGCCCGTGATCGGCGAAGCTGGCCAGGGCACCGGCCAGCTTATGGCCGCCACGCGACGCGTACTCCGGACCAGCGTCGTCGCGCTGGACCATGATCGCGACGTCCTGGCCGACCTGGGTGGCGGCCTTAGATGCCGCCTGGCCCGCGACGACGACCTGGCCGGCGGCGATCAGGTCGGCCGCCTGCACCCGCGACCTGGCTAGCCCGCGGCGGACAAGCTCCGCATCCAGCCGTGCCCTCTTGGCCATCTCCCGACGTCCTCGCGTCCTGTCGTTCCCTGCCTGGTCCTGACCTTCGTCCGCGACCTACCCGCGCCCGCTCACGCCGGCCTGCCCAGGCGTGCGAGCCGGGTCGGCTGGATCGGCGGCTGAGTGCAGCTCCCCGAGCACCTCGACAAGCTGGCCGTGGACTCGCTCGAAGATCTCCGGATGCTCAGACACCGGCACGCCGTCAAGCTCGCGCAGATTCCGCAGCGCCACATCGACCCTCGGCTCCCCAGTCCCAGCCAGCTCCCCAGTCCCAGCCAGCTCCCCGGCCCCAGCCAGCTCCCCGGCCCCAGCAGGCTCCCCCGGCTCTCGGGGCTCGCGCGCCACGTCGGCCAGCCCGGGCGACTCGGCACCGGGATCGGCGTCGTGCTCCATGTCGTCACCAGCTCCTCGTACCTGACCAGCGCGGGATCGCCCCGCGTCGGGCATACCCGGTCGCCTGGCCAGCGTCCGCAGCGTGCCACGGTCTTGTCTGTTGA
>DASWAA010000307.1:0-5447 GCA_036391385.1 Streptosporangiaceae bacterium
ATTGCACCACCGCGAAACCGAATACCTGGCTGCAGCGTCCGATGAGCATGAGGCCATTCGCCCGCGCTTACGGCGCACGCGCACACCACTTCACCGCGCTCCGGCGCACCATGCTCCTGGCCGGCGCCGCGGGTACAGGGCTGACCCTGCTCGCCGCCTGCAGCGCAGGAGCGTCCGGTTCTGGCGCCTCGAACTCTGGCGGTACTGCCGCTGTCCATAGCGGGATCGCGGCACAACGGGCAGGTGCAGTGCCCGGGCCCGCGCCTGTAGCGGCGCCTCCAGCGGCATACGGCCAGAGCGACAGCCAGAACGCCAGGCTGGTCCTGTCGGCCCAGAGCATCATCTACACCGCCGACCTGGCGCTGCGGGTCAAGGACGTGACCCTCGCGGCGACCCTGGCCACCGGCATCGCCACCGGAGCCGGCGGCTACGTCTCCAGCGAGCAGCAGACCATCCCGCACGACGGGTTCGGCACGCCGCAGGTCATCCTGGAGCTGAAGATCCCGGTCGCCCAGTACCACCAGGCGCTTGCCACGCTGTCGACGAAGCTGGGCCGCCAGCTCTTCTTTGACCAGCACGCGCAGGACGTCACCCAGAAGGTCGCCGACGTCAGCAGCCGGGTCGCGTCGGCACGGGCGGCGATCACGCAGTTGCGGACGCTCCTGAGCCGGGCCGGCTCGGTCGGTGACCTGCTCCAGGTCACCGACGAGATCAACGCGCAGCAGTCGGCGCTCGAGTCGCTGCTGGCCCAGCAGCAGGCACTGGCACACGAGACCAGCTACGGTACCGTCACGGTCACGCTGCTCGGTCACCACGCGGTCTTCGTTAAGAAGCACAAGAAGAAGGCGCACGGATTCGTCACCGGCTTCACATCCGGCTGGCACGCGCTCGGCTCGGTCGTCACCTGGGTGCTGACCGCGCTCGGCGCGCTGCTTCCGTTCCTCATCCCGCTCGCGCTGCTCGCGGCGATCGCGTTCGAGCTCCGGCGCTGGCTCAGGCGGCGCAAGATCCGTACCGCGGCCGAGCCGCCGGCGACCGCGGAGTCCTAGCCCGCCGACTCAGCTGGCTGGCTCAGCTGGCCGACTCAGCTGGCGGGCCCGGCGGGCACCGAGTGCACCAGGTCGGCCAGCCGGGCCAGGGCGTCCGGGTCGGTTTCGGGCAGCACTCCGTGGCCCAGGTTGAAGACGTGGCCCTCGGCGGCCCGACCCTGCTCGAGGACCGCCCTGGCACGCTCTTCCACGACCTCCCACGGCGCGAGCAGGACCGCTGGATCCAGGTTGCCCTGCAGCGCCCTGCCCGGCCCGACCCGGCCCGCGGCGTCGTCAAGCGGCACCCGCCAGTCGACCCCCACGACATCGGCTCCAGCCTCGCCGAGGAGGCCCAGGATCTCGCCGGTGTTCACGCCGAAATGAATCCTCGGCAGGCCGGCGCCGCCGAGCGCGGCGAAGATCTTGCTGCTGTGCGGCAGCACGCTGCGCCGGTAGTCCGCCGGGCTGAGACTTCCTGCCCAGGAGTCGAACAGCTGGAGGGCCGACGCCCCGGCTTCGGCCTGGACCTTCAGGAACGTGATCGTGATGTCGGCAAGCCGGTCGAGCAGCGCCTGCCATAGCCCGGGGTTGCCGTACATCAGCGCCCTGGTGCGGTCGAAGGTCTTCGACGGCCCGCCGTCGACCAGGTAGCACGCCAGCGTGAACGGTCCGCCGGCGAACCCGATCAGCGGAGTGCCTCCGAGCTCGGCGGTCAGCTGCCGCACCGCCTCGCCGACGAAGCCGACGTCTGCGGGCTCGAGGTCGCGCAGCCTGGAAAGGTCGGCTTCGGCGCGGAACGGCTTGTCCAACACGGGCCCGACCCCAGGCCGGATGTCGATGCCCACGCCCGCTGCCCTGAGCGGCACGACGATGTCGCTGAACAAGATCGCCGCGTCCACGCCGTACCTGCGCACCGGCTGCAGCGTGATCTCGGTGATCAGGTCCGGGCTCGAGCAGGCGTCCAGCATGGCGATCCCGGCCCTGGTCGCGCGGTATTCCGGCAGGGCCCGGCCAGCCTGGCGCATGTACCAGACGGGCGCATGAGGCACCTGCTGCCGACGGCAGGCCCGGATGAAGACGGAGTCGGCTGTCTGGGAGTTCACGCCTGGGATCGTCTCACACCGCCTGGCTGAGCAACTGGGCCGGGCGACTGGGCCGGGCGAGCACGCCGGCGACCGGGCGCCGCCGCTTTGGCAGTGAAACGCCCAGATGACACGCCGTCGAAGATCCACAGCATGTGGCCGGGTCCGTGCCAGCATCGATGCGGAGGCTTTGCGACAGGAGGCGGCAGTGACAGGAGAGTTCCGGGATTGCCCGAGCTGCGGCCCCCAGCGCGAGTTCATCCAGCACCACCCGTACGACTGTCCTGACAGCGCCGACGGCTGGTGCCCAGAGTGGTTCTGCGTGTCCTGCGGACTGGCGCTGCTGACTGGCTTTGCGACAGTCGGCGCGGACCTGGACGCCGCCGCGACGCTTCCCGCTGCCAGGCAGCTGAACCGCGTGGCGTGAGGATGCCGTGCCGCCGTCCCGTGCACTGAGGCCTGCTGTCGTGCCCGAGGACCGGCACGTGGCCGTCGACGCGTTCACCCGGGCGGTAGCGCAACTGGAGGCCGGGATAGCGCTGACGCGGCAGGCACGGCCCGAGATCAGCTTCGACTCCGAGCCGCCACCACGTCGGCTGGCACCGCAGGCGGCGGCGATCGCGGCGACCGTTGAGGCGGCCGGGGACGAGATCGGCTGGGGGCGATTCGTGCTGCTCTACGATCCGGCCGGGCAGGACGGCTGGGCCGGGCCGTTCCGGGTGATCGCATACGTGCGGGCGGTGCTCGAGCCGGAGATCGCCGCCGACCCGCTGATCGGACAGGTCGGCTGGAGCTGGCTGATCGAGGCGCTTGACGCCACGCCCGCCAGCTACGCGGTACCGAGCGGAACGGTGACCAGGGTGGTCACCGAGGGATTCGGGTCCAAGAGCGACGAGCCCGTCGCCACCGAGTTCGAGCTGCGGGCGTCTTGGTCGCCGCAGTCCTCGCCGCCGCAGTCCCCGGCGCCGCAGTCCCCGCCGCCGCAGTCCCCGGGCAGCGAGGACTTCGAGCTCGACCGGCATGTCGCGGCTTGGGCCGATGCCCTGTGCATCGCTTCTGGCCTCCCACCGGTCACGCCCGGCGTCGCACAGCTGCGGCCGCCTGCGCTTCGTCAGCCACGGCCGAGGCGCCGGTCGTGAGCATCCCGCTGACGGAGCCGCGCGAAGGTCTGCCGCCGCTGGTGAGAACTTCTGCGGCGCTGGCCGAGGCTACCGAGCGACTGGCAGCAGGAACCGGGCCGGTCGCCGTCGATGCCGAGCGAGCTTCCGGTTTCCGGTACGGACATCGTGCCTTTCTGGTGCAGTTTCGCAGGGAGGGGGCAGGCACCGTCCTCATCGACCCGGTCGACTGCCCCGATCTGTCCGGCATAGACGCGGCGCTGGCCGACACCGAGGCGGTGCTGCACGCCGCCGGCCAGGACCTCCCCTGCCTGACCGAGATCGGCTACCGGCCGCGCCAGCTCTTCGACACCGAGCTCGCCGGCAGGTTGCTCGGCTACCCGAGAGTGGGCCTGGGCACGCTGGTCGAGGAGGTACTCGGCCTGGTCCTGGAGAAGACGCACTCCGCCGCGGACTGGTCGACCAGGCCGCTGCCCGACGAATGGCTGCGCTACGCCGCGCTCGACGTAGAGGTCCTAGTCGAGCTGCGCGACGCGCTCGCTGGCCAGCTCGCCGAGCAGGGCAAGACGAGCTGGGCCGAGCAGGAATTCGCCGCAGTCCTCACCGCCGCGCCTCCGGCGCCGCGAGCCGACCCGTGGCGCCGGACGTCCGGCATTCACCGGGTCAGGACCAGGCGCAGCCTGGCCATCGTCCGCGACCTGTGGCTGACGCGAGACGAGATCGCGCAGCGGCGCGACATCTCGCCGACCAGGATCCTCCCGGACGCCGCGATCGTCGAGGCTGCCAGGGCAACGCCCGCGAGCCTGGACGAGCTCGCCAAGCTCCCCGGCTTCACCGGCCGCGGCGCCAAGCGGTACGGGCCGGACTGGCTGCGGGCGGTCCGGCGGGCCGGGCTGCTTCCCGACGACCAGCTGCCGGAATCCTCCGCTCCGCCCGGCGACGGCCCGCCGCCGGCGCACCGCTGGGCGGAGCGGGATCCGGTTGCCGCGAAGCGGCTCGCCGCCGTCCGGGCCGCGGTCGCCGCGCTTGCCGACTCTGGCAAGCTGCCGACCGAGAACCTGCTCGCTCCCGACACGGTGCGCCGCCTATCGTGGCAGCCACCCGAGCCGCTCAGCACCGAGGCCATCGCGGCCGAGCTCGAGCGCTATGGTGCCCGCCCCTGGCAGGTCCAGATCACGGCAGTTCCGATCGCGATGGCATTGCTGAGGCTGATCGAGAAAGGCGAGGCTTGAATGGGTCAGCCCGCCTTGCGCAGCCGTCGCAGGTCACACGGCCGCGACGACCCGGGACGGGTAACGCCCGCGCATGGCAGTGGCTCGTCTACCGCCGGGTAGTCGGGATAGACGTTGATCAGCACCTCGCAGTCGCAGCAGCCACCGCGCAGCTCGAGCTGCCTGATCAGGTTACGCGGCTGAGCCGCGCGCACGTCCCGCCACCGCACCGTCCACCGGTACGTGCCGTCACATCCGAACTCGGTGATCATCCGGACCAGGTAGCAGCGCAGGCACTCGCGCTCGGCTGGCGCCGTTAACCGCTCGGCAAGATCGGCGATCTCGGCCTCGATAGCGTGCGACATGTCCTCGGCCATTCCTGGTCCTTCCTGTGATTGGCATTGCCGAATACATATCGCGTGCCTCCGACAGTCCGGGCTGCCCTGCTCCCGGCCTAACTCGCTGAGGTCGTGCCGCTCTGCTGAGACAAATACGCCGCCCGCCGACTGCACGACCCAGAACGAGCCCTTGCGCAGCGTACGCTCGTCGGGCGGGCTGGCCCCGAGCGCCGTGAACGCCGCATCGATCAGCGCGGGAAGGTTCTCCCTGTGCACACAGATCACGGTCGGTACTCCCGACGCGGCCAGGCTCGCAGCCCGAATCCCGGCCCGGCGGTAGGCCTCCTGCGGCGCCCAGGCCATTTCGGACCCGGGAACTAGCTCAGACCCGGGAGCCGGGTCGGCGGACCGGCCTTTCTTGCGTCCTGACCGCGCTGGCCCCGCCGACCCAGCCGACCATGTCGCCTTGTCCGGGCAGGTACTGGCCATCAGCGGGTCACCGCCGTTCATCACTCCCGGCGGCACCGTGAACTCCGGCTCGACCTCAACCGGCACCCCGACTGCCGCCGCGTATGGCCGGACCGTCGCCAGACAGCGTTCGGCGGCCGAGCTGATCACCCGGCACTGGCCGAAACTGGCCAGCAAGCCTGCCAGCAGTTCGGCGTCGGCC
>DASWAA010000308.1:0-1728 GCA_036391385.1 Streptosporangiaceae bacterium
CGGTGATCGGCTTGTCGGTGATCGCCTTCAGCGGAAGGCTGCTGACTGCCGGGAGCGGGCCGGTGCCGACCGCGTTGAGCGTGCTGACCGGCACGTTCGTCACCTGACTGGCTACCGCTGCCGGCAGGCTGCCCGAGCCGAGGTTCTTGCCTGGCTTGCGCAGAGTTGCGACGAGGATGAAGCCGACGACGATCACCACGACTAGGCCCACCGAGCCGCCGATGATCAGCAGCCTGCGCCGCTGCTCGGCCTTGCGCGCCGCGGCCTGCTGCGCGGCGATCCGCTCGCGGGCGTTGCGCGCCCTGTTCCGCTCTGCCTTGCTCATCTGCCGGATCTGTTCTTCCTGTGTGACTGCCGGGTTCGCCCGATCGTGGGTGCCAGGCTAGCGCTAGTCAGTCGCTGGTCCCACACCGGAGAATGCCGCCTTCGCCACGATCAGCGCGAACAAGATAAATGTCAGGATGTGCACGCCCGTGCAGTACAGGCAGATCGCGTTGATCCGGAAGAGTTCCGCCCAGATCAGGTAGAGCACGAAGACGATGCCGACGATCACCGAGCCGAGCCTGGCCCAGTGCACCGCCGGCCAGGGCGCCCGCCAGCCCCACGGCGAGTTGACCGCCACCATGAAGACGAAGAACGCCAGCCCGAGCACCGCGACCGGCATCCCGAGGAAGTGCGACTCCGGGCTGGTCGTCACCTTGACGCAGTTGATGGTGGCGTTCTCCGGGCAGGCGAAGCTCGTGCTCTGCGAGAAGTGCTCGATCGTCAGGTAGACGGAGTCGGCGAGGCCGAGCACCGAGACGATCAGCGTCGCCAGGGGCAGGCTGCCGCCGTTCCACCGGGCGGCCGCCCGCCAGCCCGCGGCCAGGCCGGTGAACGGAACTCGCAGTACGGCCAGTGCGTTGCTCGAGGCCGCGAGCGGCTCCGCCGCGACGGGGCTGGCCTGGTCGCGGGCGGGCCTGGGCGGCGGCAGCGCTCCGCGCTTGCCGTTCCTGACCGCGGACGACGTCCTGCGCTTAGCTGAGTTGCTGGCGGTTTGGCGTGTTGCCATCAGATGCTCCCGCTTGCTGATGTGACCGCGTTGGAGGTGCAGACGTTCGCTGGCTGGTTGTTCGTGAGCTTGCACAGGGCCGCCGTGATGTGGTTCGCGGTGGCGTCGATGGCCTTGCCGTCCGGGCCCGACCCGCTGGCGATGTCGGCCGCGATCTGCGACCAGGTCAGGTTGGCCAGCAGCGCCGGGTCATAGCTGGCTCCGACGATCACGTACCGGTTGGCGAAGTCGACGAAGGGAAACGAGCCGTTGTAGCCGGCCTGCACGTAGGGCGGCGCGTCGTACTTCGTCATCAGCGCCTTGTCCAGCGAGGTCAGCGGCTGCAGCGGGGCCTTGCTGACCGTCTGCGCCTCGGTCGCGTGGAAAGCGAGGTACTTGCTGGTATAGGTCGACTTGTAGAAGCTGAGCGTGGGCGTGCTCGGGTAGACATCGGAACTGCTCGAGTGGATCAGGTGCAGCCCCGAGAACGTGCCGAACCGGCTGAGCGCCACCGTGAGCGCCCACCGCTCTGCCGCGCAGAACGGGCAGTAGTCGGCGCCGACGTACGCCACCTGCGGCTTGCCGCCGCTGGTGAGCGGCGCTCCGGCCGGGGTGATCGTCTGGATCGAGTGCGGGTAAAGGCCGCCCTGGGCCGGAGCGGACGGCCCCGCTCCGACACCGTCGAGCGTGGCTGCCGA
>DASWAA010000309.1:0-3299 GCA_036391385.1 Streptosporangiaceae bacterium
GATGTCCCTGATATCGGAGATCGTGACCTCGGCGGTCACCACGTCGCCAGCGACCAGCGGGCGCGAGTACTCGAACCGCTGCTCGCCGTGCACCACCATCGCGTAGTTGATGTTGAGTCCCGGATCGACAATGGCGCGCCCGCTGCTCGCCATGCTGATCACGATGGGAAAGGTCGGCGGCGCGATGACGTCGGAAAATCCCGCCCGCTGTGCCGCGCCTCGGTCCCGGTAGACCGGATTGTGGTCGCCGATCGCGTCGGCGAACTCGGCCACCTTGACCCGGCTCACCTCATAAGGCTCACTCGGCGGAAACGTCTTTCCGATGTAGTCACGGTTGATCGCCATGCGGCTCCAGCCTTGAGTCCCGATCGTCTGCCTAGCCCTAGCGGGAGACTAATGCCCGGCCTGCCCGACCGCTAGCCGGGGGTATGGCCTGACTCGGCGGACGAAGCGCATCGGGCGCGAGCGCGCCAGAACGCGTGCTAGCGCGTCTCTCGATGCGGCTGGTGCTTACGACAGTTCGGGCAGTACTTGCTCAGCTCAAGCCGGTCCGGGTCGTTCCGCCGGTTCTTCCGCGTGATGTAGTTGCGGTGCTTGCACTCCTGACAGGCCAGGGTGATCTTGGGCCTGATATCAGTAGCAGCCACGGTGGAGTGCCTTTCTCCTGTACGAATATTGCCATCGGCGGCCGCCCAGGCCAGCCTGCCTCGCCGCTCGTTCCAAGAGCGAGTTCGTAGCGGAGGCCGGACTTGAACCGGCGACACAGCGATTATGAGCCGCTTGCTCTGCCTGACTGAGCTACTCCGCCGCGCGGACAAGGAATCTTAACCCATATCAGGCTCACGAGATTCCTGGACCGGTTGCCTAGCGCGCTATGCCAGGCCCGCACAGCTTACCGGGATTCTGCGAACCTGGCTCACCAGTACCGGGCGCGGGCCGCCTGGACGCCACGATCGTGACATTCTGGCACGCTACGGCCTGGAGATCTTCACGGTGACATCGGTCCCCCGCACCACTACCCGCACTCTTACATCTGACTGTCCGCGCGCTACATAGGCCGGCCCGAGTTCCCAGCCATAGCCCCCGAGTTCTGGCCGGTAGCCGCGAGTGCTGAGCACGTAGGCCAGACCCAGCAGCAGCCGCCGCTTATCGTAGTTCAGATCGAAGGACACGACCGATAGCGCGACCGGCTGCGGCGGCAGCGTCCGCTCGATCTGCCCGGAGGCCGTGCTGACGGCACGTACCACCTGCTGATCCGCCACACCTGGAAACTGCCGCCAGGAGTTCTGTACTGACAGCGACGAAGCCAGGCCGAGGGACACGACGGCCGCCAGCCCGGCGGCAGGCAGGGCCCGCCGGGCCACACTCCCTGCCCCCGCGCCGGCGCGTCCTCCGGAACGATCCCTGGCCTCGGGCCGCCGTGGCGGCGCGGACTTCGCCCGGGTGTGCCTCACGATCTGCCGCACGGCGAGTCCGAGGGCGCCGCCCACGGCGAACCAGGCGAGAATCCCGACCGGGAGCATAAGAATCATCAGGTAATTCATGGTGTACAGGCTGCTCGGCATCGCGGGAATGCTCTGTACGGCAATGCCGGAGTAGGCCACGAGCGACCCGGCGCTGGCCATGAGACTGACGCCGCCGAGTGCCGCGAGCCAGCGTGACCGGAGCGGGCGGACAGCGATGACCGCGACCGCGGCCAGGACAGCCAGCGTCCCGGCTCCGAACACCGCTGATCGCTTGTCGATCAGGTTCAGATCCAGCAACGACTGCAAGGGCGTCCACCACATGGGGGGCGGCTGGACCGCGCCGGCCAGCGCCTTCAGGCCGAAGGCGAGGCCGGTCCGGCCACCCGATGCGCCCTGGCTCCGCAGCAGGGCAGTCAGGTTACCGGCTGGAGCCGTGAACTCCTGTAGGACGGGCACGATCCAGCACACCGCTCCGGCACCGAGTCCGGTCAGCGCCCAGCGATAGCCCGCCTGGTCCCGAACGTTATCCACAAGGCCGACAAGGAACGTCAGGAGGACAAGACCTACCGAGACGACGATGAACATCAGGTGCGCCTGGGCGGCTACGGACGCGGTGATCACCAGTACCGGCCACCAGCCACGTCGTCCGGACAGTGCCGCCCAGCCCGCCGCCAGCGCTGCGAGCAGGAACATCACGCCAAACCAGGGGTTCCAGTACGGCTGCAGGGCGACGGCTGGCATCCAGGCGACTGTGGCGAGGACTGTCCCGCTGGCCAGCAGCGCACCGGTAGCGCCAGCAACCGCCCGCGCCGCTTCGATCGTCAGCGAGGCGGCGAGCATGCAGCAGAGCGCGGCGCCCCACACCAGCCCATGGACCGGATCAAGATGGACCGGCAGCGCAAGCAGCCAGTACTGGAGCGGGCCAGGGTCGAATAGGCCGTGCGCAAGGCGGGTCGCCTGCCCGACCATGGGCCCGTGCGCGGTCAGAACATCCCATGAGCGGAGCGCGATAGCTGCGGCGTCCGAAACCGGCCGCCAGCCTTGCCATTCCAGACGAATGACAGCGAGCAGGAAGGGTGTCCAGGCCGCCACGTGGGCGACGACCCGGAGCGCGGTATCGCGGCCGAAGGTCCTGGGCCCATGCGCAGGGATTGAGCCAGGCCTCAGTACGACGGGCTCGGCGCTGACAATCATCCAGGCATTTCCCCGGCGCTCGGACGAGTGCGATCAAAATGGGCATACGACGGCCGCATTTATTAATTATACCATTTGCCGATACTTAGATGGCAATCAACTGATATGCGGCTAGACCGCGACGACAACACTCCGCGGTCACCTCAGTCAGCCGGACGCCGAGATCGCGGCGCTCCTGACGGTCTGCACGTCGGTGAGCGTCCCGGTCCCCGCCGTGAAGGCTAGCCGCACGGTCGGCGTCAGCGTCGGCTCCGCCACCTGCAGCACCTGCACGTCGTCGAGGTAGATCGTCACGATCGGGCCCTGCCCGCTGCCGGTCACGTTGACGGTCACCAAGTGCGTACCGCTCAGCAGCGAGCCTATCCCGGGGGCCTTGCTCTGGAACCTCAGGCCCTCCCGGCCGACCGCTACCGAGGTCGCCGCGAAACCGGCCGGGCTGGTGTGACCGCCGGTCGCGAGGACGACGCCGAGCCCGGGAACTCCGGCGCGCGTTCCGAGCCCCAGCATGCTGCCCGCATCACCGATCGTGGTCGCCTTGGTGGTCGCCGGGTTGAGCAGCGCGAAGGTCACGCCATCGCCGCCGGTGCCGCCGCCAAGCTCGAGGTCGAACGTCACCCGCAGCCCTATCGCCTTCACGGG
>DASWAA010000310.1:0-10472 GCA_036391385.1 Streptosporangiaceae bacterium
CGTGACCATTGCGAACTTCTTCGGACTTCAGGCCGAGGCGAGCCTCGGCCCGCTTGACCTGATCGCGAATGTGCAGCAGGCTGCCCCGCCCGCCAACCCTGCGGCGTACTGGGCAACTCAGCTGCCCTAGGCGGGGAGCCACGCAGGTGCCGCGTCAGAACAGGCGCAGGGCGCCATCGTCCACGCCGCGCATCGAGTCGTAGTCGAGCGTGACGCAGCGGATGCCGCGGTCCTCGGCGAGCGTCCTGGCCTGGGGCTTGATCTCCTGGGCGGCGAAGATGCCCTGGACCGGGGCCAGCAGGGGATCGCGGTTCAGCAGTTCCAGGTAACGAGTAAGTTGCTCGACACCGTCGATCTCGCCGCGCCGTTTCACCTCGATGGCGACGCTGACCCCGAACTCGTCCCGGCACATCAGGTCGACCGGGCCGATCGGCGTGGGGAACTCGCGCCTGACGAGCCGCCAGCCCTCGCCGAGCATGTGCAGCTGGATGGCGAGCAGCTCCTGCAGGTGGGATTCCACGCCATCTTTGACCAGGCCCGGATCCTCGCCCAGCGCGTGCGAGGTATCGCTGAGGATCTCCTCGATGTGCACGGTCAGCGTCTCGCCGGACTTGCCGGTGACCACCCACTGACCCTCGGCCTCAGCCAGCCGGCAGGGCGGTGACATCCAGTTCAGCGGCTTGTAGGAGCCGCCGTCGCTGTGCACGAGTACCGAGCCGTCGGCCTTGACGATCAGCAGCCGCAGCGCGCTCGGCAGGTGCGCGGTCAGCCGTCCCGCGTAGTCCACGCTGCATCGAGCTATGACGAGCCGCACGGGAGCCAACTGTACCGGCTCGTAGGGAGCGAGTCGGCGAAAGATACGGCGATAATGGCGGTGACAACGTGACCGGTCGGGCGCGGAGATGGGCGGGTCGAATGACACGACGCGGGCGGTCGCTCCGTCAGGTCCGTGCGGACCGCAAGCGGCGCAGGGACATGATTGTCGCCCACCCAGGCTGGCCGCCCCAGGCCGGCCCGTTCCCGGGCCAGGCTCCGCCTCAGCGCGGCCACGCTCCGTATGTCTCGCCGTACATCAGGCCAGCCCGAATCTCGCGATTGTGGGCGTGGGCGCCGGTGCTCTCGGCTGGCATGCTCACGTTCCTGCCGTTCCTGCGGATCGCGACCGTTCGGCAGCGGCGCAAGGACTGGGCCGTGTTCGCCGCTTATGTCGGCGTCACCGTCGTCATTCTCGCAGGGGCAGGCGCAGGTGGCCCGGCCAGAGGATCGATGAACTCGCCCTTCGGCGCGGTCGTCGTCGCGCTGATCGCGGTGGCGACAGCACACGCGCTGATCGAGTTCCGCTCGCTGCCCGGGCTCCCAACCCCTGCCCCGGTCGCGGCGGGTCCCGACCCGGTGGCAATCGCCAGGGCCAGGATCGGCCGGCGGGCCGAGGCGCGTGAGCTGGCCAGGCGGGACCCGGTGCTCGCCCGGGAGCTGCGGATCGGCCGCCCGGACCTGCAGCGGCAGTACGACGACGGCGGCCTGGTCGACGTGAACAACGTGCCTGACAGCGTGCTCGCCCAGCACCTGCAGCTGACCCCGCAGGAAGTCCAGGCAGTCCTCGCGGCCCGCGCGCAGCTCGGCGCGTTCACCAGCCCCGAGGAACTCTCCGTCTACGCCCAGCTGGCTCCGGCCAGGGTGGACGCCATCAGCGACCTGCTGTGGTTCGGCTAGCTACTGTGGTTCGGCTAGCTCCCGGATGTGAGCCTGGCCACCGCGCCTCGATAGTGTCTCGCCATGGAGATTCGCGAGGTGGGGGTCGTCGGCCTGGGGACCATGGGCGCTGGCATCGCCGAGGTCTTCGCCCGGGCTGGGCTGACCGTGACCGCGGTCGAGGCTGACCAGGACGCGCTGTCCCGCGGCATGGCGATCCTGGCCGGTTCGCTCGGCCGGGCAGTGTCACGCGGCAAGCTGACCGAGGACGACTACGCGCAGATCATCGGCCGGGTCCGGCCTGCGCCGACCATGTCCAGCCTGGCCGGAGCTGACCTGGTGATCGAGGTGGTGCCCGAGCAACTCGCGATCAAGCACGCGGTGATCGCCGAGCTTGACAAGGTCTGCCGGCCGAACGCGATCATCGCGACGAACACCTCGTCGCTGTCGGTCACGACCATTGCCGCCGGGTCCGCGCATCCGAACCGGGTCGTCGGCATGCACTTCTTCAACCCGGCACCGGTGATGCGGCTGGTCGAGGTGGTGACCACCGTGCTCACCGACCCGACCGCCGGCCAGGCCACCACCGAGCTTGCCGGCCGGCTCGGCAAGACGCCGGTGCAGGTCACCGACCGGGCGGGCTTCGTCGCCAACGCCCTGCTGCTGCCGTACCTGAACCACGCGGTCAGGCTGCTCGAGAGCCGCTACGCGACCCGCGAGGACATCGACCTCGCGGCGACCGCCGGCATCGGCCTGCCGATGGGTCCGCTGGCGCTGCTCGACCTGATCGGGCTCGACACCTCGCTGGCGATTCTCGAGGTGCTGCAGCACGAGTTCGGCGGCACCAGGTACACCCCGGCGCCGCTGCTGCGCCGGCTCACCGCCGCTGGCCGCACCGGCCGCAAGAGCGACGGCGGCTTCTACGACTATCCCGCTCCTGACTCTTCTGAGCTTCCTGACGGGGACCAGCCGCAGGCTCCCGGCACCGTCACGCTGATCGACCCGGTGGCGGGGCCGCCGGACGCGGCGATGGCCGCGCACGACTGGACGGCCGGTCCGCACTCGGACCGGGCGGCCGAACTGGCCAGCCTGTTCGCGGCCGCCGGAGTGAACGTCACCCGCAACGCCGCGCACCCGTCTGACCTCACCGTCGTCGCGATCGGCCCGGCCGGTGGTGTCCTCGCGTCCGCGGTAGCGGCCGGCCGGGCCGCCGAGGCAGTCGGGCTGCACCTGGTGGCTCCAGACCTGGTCGAACTTGTGCCGAGCCCGCTGACCTCTGCCGGGGCGCTCGCGGCCGCCCGGGCGCTGACCGCGCGGCTCGGGCTGAGCGTCGTCCGGTCGGCCGACCGGCCCGGGCTGCTTGTCGGCGCGCTGCTCTACCCGCACCTGCGCGACGCCGTCCTCATGGTCGAGGACGGGTACGCGACGCCGGCGGACGTGGACGCGGCGATGACACTGGGGTGCGGCTACCGGCGCGGGCCGATGCGGATGCTGGCCGACGCGGGCCCCTCGACGGTGGCCGAGGTACTCGGAGCGATGCACGCGGGTTACGGCGATCCGGCGTTCGCCCCGCCACCGCTGCTGGCCGAGTGCGCGCTGGCCGGGCTGGGCGGGCTGGGCGGGGTATAGCGATGGAACCGGGGTCGGGGCAGGCGGTTGCCATGTGGATGCCGCACCTTCGGACGTGAGCCCGCGGAAGGCTCGTCGCCTTCCCGCAGACATGCCGCGACGGCCGCGGCGGGCCAGGCGGACGCCGCCTGCTCCCGACGACGACTCGCCGGTCCGGCTCGGGCCGCCCCGGATGGAAGAGTGGCCGGACGGTGACTGGGTCGTCAGGCAGGTGCCTGGAGAAGCCGCGACCAAGCTCTACCGCTGCCCGGGCTGTGATCAGGAGATCAGGCCAGGCACGGCCCATGTGGTGGTCTGGCCGGCCGAGACACCCGGACTGGCCGAGCGCAGGCACTGGCACAATGCATGCTGGCAGCGACGACCCCGCAGGCCGGGGCCGCGCCGGTGAGGCAGGCAGGAGCGAAGGCGGTATGAGCGAGATCCGGGCTGGCACAATCCTCCCGGCCCGGCGGGAGGACGTCGTGCTGCGCACCGCCGACGGGCTCGACCTGGTCGGTGAGCTTGCGCTGCCGTCGCGCCGCGATCCGGTCGCCACCCTGATCTGCCTGCACCCGCTGCCCACCGCGGGCGGGATGATGGACAGCCACGTCCTGCGCAAGGCGTCGTACCGGCTGCCCGCGATGGCGGACCTTGCCGTGCTGCGGTTCAATACCCGCGGTACCTCGTCGGAGCGCGGCACCAGTGACGGCGAGTTCGGCGGCGGTCGTCCGGAGCGGCACGACGTGGCCGCCGCGATCGAGTTCTGTGCCGCGGCCGGCCTGCCCAGACTGTGGCTGCTCGGCTGGTCCTTCGGCACCGAGCTCGCGCTGATGTGGGGGAATGTTCCGCAGGTCGAAGGCGCGATCCTGCTCTCGCCGGCGCTGCGCCGGGCTGGCGACGCCGATCTCGACGCCTGGGCCGCCAGCGGCCGGCCGCTGGTCGCGCTGGTGCCCGAGCTCGACGACTACCTGCGCCCGGACGAGGCCCGGGCCAGATTCGCCCGGGTCCCGCAGGCGCGGCTGATCGCCGTCGACAAGGCGAAGCACCTGTGGGTGGGGGAGACCTACGTGCGCATTGTGCTGAACGAGATCGTTAAGCTGCTGAACCCCGCCGCCTGGCCGCTTCCCGCTGAATGGAAGGACTCACCGTGAGCCTGTTCGACCTGACCGGCAAGAACGCCTTTGTCACCGGTGCATCGCGCGGGATAGGCCGTGCCATCGCGGTGGCATTCGCCCAGGCCGGAGCCGACGTAGCGGTCGTGGCCAGGACGGCCGACGGCCTGGCGGACGTGGCCGCCGACGTCACCGCCGCCGGCCGCAGGGCCGTGGTCATTCCCGCCGACGTGACCGACCAGGCGGGCGTGACCGATGCCGTGGCGACCGCGATCGACCAGCTCGGCCACGTCGACATCGTGGTGAACAACGCGGGTGGCTCGAACTTCCTGGTTCCGTTCCGCGACCTGCGGTTGTCCGGCTGGGACAAGCTGATCAGGCTGAACCTGAGCTCCGCCGTCTATGTGTGCCACGCGCTCGCCGGTCACCTCCTCGACCGCGGGTCCGGCTCGGTGATCAACGTCGCCTCCGTGGCCGGTGTCGCGGCCTCGCCGATGATCGCGCCCTATGGTGCCTCCAAGGCGGGCCTGATCTCGCTGACCAAGACGCTCGCGGTGGAGTGGGCCGCAGCGGGCATCCGGGTGAACGCGCTGTGCCCTGGCTGGACCGCGACGGACCTGAACCGCACCATGTGGGAAGACCCGGTCATGGGACCGGCCACGATCGCGAGCACGCCGATGAAGCGGTGGGCCCGCGCCCAGGAGATGGCAGGCCCGGCGGTCTTCCTCGCCAGCGACGCGTCGTCCTATATGACCGGCCAGACGCTCGTCGTCGACGGCGGCCAGACCATTAACCCCTAGCCGTCGGCGTTCAGCTGCCGATGAAGTGACCATAGTCCCTGGCCATCGGGCCATTGAGCGAGCAGTGTCGACAGTGACATTTGCTGGCCGCGCCCGGAAGCACGGTGGTCCCGATGGCATCTCCACGCCCGCACACTCCCGCTGACCTGGCTCTGGCGCCTGTCCTCATCGAGATCGAGCGGAACCTGGCCAGGCTGCGCTCCAGCCACGATCTGCAGTATGAGCTGGCGCTCGACCTGAACGACGACGAGACGTTCTACAACAGCGCACCACAGCGCGCCGCGCGGCTGATGCACAGCGCGCTCCGCGATGTCGACACCCATGGCTGGGAGGTGTGCCCGACCTCAGACCTATGCGGACTGCTGGTCAGGCACGGCCCGTACTCGGTCTCGCTGATGCTCGGCAGGCAGCTGACCGACTACGTGCTCCAGCCAGAGCTAGCCGGCGCCCGCTAATGCCAGACGGCGCCTCCCGCAAGCGGGAGGCGCCGTCTCGCAGAGCCTGAGCTACTCGGTCCACCACTCCTCGTCGCCGTCGCCGCCCTTGCCGCCGGCCTGCTTGGCCTCGGTCTTGGTCGTCGAGGCGGCCTGCCTGGTCGCAGGGCCGGACGAGCCCCCGCCGTTGGCCGCCGGAGCGGTGGCGCGGGAAGGTGCGGGCAGCGCGGCCGCCGCACCGGCCAGGCTGGCAGCCTGCGGGCCAAGCAGCTGGCTGATCTGAGCCAGGTGCGCCTGGACCGTCTCGTACTGCTTGTTGGCCTCGTCCACCCGGCGCTGCGCCGTGGTCGCATGCCGCTCGGCCTCGGCCTTGGCGTCGGCCACCAGCGAGTCGGCCTGCGACTTGGCCTGGGCGACGATGTCGTCGGCGTTCTTCTTCGCGCCGCTGACCAGCTGCTTGGCGTGGTCGTCGGCATCCCGCCTGGTCTGCTCGGCCTGCGCGCTCGCCTTGCTCGCCCGCTGCTCGGCGGTCGCCGCGCGCTGCTCGGCCTCGGCCACGAGCCGCTGCGTGGCGGCCTGCGCCGCGGCCAGCCGCTCGGCCTCCTGGCTCTCGGCCGCCTCGCGCCGGGCGGCGATCTGCATCTCGAACTCGGTCTCGGCCTGAGCGCGCTGTGCCTCGCTCTCCTCGAAGGCACGCTGCGCCTGGCTGCGGAGCTCGTCCGCCTGGCGCTTGGAGGTGGTCAGGATCTCGTCCCGCTCACGCTTGGACGACGCCTTGAGCTGTGCGACTTCGCGTTCGGTCGTGGACCGCAGCTTGCCGATCTCGCGCTCGACGGCCGCCCGCTTTTCGGCGACCTCGTGGTCGACCATCGCCCGCAGGCTGGTGACCTCGCGCTCGGTGGTCGACTTCAGCTCGTCGGCATCGTTGCGCGCGCTCGACCGGATGCTGCCGGCCTCTCGCTCCGCCGACGCCCGCAGCTCATCGGTCTCGCGCTTGGCGTTGGCCCGGAGCTCGGCGGTCTCGTTCTCGGCGGCAGCCCTCAGCTCGGCGGCGTCGACCTTGGACGAGGCCAGGATCTGGCTGGCCTCGGTCCGCGCCTCCTGCAAGATCTCGTCACGCTGCTCCTCGGCCAGCCGGAGCAGCTGCTCGATCCGCGAGCCGAGCCCTGAGTAGGTCGGTCGCTCCTGCTCCTGCATCTGGCGGTGCGCGTAGCCAAGTTCCTGCTTAAGCGCCTGCTCGTTCTCGCGCATCGCGCGCATCTTGTTGTCCAGCACCCGCAGATGCGCCTCGACCTCGTCCTGGTCGTATCCGCGCATCTTCTGGGAGAAGGGAGGATGCGCCTGGTCATCATCGAAGAAGGTGCCGAGCTGAGCGTTGATATCGGGCTGCATGTCGCCTAATCCTGGGGTGGAGGGGGTTGTTGCATCCTAAGCCGGGCCACAGCCCGACGCTATGTCCCCGGTGCTGGCAGCGTACTCCGCGATCAGCTACTTGGAGGCCTGTTCGCTGCTGCTCGTGCCCTAGCTCACGAATTAGTTCGAGTTGCCGGGCTTGGCGGGACCTGCGGACCGGCTAGCGGTGACCCGACTCGACCAGTTCGGTGAGCACGCCGCCCACATCGGACGGGTGCAGGAAGGCGATCGACGCGCCCATCGATCCGTGCCGCGGCCTGGCGTCGATCAGCCGGACGCCGCTCGCGCCGATGGCCGCGAGCGCGGCTTCGATGTCGGCCACCCCGTAGCCGATGTGGTGCACGCCCTCACCGCGGCGATGCAGGAACTTCCCGACCGGGGTGTCCGGTCCGAGCGGCTCGAGCAGCTGCACGTACGACATGCCGGCCGGAGCGTCGGCGACCATCAGCATCGCCTCCCTGACTCCCTGCTCCTCGTTGGTCTCCATGCTGACCACGGTGAGGCCGAACGTCGACTCGTAGAAGGCGACCGACGCCGCCAGGTCCCGGCAGGCGATCCCGACGTGATCGATGCGTTTCAGCAAGGGTGCTCCCTCGGTCTGCGCGCTCGCGCCGGGCTGGCCGTACGCGGCGCGGTGAGATCAGCTGACATCTGTATCGTTACAGCATGCGTGAAGCGGTGATTACCGGCGGGGCCAGGACGGCGATCGGGCGGCTGCTCGGCTCGCTCAGCGACTTCAGCGGTGCCGACCTCGGCGGCATCGCGATCAGGGCGGCACTGGAACGGGCCGGCGTCGCCGGCGACCAGGTCGACTACGTGATCATGGGCCAGGTGCTGCAGGCCGGAGCGGGCCAGATCACCTCCAGGCAGGCGGCCGTGGCGGCCGGCATCCCGATGACGGTGCCGTCGCTGACGATCAACAAGGTCTGCCTGTCCGGCCTCGACTCGATCGCGCTCGCCGCGCAGCTGATCAGGGCCGGGGAGTTCGACGTCGTGGTCGCGGGCGGTATGGAGTCGATGACCAGCGCACCGCACCTGCTGCAGGCCGCGCGCAAGGGAATCAAGTACGGCTCGGCCGAGCTGGCCGACTCGATGGCGCTCGACGGCCTGACCGACGCGTTCGACCACGTGTCGATGGGCGAGTCGACCGAGCGGCACAACGCCAGGCTTGGCATCACCCGCGCCGAGCAGGACGAGTTCGCCGCGATGTCACACCAGCGCGCGGCGGCCGCGATCAAGAACGGGCTGTTCACCGAGGAGATCGTGCCGGTGCAGGTGCCGCAGCGGCGAGGCGACCCGGTGATCTTCGACACCGACGAGGGTGTCAGGGGCGACACCAGCGTCGAGGCGCTGAGCAGGCTGCGGCCCTCGTTCGCCAAGGACGGGACCATCACGGCTGGCACCGCCTCGCAGATCTCCGACGGCGCCTGCGCTGTGGTCGTGATGTCGGCCGAGGCCGCGGCGGCCTCGGGCGCGACGGTGCTGGCCACGGTGGGCGCGCACGGCGTGGTGGCCGGCCCGGACAACTCCCTGCAGTCACAGCCGTCGAACGCGATCCAGCGTGCTCTGACCAGGGCCGGGCGCTCCGTTACCGATCTTGATCTGATCGAGATCAACGAGGCATTCGCCGCCGTCGCCATCCAGTCGATGCGCGACCTGGGGGTCGGGCCCGACGTCGTCAACGTGAACGGCGGTGCGATCGCGCTCGGCCACCCGATCGGGATGAGCGGAGCCCGGCTGGCGCTGCACCTGATCTACGAGCTGCGCAGGCGTGGCGGCGGGCTCGGGGCGGCCGCGCTGTGCGGCGGCGGCGGCCAGGGCGACGCCCTGCTGCTCCAGGTTCCGGCCTGACGCACGTGGCGCCGCAGGAACGGGCCGCACCCGGGCGCGCCTCGGACGAGCGGGCAGCGGCACTGGTGGCGGCGGCACGGTCCGGGGACTCGCGCTCGCTGGCGCGGCTTGTGTCGCTCGCCGAGAACGGCTCGGCGGCCGACGGCTGGACCGCGCTGCGCCCGGTGATGCGAGCGGTCGCGCCCCATACCGGGCACGCCAGGATCGTCGGACTGACCGGATCCCCCGGGGTCGGGAAGTCCACGGTGACCGGCGCGCTCGTGCGGGCGTACCGGTCGGCAGGCCTGCGGGTGGCGGTGCTCGCCGTCGACCCGACCTCGCCGTTCAGCGGCGGTGCGCTGCTCGGCGACCGGGTCAGGATGCAGGACCACGCCACCGATTCCGGCGTGTTCATCCGGTCGATGGCGACCCGCGGGCATCTAGGCGGCCTGTCGGTGGCGGCGCCGCAGGCACTGCGGATACTCGACGCGGCCGGCTTCGACGTGGTCTGCGTCGAGACGGTCGGCGTGGGCCAGGCCGAGGTGGAGATCGCCTCGCTGGCGGATTCCACGCTGGTGATCCTGGCGCCGGGGATGGGGGACTCGATCCAGGCGGCCAAGGCCGGCATCCTGGAGATCGCTGACATCTTCGTCGTCAACAAGAGCGACCGGCCCGGTGCCCACGACGTGGTCAGGGACCTGCGGAACATGCTCGCCATGGCGCGGTACGGCGAGGGCGAGTGGAGGCCGCCGATCGTGTCTGCCGCTGCCGCCACGGGCGAGGGCATCGACGAGCTTGTGACGCGCCTGGACGCACACTGGACCTGGCTCGGTGAGTCTGGGGAGCGGGAGCGGCGCAGGCTGGAACGGGCTCGGGAGGAGATCTCGGCGATCGCCGTCGCCGGCATCAGGCGGCGGCTCGGCGCGCTGCCCGGGGAGTCTCGCCTGGACGACCTGGCGGCTCAGGTCGCGGCGGGAAAGCTCGACCCGTACGGCGCGGCCGACGAACTGACCGCCGCGTCGTAGTCCTAGGTCCGGTCGGCTCCGCGGCGGGCCCCGCGGCGGGCCACGGCCCGGTCGAAGACGCTGCTGACAGCCTGACCTGTCCCGGCACCGATGAGCGCGCCGGCGATGGTGTCGCCGGGGTAGTGGACGCCGGTGTGCACCCGCGAGTAGGCCACCGCCCCGGCGAGGAACTGGATCGCGACCGCCAGCCACGGGCTGTCCCTGCTGATGGCGGTCGCGAACGCGAACGCCGACGCCGAGTGCCCGGACGGGAACGACGTCGAGGACGGCATCCGCACGTGCCGCACGTAGGGCACGTCTGTCCGGTCCGGCCGCCGCCTGGCGGAGAACGGCTTCACGCCCAGGTTGACGACCGCCGAGGTGACCGCGATCGCGAGGACCCCCCTGGTGGCTGCGCGCCTGCCCGACCGGCCGGTCAGGGCCAGGCCGGCGGCGATCCCGAGCCAGATCCTGGAATGGTTGGCCGAGTTGGACAGCCGCCGCATAGCCCGGTCGAGCGCGGGCGCCGGCACGCCCGCCACGGCGGCGTAGACGGCGCGGTCGATCGCGCCAAGCTGA
>DASWAA010000311.1:0-5243 GCA_036391385.1 Streptosporangiaceae bacterium
GGCTGCGGTGAGCACCGTGGTGTCGAATCCGACCTCTGATCCGGCCCGCTCTCCGGCGGCCTGCCAGCGACCGGCCGCTATCCCGGCGCCGGAAGCGACCATCCGGCGGGCGTAGGCGCCGTCGCCGTCGCTGACGTGGTCGCGGATCTTCGCCGCGGCCAGGACCATGGATACCGCGGCGGCCAGCCTCGCTCCCGATCCGGCTGCGTCCAGGACGTCGGCTCGGCGCAGGCCGCGCAAGGCGCACGGACCGGCCAGACGATGCGGCGTAGCCTCCGGGCCCTGCGCCTCGGTCAGCACCGAGACGAGGAGCCCGTCGTAGTTGGTCACGAGCCTGGCGCTCTGGCCGTGCAGGTCGCGCAAGGTCAGGCAGAGGCCGCAGAGATGCGCCATCCACTCGCCGAAGAGCGGACCACGCAGACGGTGACGGCAGGGACGCACAATGCCAAACATGGCGTCAATATCCCAGATCGGCGCTATATCGGCAATGATCACGGCCTAGGTGGCGGATGTCCATGCTCGCCCAGGCCTATCCGGCTGGCTGCCGGCCTGCACCGCAATAGGAGCGTTAGTTCTGCATCGTGATGGGAAGTGGGGAAGTGCTAAGCAGCTGACTATCGCGCCCGAAACGCCGCCTCCGCGAGCACTGGCGGCGGAAGGACGGAGGCATCCGATGACTGAGGTCCGACGCAGCGCCGGTCGTCGGCTTGGCCGCATGGCAGGCCTCATGGTGGTGGTCGTCATGGCGGTCGTCGCGCTAGTGATCGCGCTTTCGGCGGTGCGGCTGCTGCCGCGTCTGAGCAACCCCTTCGCCGAGACGACCTCGGTGCGCAGCGGGCCGGTCTTGCTGAAGTCGATCACGTCGCTGAGCCGGTACGAGGCGGCAAGCGGGTCGTTCCAGGTCGTGGTCGACCTGTCGCAGCGGACCTCGTGGCTGCCGTCATTCGTCGAGGGGACCTCGACGCTCTTCGTGGGCGCTGGCACGGACATCGCGTTCGTCGACTTCTCCGGGCTGTCGGGTAAGGCCGTCGTCGTGTCGTCGAACAGGACAGCGGTGCGGATCACGCTGCCAGCCGCCCAGCTTGAGCCTGCCGTGCTGAACGTGCGCAGGTCGTACGTCTTCGCTCAGCAGCAGGGGCTGCTGAACCGGATCGGCAATTTCTTCTCCGGCAATCCCGACAGCCAGCACAGGGTTTACGTGGTGGCGCAGCAGAAGATCCAGGATGCCGCCCGGCATAGCCTGCTGATAGCGCAGGCGGAGAAGAACACCCGCAGCATGCTCACCGGCCTGATGAGCTCACTCGGGTTTCACCAGGTAACGGTGATCTTCGCGCACGGCAAGATCGGCTGACGGCTCTGGTCCCTGCCGCAGGTCATGGGCTGCCTCGGCGTCGTCTGCGTCGCCGGACGGCACCAGCGATCCCGACGGCGCAAGCACCGGGTCCGCCTGCCGGGTCGGTACCGGCCCGGCCGCGGTGACCGCTTCCTCGTAAGCCTGCTGCAGCTTCGCCACTTCGGACTCCGGGTCGCGGAACCAGTTCGTCGACCAGATCCGGTGGAAGCTCCAGCCGAGCCGCTGCAGGTGCTCGCCCCGGAGCCGGTCGCGGTCCCTGACGCTGCCGGACTGGCGGTAAGACGTGCCGTCGGCCTCGATAGCCAGCACCATCCGGTCGGTGTCGTCGGGATGCGCCGCCGCGAAGTCGACCCGGTAGCCGCCCACGCCGTACTGCGGCACGACGGTGATCCCGCATTCGGCGAGCCGGTCCCTGACGTCGGCCTCGAACGGGTTCAGCTCGCTGCCGCCGGACGCGGCCGACGCCGTCCCGCCGGAGCTCGCATACTCAAGGTAACCGGCGAGCAGGCGCGCCCCCGCCTTGGTCAGCCGGTCCGGGTCGACGTCCTGGCTGGAGAAGGAACTGACCAGGGTCAGCCTGTGCTTTGCCCTCGTCGCCGCCACGTTGAGCCGGCGCTCGCCGCCGTCGCGCAGCAACGGCCCCCACTGGTACCGCATCCGGCCGTCGGGATGCTTGCCGTAGCCGATCGACAAGATGATCGCGTCCCGCTCGTCGCCCTGCACACGCTCCAGGTTCTTGACGAAGAATGGCTCGGCGGTGTCGTCGGCGAAGAACGCCTCAAGCTCGGTGTTCCGCGCGAGGGCGGCGCGCAGGGCCGCGTCGATGCGCTCGGCGTGCTTGATCCCGAGCGCGATCACGCCGAGCGACTCGTGCGGCCGGGTCCTGGAGTGCTCGATGATCAGCTCGACCACCCTGTCCACCTCGGCGGTGACCGAGACTTCCTGCCCGGGTCCCGGGGTCTGCTCGACCACGACATGGCGCAGGCAGTCGTCGCGCGCCACGCCGGGGAAGGTGGTCAGCGTGCCGCCGTAGATGTGGGTGTTGGAAAAGGCAACCAGCCGCTCGTCCCTGCTGCGGTAGTGCCACGCCAGCGGCCAGGTCGGCAGCAGCGGCCGCAGCGCGTCGAGCACTGACTCGAATCCCGCTCCGAACGAGACCAGGTCCTCGTCGTCGGCCAGATCGTCGTCGCCGTCGCCGACCTGCCGGAAGAAGTTCGTCGGCGGCAGCTGCCGGTCGTCCCCGGCGACGACGATCTGGTGACCGCGCATGATCGAGGGAATCGCGTCGGCCGGGACGATCTGGCTCGCCTCGTCGAAGATCACCACGTCGAACAGCCGGGTGGCCGGCAGCGCCTGGCTGACCATCAGCGGCGACATGGCCCAGCACGGCTTGAGCGCGAACAGCACGTCGGAGGTCTGGTCGAGCAGCCGGCGCAACGGCAGGTGGCCGCGCCGCAGTGCTGCCTGCTTGCGGATCACTCGCGCCTGTAGCGGGTGCCGGTCCTGTGCCTCGCGCAGTCGCTGCGCCCAGGCGTGCCTGACCCGCCTGCGGTTGGCGGCCAGGTACTCGACGTCGCGGTTACGGAAGTCGGTGGCGAGCTCGTCGAGCGCGCCGCCCCGCTCGGCGGCGTACCGCGGGTCGCGGACCCGGATCTGATCCAGGATCGAGGAGTACCAGGCGTGGTCGAACGCAGCCGCCGCCAGATCAGGGCTCGCATCGCTGCGGCCAAGCTCGTCGAGCAGCGGCGCGAGGCCAAGCTCGTCGAACCGCCTGGCCAGCTCGTACAGCCTGGGCAGTTTCCAGGCGGTCTCCTCGTCGGCGGTCAGCTCGGCGAGCTGCTCGGCCACGTCGGCGACGGACAGGCGGACGCGCGAGCGCAGGGCGTCGAGTTTGCGTCCGCACTCCAGGTGCAGTTCTTCAAGCTCGGCGAGCTCCGCCGGGACGGCCGGGGCCAGGCCGGCCGTGCGCGCCGGATCCGCGCCGCTGCTCCTGGCGCTCTCCCAGTCCGCGAGCTGCTCGGCCGCCTGGGTGAGCAGGACGGCCAGATCCTCGCGAGGTGGCTTCACCGGCCCGGTGAGCAACTGCTGCGCTTCCTTGCGCAGCCTGCGCCGCTCGCCGAGCGAGAACCCTCCGGTTCCGGTCATGGCGTGGGCAAGTGCCCGTGGCTCGGACTGGTAGACGGCAGCGTCGAGCACCTGCACGGTCTGGCCGATCGCCCGGTAGAGGTTCATCCGAGCCAGCGCGGTCGGGTAGCTGGTCGGCGGCCGCAGGCCGAGCCGCGCGCTGGCCCTGGCGTGCCGGTCGATCAGGCGCGGCAGGTCGTAAGAGGAGAGCTGAGCGGCGAGATGAGTAGCTTCACGCGCGTCAGCGGCCGTGCGCAGCGCGGCACCGAACCATGGCGTCGAGTCCGGCCGCATGGTGAAGCCGCCGAGACGGGCGAACTCCCGCAGCTCGTCCCGGAGATCGTCGGCCTCCGTGCCCGTGATGCGCTCAGGTGCAGGCAACCGGACCGGCGTGCGGCCCTGTTCGGGTATGCCGAGCAGGGCGGACTGCACACCGAACGGGGTCAGCCCCCACGGCGGGTGCGCCTCGTGCAGTGCCGTGACGTGATCGTTGAGCCTGCGCTGCCGTTCGGCGAGCCGCCGTCGCAGGCTGGCATCATCCGGTGTGACCGTCTGCTGGGCCACGTCGAGCGAGGCTCCGAGGTCACTGGCGATCCGCTGCCTGTCCCTGGTGCCCTCGTGGATGTCGAGGACGAGTTCGCCGAGGTCGACGCTCTTGAGCCTGGACAGCACGGCGTCGATGGCCGCCCGCTTCTCGGCGACGAACAGCACCTTCCTGCCGCAGGCGACCAGCGCGGTGATGAGGTTCGCGATGGTCTGGCTCTTCCCCGTGCCGGGCGGGCCGTGGACGACCAGGCTGCGACCTGACATCACGGCAGCGATCGCGCTGCGCTGCGAGGAGTCGGCATCCAGGACGGAGAAGTCAGCCGCGGGCAGGTCGAGCAGCGGCTCGGCGTCGTCCTGCACGGACAGCAGTTCCTGGGCATCAGGATCACCGGCGATGGCCGCCACCACGTCGCTGTCGGCCAGCAGCTCTGCCGCGTTCTGGATATCGCGGACCATCGGCAGCTTGGCATAGGTAAAGGTGCCGATCACGGTCCGGTCCATGATCGCGAATCCGGGAACGTCGGCTGCGACGGCCGAGTCGTGCAGCATCCGCCACAGCCGCTCGCCCCGGACGTCGCTGAGCTTCTCGGTGGCCGCGCCGTAGACGCTGGCCAGCTTGTGCAGCAGGACCGGATTGACCTCAGGCTCGTCGTCAAGCACCAGGTCGAAGTCGTCGTGGCGGGCGCGGGTCGGCGTGATCGTCAGGCCGCGGAGCAGCACCGGTGCCGCGGGCTCGAGGAACAGTTCGTCCCAGCGCGCCATGCCGATGGCCAGGTAGCCAGCCCGGATGCCGCGCTCTTCGAGCAGCTCGCGTGCCTTGCGATAGATGACCTGCACTCTCCTGATCGCGTCCGCGCGAACGTCGACATCACGGAAGAGCCTGGTCAGGCGGATCGATCCGGTCCGCAGCAAGTGCTCGAGCGCGACGGGGTCAGCCTGGGCCAGGTCGAGCGTGCCAGAGCGGCGGTCCTTGTAGTACAGCAGCGTGTTACGTCCGCCGAGGTCGGTGAGGGCGGCTACCCAGCGAGCCTGCGCTGTCTCGATCAGCGCGAGCCGCCGGTCGTCAGGCTGTACGGGCATGCTGCCATCCCGCTGCCCGTCGCCGGGATCGCCGGGATCGCCTGACTGGTCTGGCAGTTCAGGCTCGTCAGGCTCGACTAGCAGTTCGGACACAGGGACGCACCTCCACCGCGATGGCCGTGCGGCTGCCGGACGTCGC
>DASWAA010000312.1:0-4135 GCA_036391385.1 Streptosporangiaceae bacterium
AGAGGTCTGGCCAACACATCAGGTCAGTGCCGAGCCCTGGCTCGACTCGGCCGAGTATGCCAAGCCGCTGTACTCCGACACGGGGACAATACGCGCCGTCGACGACCGGAGATCAGCGCCCGGCGGTGACAGGTCAGCGAACCGGGATGCGCGCGCTCAGGGCGCTGCCGGTGACGCCCTCGGTGGCGGGCGGGCCGTTGCACCCGGGCGCCGTAGCGGCTGGTCGCGCTCGGCGCGGTCGGCTCAGCCTGCGGGACCCGTGCAGCGGGGCCGGCCAGCCGTTCCGCTGACCGGGACCCAGCCTGGCGCGGCCACGTCTGACTTCACCGATCTGCCAGGCCGGGAACGGCCGGGCGGCGAGCGGGGGCGCACATCGCCCGGCCGGACTGGACCTGATCGGACTGGACCAGACCGGAGCGGACCTGGTCGTCCGGGGGCGGGTCGGCTCGGAGCGGACTGGCTTGACGATGAACGGCCGGGTCTAGGTGGGGACGGCCTCGACCGGACGGCGCCGAATCGGGCCGCACCGGGCCGGGCGGCTCCAGATCGCGGCAAACCGGAGCGCAAGGGGTCAGGCAAGAAAGGACCCGGAAAGAAACGGCCAGCTCAGAAGGGCTCCGACCGGAAGGCTGGCGCTCGCGGGAACGTCGATCGGAAGGGTCTCGATCGGCAGGGCATCGGTCGGGCAAAGGCAGCCAGGAAGGTGCCGCGTAAGGTGCAGATACTTGGCGGGTCGGCCATCGCCGCGATCCTGGTCCTTCTGGCAGCTCTCGTGTTCCTGCTGCCGAAGCCTGCTCATGTGGTGACCGATCCGGCCACGCTGGGCAGCTACATCAAGCAGTCAGCGCTGGCCAGCACGACCGCCGACCAGATGAAGCAGAAGATCGTGGCCGGCGCGCCCGGTGAGGTGAAGAACGTCGTCGCTGCGGTGTACGAGCGGAAGACCGGCCCGGGCACCAGCAACGGGCCGCAGATCATCGCGTTCGTGGGCGGCAACCTGGCTGGTGGTGCGTCGGCCAGCGGCCTGATCGGCGCCATGACCGCGATGCGCGGCTCGTTCACCACGAACGCGGGCTCGCTGGGTGGCCAGGCCGTGTGCGCGCCGGGGGCCAGCGGCGGACCGGCGGAATGCACCTGGGCCGACAACGACACGTTCGGCGTCCTGATCTCGGCGACGATGAGCGCCTCTGCCCTAGCTGAACAGATGCGGGTCATCCGGCCGCTTGTCGAGCACGTAGCTCACTAGCGAGTCGCTCGCCAGTCATCAGGACTGGCCGTGGGCCTTGGATGGCTGCTAGCTGTCGGCCCGCGGTGGCTAGCCGCGAGCCTGGGGACTAGCCCTCCGGCTTAGCGTCGTCGCCGGACTCGGCTTCCGCCGCGGACGCAACGCCAGGCGCCGCTGGCTGCGGCGTCCGCAGCGACAGCCTGGCCACCACCATCGTGACCGCGGCTGCCAGCACGGCGAGCGCCGCGAGCTGCCCGCCGATGAGGCGCGGGTCGAGCGGCAGCGAGGACGAGGTGAGGCCGGCAACCTGGCGCGTGCGGCGGCTCGACAGCTGAGAGCTCGACCCTGGCGCGCTCGCCGACGGGGTGACGACCGGGAACAGGTTGCTCAGGCCCCCCGGGGTGATCGTCGTCGTGCTCGGGACGAAGGGGAAGGTCGACGGTGGCAGCGTCACCGATGTGCTCGGGCTCGGCGACGGGCTGGGGCTGGTCTGGCCGATCACCGTTGTGCTCGTGGCTTCGGCGGGAGAGAGCCCGGTGCCCTGGACAACGACGGTCAGCGTGATCGAGGAGCCGACGGTGGCCGTGGTCCTGATGTGGTCCGTGACCATCAGCTCGAATGCCTGGTTCGCTGGCAGTGAGCCGATCGAGCAGTTGGTGCCGAAGATCACGGGGCACAGCGTAAAGCGCGGCGTGCGAGTCAGTCGTGAGGTAGACGCCACCGTTGCGGTGACCTTCTGAGCAGGTGTCGTGCTCCAGATCCAGATCGAGTAGGTGACCGTGCCGCTGGGGGACAGGGCTGACTGGTTCGCGGCGACCTGAGCCGTGACGCAGAGCACGCCGGGATGCGGGGAATGGGTGGGCGACGGACTCGGTGACGGACTGGGTGATCCTGACGGTGACGTGCTTGGGGAGTTCGAGGGACTCAAGCTCGGGCTGGAAGCCGAGACGCTCGACGGGCTCGGGCTCTGGGTCACGGACGGGCTCGCGCTGGCGCTCTGGGACGCGGCAGGGCTGGGGACCGGGCTCGGACTCTGGCTGGCAAGCTGAGGCCGGCTTCCGCCGGAGAGCAGGCTGGCCGAGATCACAGCAGCGGCACCCGAGTTCACCCCGCAGGGCGACGAACCGCGCGGCTGGGCGGAGGCGGCCAGCGCTGGGGCGATCGCGAAGCCTGTTAGCAGGAACGAGCCTCCCGCGATGGCGGTGGCCGCTCGCCCGAGTCGCACGAACCTTAGCGGCAACGCAGCGCTCCGTCTGTCGAGCCGGCTTTGGCCGGTCCTGCCGTCCTGATGCTCACATTATCCACCAACATCGTCGGAAGTCCTATGCGTCCTTTCGGCGCAATCCCGGCAGCCGTAAACGCGGCTTGACTCGCCATCGGCGGTTGGGATACCGGGTTTCACCCCATAATGATCGTGGTGCACGATCGGACAGGGAGTGTCCCCGGGATGGCGGTCAGATGAATATTCAGCATCTATCAGAAGGTTCCGACAGGGACCCGCGTGAGGTGCTGACTCGGCCAGCCAGGAAGCCCGATCTCGTGCTCAGCTACGGCAGCGACGCCGACCAGGTGGCCGATGTCCACCTGCCGCCGTCGGCGCCGGCCAGCCAGGGCGGGACTGGCGGGCGGGCGCCGTTGACGATATTCCTGCATGGCGGTTTCTGGCGGGCCGAGTACGGCCGGGAGCACACAGCGCCGCTGGCCGAGGCCCTGGCGGCTACCGGGATCGTGGTCTGCGCTCCCGAGTACCGCAGGACTGGTCAGGATGGCGGCGGCTGGCCAGGGACATTCGACGATGTCGCGACGGCCGTCGACCGCTTGCCGTGGCTGGTCGCCGAGGCGACCGGCGGGCTGGCCGACACTGACCGAGTCGTGATCGCTGGTCATTCCGCGGGCGGCCATCTCGCGCTGTGGGCGGCCGGGAGGCGCTGGCTGCCCGCTGAGTCACCGTGGGCCGTCGAGCGGCACGGTGAGGCGCTGCCGGTGCGCGGCGTGGTGGCACTGGCTGCCGTCAGCGACCTCGCCGCCTGCTATCGCTGGGAGCTTGGCGGGCAGGCCGCCGGGGCCCTGATGGGGGGTGGTCCTGACCTGTACTACGACCGCTACCTGGAGGCGGACCCGATCCGGCTGGTGCCGGCCGGGGTGCCGGTGAGGCTGTTGCACGGCATGGCCGATGACCGTGTTCCCTGCCAGATGAGCATGGACTACGCGCGCGCGACGGCGGCAACGGGCGTGGGCGCGGGGGCGGCGACCTGCGTCCTAATGCCCGGCGCAGGGCACTTCGAGCTGATCGATCCGCTATCGCGGGTGTGGGGGGAGGTCGTGGACGCGTTCTGGCGGATGAGCGGGTTATGTCGGGTGGCTGGTTCGGGCCGGGACGGCTGATCTCGGCGATTCGGGGACCGTGTGGTCATCGTCGTCCGGGTTCTGCGGGCCACTGCCTGATCGTGTATGCTCGCGTAGCGCGCGTGCGACAGCGGCGGTTGCCGCCGAGGTTGACGCGCCGGTCGTGCGGGTCGAAGCCCGCCGCGCCCCCTTAGCTCAGTCGGCAGAGCGTCTCCATGGTAAGGAGAAGGTCTACGGTTCGATTCCGTAAGGGGGCTCCGCAGGTCAGGGGCAGTTTCTAGCCGTCAGAGGTCAGGGGCCGGAGTGCCGTGGGGGGCACTTTGGGGGGCAAGATCGCTTGTGGCCCGGAGGTCCGCTTTCGTTCAGGCGCCAGACATCGATCGTGATCAGTTGCTGCTTGGTGCTGACGTTGGATGCTCCAGCCGCGTGCTGGGCGCTGGGATTCGGGTCTAGCAGGAGCCGCTCGCCTGTGGCCAGGTAAGGACCGCTGTGTGCTGCTTGTCGGCACAGTGCTGCTCACCCTCGGTCGGCAATCCGGAGTCACATCAAGCCAGGTACCATCGC
>DASWAA010000313.1:0-14678 GCA_036391385.1 Streptosporangiaceae bacterium
AGGACTCGTCGGGCAGCTGCTCGGCCCTGGCGGTGGCGCGGGCAGCCGCTCTCGCGGCCCGCCGGGCCGCCAGTTCCTCGGCCTCGCGCCGTTCCAGCCTGGGCAGGTACCTGAAGACATAGATCGTCACCAGGCCAGCGACGACCAGCAGGAACAGCAAGGGCACGGCGCTGGTGGTCTTGCCGACGGTGACGGCACTGACGACCCCGAGCAATCCGAACACTACGGTCGCCGCCATCGCCGATACCCGGCCGCCAGCCAGGCGGAACGGGCGCTGCGCGTCAGCCCGCCGCCGCCGCAGCCGGAAGACGACGTATCCGGCTGCGGCGTAGATCATCATCTCCAGTGCCGCGCAGACCGACACGACCATCACCCAGGAGCCGGTAATAGCGACGACGACGGCGAGCACCAGCGAGGAGATGCCGAGGAACCACACCGGCACTACCGGCACGGCGCGGTCGTTGAGCCTGGTCAGCGCGCGCGGGAGCTTACCCTCACGGGCTACCGCGTACATGAACCTCGACATCGTGACGAAGCCGCCGTTGAACGTGTTGACGGCGGTCAGCGCCGTGACGCAGAGCATCACGATCAGCCCCGCGTGGCCCATCGCGTGCTGGGCGGCGAGCAGCTGCGGATAGGCCGTAGCCCGGCCTGCCGGGCCGACGGTGAGGCCCATGGCGACCGTGAAGAGGCCCTGGCTGACGACGAGCACGATGATCGCGATCAGCATCGCCCGCGGGATGATCTTCGGTCGCACGACCTCTTCGGCGTTGGTCGTGACCCACTCGAAGGCGGTGTAAAGGAAGATGCCGAGTATCAGTGCCTGGACCGGCGAGCCGCCGGCAGCAGGCCCGGCCGGGACCGGCCCGTGGTGGAAGATCGCGACCGCGCCGACCACGACGGTCCCCGCGACCACGACCGACGTCACGACCAGTTCGGCGGCGCCGGCCAGCTTGATCCCGCGCAGGTTCAGGGCCGTCGCCACCATCAGCAGCACCGCGACATAGATGATCGCGACTACGTGGCCGTTGCTGAACGCGTGGGCGATGGCCTCGCCGATGATGAACGCGTCCGCCGCGATCACGAGGACGATCGCCGTCATGTAGGTGAGAGTGATGATCAGCGCGAAGCGGTCGTTCATCGCCTGGCTCATCCACAGCCTGATGCCAGCCGCTGTCGGCTGCATGCCGTTCAGCTCCGAGAACAGAGCGCGGACCACCAGGATGAGGACGCCGCCCGCCGCCACGGCCACCCAGGACAGCGGGCCGCTGATGTAGCCGAGCAGCTGGGCCATCCCGAGGAAGTTGAGCGCGGCGAACGCCAGTCCGGTGGAGATCGCCGCCGCTCCGGGCAGGGTCAGGGCACGGCTGAGCTCACGCTGCCCGGAGGCCGGGGATGCTGGGATGTCGGTCACTCGCGGATTCCCGTCACTGGCCGAGGAAGACGAACATCGCCATCGCGTCGAGCCGCATCACGTCGTCGGCCCGGCCGAGGGTCCTGATGGCGCCCTGCATGTAGTTGGAGGCGGGGTTGGCGTCGCCCCAGAAGATCTCGGCCAGGTCCATGCTGTGGCCGGTCACGATCAGGTCAGGCACGCCGTCGAGCCCCCGGTGGACGGGCTGCGAAGCCCCCTGCTCGATCACGTGGGTGAACTGCGCACCCGGCACATCCGTCGCCTCGACGTGGATCCGGCAGGACCAGGTGCCGAGGGTCTTGCGCGCCCTCGGGCTGGCGTTGGCCCTGGCGACGTACTCGACCAGGGCCTGCTCGAGTTCGTCGGCGCCGATGCTCTCGCGCTCGCTCGCGGTCACCCTGCCTCCTTCCCGAGTCCGGCGAGCACGGCCGCCGCCGCGTCCTCGCCCGAGCGGATCGCGCCGTCCATGTAGCCGTTCCAGACCACGGCCGTCTCGGTCCCGGCCCAGTGGATCAGGCCGACGGGCTCGCGCAGCGCCGGACCGAGCGTCGACCAGGTTCCGGGCGTCATCATGCCGGTGTAGCAGCCGCGCGACCACTCCTCCTCCAGCCACGAGCGCTCGTAGTAGCCCGCCGGAGCCTGGGCCCGCGAGCCGAAGATCCGGACCAGGTCGGAGACGACCGCGGCGCGGCGCTCCTGCGGCGTCATGCGGGACGCGGCGAACGCCAGGCGGGAGTCGACGAAGCCCACGAGCGCACCCTCGGATCCGTCCGGATGGGTCTGGTCGAAGGTCAGCCGGAGCAGGCCCTGGTCCGAGGTGACATGACCGCTCAGCCCGTCCTCGCGCCAGAACGGCCGGTCGTAGAAGACGTGAACCTTGATGACAGCCCCCATGAACGACCGCTGGGTCAGCTGGTCACGCAGGCCGGGCATCGCGGGGGAGTAACGAATCCGGCTGGCCAGAGCCGGCGGGATAGCCACGATCGCGCGCCGGGCGCCGATCACTCCGCCGTCGTAGTGCACGGTGACCCGCTGCCCGGACTGCTCGATCCGGTGTACCGGGCGGGCGAGCCGCACCCGGTCACCGAGGGGCGCGGCCATCCGCAGCGCGATCTGCTGGGCGCCGGCGGTGATCCGGGTCTCCTGCGCGCTGTTGACGATGCCGATCATCTTCTCCGGGCCGCCGCCAGAGCGCAGGTAGAACAGCGCGTGCAGGACCGAGATCTCGCCTGGCTCGGCCGGGAAGAGTGCCCGGCTGAGCAGCCTGATCCACTCTTTGGCACCGTCGCCGTATGGCTGGGCCGCGATCCAGGTCTCCAGCGTCATCGAGTCCAGCGTCTCGGCCAGGGGGTGCGCCCAGGGTGCCGCGGGGTCCAGGTCCATCGCGTGCGTGGTCATCTCGACCATCGCTTCGATCAGGTCGGCCGCCTGCAGCGGGTCGCCAGTCGGGATCGCGCCGTTGTACCGCAGCAGCGTCCCGCCGGTCGCCTGGATGTTGTCGCCGTCGGCATACTGGGCGAACGTATCCAGGCCGAACTCGCTGATCAGGCCGAGCACGCGATCCTGGGTGGGGCCGACCCACTGCCCGCCGTACTCGATCAGCCTGCCCCCGTCCTCCACGACGGAGTGGATCCGGCCGCCCACTCGGTCGCGAGCCTCCAGGACAACGACGTCGGCACCGGAGGCGGTCAGGGCGCGGGCCGCCGAGAGACCCGCCAGGCCGGCTCCCACGACAGCGACATCGGCAACGCCCGACTCAGCGATGACAGCCCCCGAAAGCGTTTCAATTGCCTCTTACGTGGCCACAAGGAAACTAGCAACGCGCTGATCAGTCAAGTCCTCGTCACAGCGCGATCCTGGCCGGCACCAAGCGTGACCGCGAGCCACTCGGGAGCCCAGAGCGCGCGAAGATGCACGATTCGACCCGCCTGATTATGGCACTGGTTGCCAATAATGCACGCACCAAAGTGCAATCGATAGCAATTCAGATAGGACGTCTGGAAAAAGTTTTGATGGTGACCAGAATGCCAATAGTCATGATGTACTTACTGTCAGTAAGCCCAGACCCTGCTTGCCTTCTCCCCGAAGTTGCAGAGGCAGGTGACCAGTGAAGGATGATGGTGCTCCGCCTTCCGTCGCCGGTGGTGCGGGCCAGGAAGTAGCGGCGGCCGCCTGGTCGGTCCCCGCCGAGATCGCTGGCCTGCAGCTCTCGGTGCGATGTGCTCCTGACCGCACCAGGTCCAGGGCCCCGGATGATTCCTACGAGCTGCTGCAGCTTGCCAGCGGGCGGTGGGGGATCGCTGTCATCGACATGAAGGCCCGGGCGCGGAACCGGCCTGGCCAGTCCGGAAAGCTCGGCCCGCCGCCAGTGAGCGCTGAGACCACCGGGGCTATCGGGATGGCACGTGCCGGGCTGCACTCCGCGGCGCAGGTCGAGTCGAGCCCGGGCCAGGTCCTGGCTTCCTTCAGCCGGTGGCTGCACGGCATGCCACCGGTCGGGAGCTGTTTCTTCACCGCGTTCTACGCCACGGTGCGGCCGTCGGTGATCGGCGCGCTGGTGCGGATCTGCGCCGCGGGCATGCAGACGGTGTACCTGCGCAGGGCTGACGGAAGCGTGCTCGTCGTGCCGCAGCAGGAGACATTCCTCGGCCTGTCGTCCGATTCCGAGCTACGCGAGGAGCGCTTGCTGCTGCGGCCGGGCGACAGCCTGATCCTGGTGACCGGAAGCGTGACCGGAGCCGACCGGACGTCGTCAGGCTCGGCCTGGCTTGCCCGGGTAATGGCTGACCTCGGCAGCATGTCGGCGGCGCGAACCGCGGAAGTCGTCTTGAATGCCGTGCGGGAACGCCGCGGTGTGCGAGCCGACGACAAGACCATCGTGCTCGTGCTCAAGATGCCCAGCCACCGGCGCGGATCGGGGACGCACTCGGCTGGCTGGCCGGGTGCGCGACGCTATCCCGAGATCACGCCGTCCTCTGGCTGGCCCTGGCGGTGGCGCTGACCTCAGCGCCATTGTTTCACCCTGATCTGGCCCGCCATGTCCGGCCGGAGCAGGTCGCTGAGGACATCGCGATGGTAAGGTCAGCCAGCTATGGCGTCATCACAGCTGCTCGCGGGCATAGTGCCGGTTCCCCGCCGGATCGCGAGCGAACTCGGTGTCAGGGAAGGTCAGGTCACCGCCGCCATCGAGCTTCTCGACGGTGGCGCCACCGTGCCGTTCATCGCCCGCTACCGCAAGGAGGCGACCGGAACGCTCGATGACGCGCAGCTGCGCACCCTGGAAGAGCGGCTGCGCTATCTGCGCGAACTGGAGGAGCGGCGAGCTGCCATCCTGGAGTCGATCCGCTCCCAGGGCAAGCTCGATGATGCGCTGACCGCCCAGATCATGGCCGCCGACTCCAAGGCCAGGCTGGAAGACATCTACCTGCCCTACAAGCCCAAGCGCCGGACCAGGGCCCAGATCGCTCGCGAGGCCGGGCTTGAGCCGCTGGCCGACCGGTTGCTCAGCGATCCGATGTCCGATCCGGTCGCCTCCGCCGCCGCCTTCGCCGATCCCGAGAAGGGCGTGCCGGACGCCGCAGCCGCTCTCGACGGCGCCCAGGCGATCCTCACCGAGCGCTTCTCCGAGGACGCCGACCTGATCGGAGTGCTCAGGGAGCGGATGTGGAGCCGGGGCCGGCTGGCCGCCAGGGTGCGTGCGGGCAAGGAGGAAGCCGGCGCCAAGTTCGCCGACTACTTCGATTTCGGCGAGCCGTTCACCAGGCTGCCGTCGCACCGGATCCTGGCGATGTTCCGCGGCGAGAAGGAAGAGGTACTCGACCTCACGATGGATCCCGGCGATGCGCCCGCCCCAGGCGATGCCGGGCCGACCGGACCGGCAGGCGGGTTTACCGACAACGAGGCCCTGATCGCCTCGCGTTTCGGCATCGCCGACCAGGGCCGGCCTGCGGACCGCTGGCTAGCCGACACGGTCCGGCTGGCCTGGCGGGCCAGGATCCAGGCGCACCTCGGCGTGGACCTGCGCATGCGGCTATGGCAGCAGGCCGAGGACGAGGCCGTCCGCGTGTTCGCCGCGAACCTGCGTGACCTGCTGCTCGCGGCACCGGCCGGCGCGCGGACCACGATGGGCCTGGACCCTGGCCTGCGCACCGGCGTCAAGGTCACGGTGGTCGACGCGACCGGCAAGCCGGTGGCCACGCAGACCATCTACCCGCACGAGCCGCGCCGTCAGTGGGATCAGTCGGTCGCCGTCCTGGCGGGGCTGGCCGCCGCGCACCACGTGGACCTGATCGCCATCGGCAACGGCACGGCCTCACGCGAGACCGACCGGCTGGCCGCCGAGCTGATCAGGCGCCATCCGGAGCTGAACCTCACCAAGGTGATGGTCTCCGAGGCAGGCGCTTCGGTCTACTCGGCCTCCGCCTACGCCGCGCGCGAGCTGCCGACCATGGACGTCTCGCTGCGCGGCGCGGTCTCGATCGCGCGCCGACTGCAGGACCCGCTCGCCGAGCTCGTCAAGATCGACCCCAAGTCGATCGGAGTCGGCCAGTACCAGCACGACCTGGCGCAGACCAAGCTGTCCCGGTCCCTGGACGCCGTGGTCGAGGACTGCGTCAACGCGGTCGGCGTCGACGTCAACACCGCCTCGGCGCCGCTGCTGGCCCGCGTGTCGGGTATCAGCGAGGGACTTGCCGGGGCGATCGTGGCCCACCGCGACGAGCACGGGCCGTTCCGCAGCCGCTCGGCGCTCAAGCAGGTGCCGCGCCTTGGGCCGAAGGCGTTCGAGCAGTGCGCCGGGTTCCTGCGGATCAACGGCGGCGATGACCCGCTCGACTACTCCAGCGTCCACCCGGAGGCTTACCCGGTCGTGCGCCGGATCCTGACGGCCGCCGGGATGCCGGTCCGCGACCTGATCGGCAACACCAAGATGCTGCGCGCGATCAAGCCAGCGGACTTCACCGACGAGACCTTCGGCCTGCCGACGGTCACCGACATCCTGCGCGAGCTGGAGAAGCCTGGCCGCGACCCACGGCCCGCCTTCACGACGGCAGCGTTCCGCGAGGGTGTCGAGACGCTGGCCGACCTGGCGCCGGGGATGGTGCTGGAGGGCGTAGTCACGAACGTGGCCGCGTTCGGAGCGTTCGTCGATATCGGCGTCCACCAGGACGGGCTCGTACACGTCTCGGCGATGTCGCGCAGCTTCGTGAGCGATCCGAGGCAGGTGGCCAAGCCCGGTGACATCGTCAAGGTCAAGGTGCTCGGCGTCGACATACCGCGCAAGCGGATCTCGCTGACCATGCGCCTGGACGACGAGGCCGGAGCCGCCGCCGGGCCGGCCGGGCAGCGAGGCGACTCCCGGCGCGGGGAGGGTGGCGCGGCCGCCGGCGACGGTCGCGGCAAGGGAGCTGACCGTCCGGGCCAGCGCCGGGACGGCAGGGGCTCAACGGGCCGCACTGGAACTCCCGCCAGCCAGGCCGGCAGCGGTGGCGGCGCGATGGCAGAGGCGCTGCGCCGGGCTGGCCTCGTCGGCCGGGATTAAGGCATCCCGCGGGGCTAATTCGGCGAGTGGCGTCGGAGCCATTCAGCCCGGGCTGGGGTGTCGGAGGATTCGGCGTCGCCGTGGTGATCCTTGCCCTGTACTCGTCCGCCCGCTAGGCCGGGCTCACCTGTGTCCCGTCGTCGGCGCTCGTGCTGGCCGCGAGGCTGGCCGGAGCTAGGCTCGCTGCCTGCGGGCCCTCCCGGCCGCCCGCACCGCTGAGGTCCGGCGTGACGGCGTCCGGGGTGAGGATCAGCTGCGCGCAGGACAACGCGAGGGCGACGACGAAGGCGCAGTAAACCCAGAAGACGAAGGTCGGGCCCGAGCTGATCGTGAGCCCGATCTGCGCGGCCTGCGGCGGCGAGATCCCGAACTGTGCCGACGAAGCCGGATGGCTCAGCTGGATCAGCGCCGAGATCGACTGGGCGGCGAGCGGGATGACCGCGCCGGCCAGCAGCGCGGCCCCCAGCCTGCTCGGGCGCCACATGACGGCCAGGACGACGACGGCCACGACCGCGACCATCACGGCGATATCGCCGGCGATCACGGGAGCAGGGTTCGCGAACGCGTTGCCCTCGGTCAGCGTCTGCAGCACGCCGGCCTGCGTGCGCAGCGTGAAACGGTCCCAGGAGGGAGCGAAGGCGATCGCCGCCCCGAGGCCGGCGACGACGGCCGACACGATGGCGGCGACACGGTGCCCATCGCCAGGGCGCCGGTCCCGCAGCCGCCCGGGGCCATCCGCCAGGCCAGGCTGGCGGAGCCGGACGGCCAGCACCGATCCCAGCGCGCAGGCCAGCCAGCCGACCAGCCCCAGCGTCAGGCCGGCGCCCGCCACGCGCGCGCCGCTGGCGATCGCCTGCCCGGCGTCGGCGAAGAAGAGACCGAAGGTGACGATGCTGGTGCCGAGCGCGAGCAGCGCGCCCGCCCGCTGCCGCGTCCCGCCCAGCAGCACCAGCACCGCGCCGGCCGTCCAGGCGGTGAGGTAGATCAGGTGCGGCGCCAGGTTCTCGGCCTGACGGGCGAGGCTGGCGCCCCAGAGATAGGCGGGAAAGAGCCCGGCGATCCCGCTGGCGACCCCCGCCGCAAGCACGGCCGCCGCGACGATGGTCATGGTCCTCGAGCTGGCGCGCGTGGCCCGGTCCTTCTCCTTGCGCTGGCTCACCGAAACGATCGCGCCCGGCGCCTCGAGCTGGGTGAAGCGCGCTGACGCGGCCGACCAGCCCTGCGCCGTGTCCGGCCACTGCTCAAGCGGCTGCGACCTCGGTGCACCGATCTCCCAGATTCCGTAGCCGCGCGGGCTCTGTCCCAGCTCATAGGTCGACCCGCGGTAGGAGATTGTGACGTTCTCGCGCACGTTCAGGCCCTTCCTCGGCTGCCCTGGTCTTCAGCTGATCCGTCCTGCGCCCGGGTCGAAGCGTAGGACGTGAAGCTGCAAGTTCGCTGAGCGAATCCTCAAGCGTTCCTCGACATCGGGGACCTGTCAGGGGCGCAGGCCCTGGTCGTCGTGGCCGACCAGGGCTAGGACCAGAGCGCCGATGGCGATGGCCGTGACGGCGACCGATACCAGCAGCACCCGCCGGGCGGCTGTACCGGCGGCGTCGCGCGGCACGTGCCCGAGCGCCCAGATCACCACGCTGAAGGCGAGGATCGGAACTCCCGCCGCGGGACGAAGCTTCAGCATCGTCAGGCCTAGCGCGGCGAAGGCGATCGTGCTGCGCGTCCAGGCGAGCTCGGTCCGCTCCCTGGCCAGGCCGGGATCGGCGTCCTCGATGTCGTCCAGGGGCTCTCCAGGCTGGCCGGGATCGCTGCCGCTCAGCCCGCGCTGGCTCACTTGCTGGTCACCCGCGAGTAAATGTCGACCGCCCCGGCGATCAGCGCGATCAGAGTGATAGTGACTGCCAGGATCTTGGGGAGCTGCGAGCGGCCGAGCGGCCGGCCGAGCCGCAGCGCCCGCTGGTTGGACTTCCACTCGAAGTAGCTCAGCGTCGCGACCGCCGCCCCGAGCAGGATCAGGGGGGTCGCGATGATGGATCGGCCCCACGGCGCGTTGGCGAACGGCGGAAGCAGCTGGGCAACCGCCAGGCCGGCCGCGACGAGAGCTAGCGAGGTGCGGCTCCAGGCCAGGAAGGTTCGCTCGTTGGCCATCGTGAAGCGGGCATCAGGCTCGGTGCCCTCGTCAGCGTCGTGGGGTGCGTTATCGCTCGAAGTCGTCATACTCTCCTCGTGAGAGCCGGTTCCGCTGCGCAGTGACTGCAAGTCTCTCGCACCGGTGCGCGAGTCTCCGAGGTGGTGCCTGCCTGCACTAAACCCGCGGGCTGGCGGGTATCGCGGGTGGTGCCGGGCGGCAGCGGGAGTACGGCGGAGGGAGCGGCTTGATGAGCCGGTACGTACAGGAGTTCAGCCGGAGCATGGCCGATCCGCGTGGTTTCTGGGGCGACGCGGCCAGGCTGATCGACTGGTACGGCGAGCCGGAGGTCGTGCTCGACGACGCCAGGCCGCCGTTCTACCGGTGGTTCGCCGGCGGGACCATGAACACCTGCTTCAACGCGCTCGACCGCCATGTCCGTGACGGCCGCGGTGACCAGGCGGCGCTGATCTACGACAGCCCGGTGACCGGGTCCGGGCGCACCTTCAGCTACTCCGAGCTGCTCGGCGAGGTGGCTCAGTTCGCCGGCGTGCTGCGCGGCGCCGGCGTCGGCCGGGGTGACCGGGTCGTCATCTACCTGCCGATGATCCCCGAGGCCGTCATCGCGATGCTGGCCTGCGCCAGGATCGGTGCCGTGCACTCGGTCGTGTTCGGCGGCTTCGCCGCGCACGAGCTCGCGCTGCGGATCGACGACGCGGCACCGAAGGTGATCGTCTCCGCGTCGTGCGGCATCGAGGTCACCCGGGTGATCGAGTACAAGCCGATCCTGGACCGGGCGATCGAGCTCGCGACCCGCAAGCCAGATCGGTGCGTGATCGTGCAGCGGCCGCAGGCCACCGCGGCGATGGCGCCAGGCAGAGACCTGGACTGGAACGAGGCCATGGCCGCTGCCGAGCCGGCCGACTGCGTCCCGGTCGCGGCCACCGACCCGCTCTACATCCTCTATACCTCGGGGACCACCGCCAAGCCGAAGGGCGTCGTCAGGGACAACGGCGGGCACGCCGTCGCCCTGGCGTGGAGCATGCGCAACATCTACGACACGGGGGCCGGGGAGGTGTTCTGGGCCGCCTCCGACGTGGGCTGGGTCGTCGGCCACTCCTACATCGTCTACGGGCCGCTGCTGGCCGGCTGCACCACCGTGCTCTACGAGGGCAAGCCGGTCGGCACGCCGGACGCCGGCGCTTTCTGGCGGGTCGTCGCCGAGCACCGGGTGAAGGCACTCTTCACCGCGCCGACGGCCATCAGGGCGATCAAGAAGGAGGATCCGGCCGGCCACCTGGCCGCCGCGCACGACCTGTCCAGCCTCGCCTATCTCTTCCTCGCGGGCGAGCGCCTGGACCCCGAGACGTACAAGTGGGCCGGGGCGATGCTCGGCATCCCGGTCATCGACCACTGGTGGCAGACCGAGACCGGGTGGCCGGTCGCCGCCAACCCGATGGGCCTGGAGCCGATGCCCACCAAGGCCGGCTCGCCCACCAAGCCGATGCCGGGCTTCGACGTCCGGGTCGTCGACAGCGACGGCGCCGACGCGGGGCCGGGGGTGACCGGTGACATCGTGATCCGGCTGCCGCTCCCGCCCGGCTGCCTGCCTACGTTGTGGAACGACGACGAGCGGTTCGTGAGCTCCTACCTGGCGCGGCATGCCGGCAGCTACGCGACCGGCGACGGCGGCTTCCGCGACGCCGACGGCTACCTGTACGTGATGGGCCGGGTCGACGACGTCATCAACGTCGCCGGGCACCGGCTGTCGACCGGCGAGATGGAGGAGGTGCTCGCCAGTCACCCGGCCGTCGCCGAGTGCGCCGTGATCGGAGTGCAGGACGAGCTCAAGGGACAGGTGCCGCGGGGACTCGTGGTGCTCAAGGCCGGCGTGCTGACCGACCCGGCCGACGTGGCCGCCGAGCTCGTCCAGCTCGTGCGGGACCAGATCGGGGCCGTCGCCGCGCTGCGCCAGGTCGACGTCGTCGCCGCCCTTCCGAAGACGCGCTCTGGCAAGATCCTTCGCAAGACGATGCGCGGCATCGCCGACGGCCGGGAGGAGCCGGTCCCCTCGACCATCGACGACCCCGCCGTGCTCGACTCCCTGCGCCCGTTCCTGATACGAGGCGAACGCTAAGCGCGACGAGCCGGCCGGAACGCCAGCACCTCGCCGCCCAGGCTGGCAGGCTTTAGCGAGTACGATCGCCCGGCCGGCGGCGCTGGTTCTTCACGTGCCTGCCCGGCGGGTACGATTCAGGCGAATGCGGCGGCATTCCATGGGTGCCGCCCTACGCTGGGCTAGAGCCCGCGAGCCGGGCCGGCCCAGATAGCGACAAGCGCAACTGGGAGCCAGCGGCAGCACGCCGCGCCGATCGTGGCGCAGGAAGCCGGAGCCGAGCCGTCAACGGAGGTATGGCCGAGTGACACGGGTGTCCGCCAATCCGGCCGAGCCGCCTGGATCTGCCACGCCCGCCAGCCAGCCTGTGACCACTGGTCCTCTGGACCAGCCGCGCCGCGCCGGCCCGATCGAGCTCGTCATGAGCACGGTGATTCGCAAGCTCTCCTGGAGCAGGCTGGCCGATCCCAAGATCGCGGTCACGGTATCCGGCGTCGGCCTGCTGCTCGGCATGCTGGTCGGCGCGACCGCTCCGAACAACGAGACCCTGCCGCTGCGGCTGCCGCTGTCCAGGATCCTGCCCTCGCTCGATCACTCGATCGTCGCGCCGGTGATGCTCTACACCGGGGATGTCCTGGCCTGCCTGGGCCTGGCCGGGATGCTGTGGGCGCACAGCCAGGGCTGGCGCCCGGACCCGCGCAGGCTGCTGCTGGCCAGCGCGGCCATTGTCGCGGTGATGGTGAGCCTGACTCCGGTTGGCTCCTCTGATACCGCCAGTTACGCCGCCTACGGCCGGATAGCCGCGCGCGGCGGCAACCCGTACACGACGAACCCGACTGACTTCCTCGGGGCTCATTCGCTCTATACGCAGGCCGTCGGCGTCGTCTGGAAGACGACACCGTCGGTCTACGGCCCGATCGCCACGCTGGTGCAGCGGTTTGCCGCGTCGATCGGCGGCGCGAATGCCGCGACCACGATCTGGGTCCTGATGATCCTGAACGGGGCCGTTTTCATCGGCGTCGGCTGGCTGCTGCTGAAGACATCGGACGACCCGCTCCGGGCGACGCTGTTCTGGACCGCGAACCCGGTCCTGATCCAGCAACTGGTCAGCGGCGGGCATCTCGACACGTTCGTGGCCGCCGCAGCCATCTGCTCGATTCAGGTGGCCCGCCTGGTCTCCGGCATGTGGGGCGACGTGCTGATCGGCGTGCTAATCGGCCTGGCCTGCGGCGTGAAGATCAACGCGGTGCTGATCGGCATCGGGCTGGCGTGGCCGCTGCTGCGGCGGCACGAGTGGATGCGCACGGCACGCATCGCCACCGTTGCCCTGGCCGTGGTCGTCTTCCAGTACAGCTTCTACGGGCTCGCCGCGCTGAAACCGCTCTTCGGCGCGTCGACGCTGCTCACGCTGCCCTCGCCGTGGTGGTTCGTCCAGTCGGTGCTGAACGCGATCGGGGTCGACGCGGCACCGCGCGGGCACAGCGGACACCTGATCGGGATTCTCTGGCCGATCGCGATGATCGTGGTGGCCGGCCTGATCTACCGGCGGATCTCGTCCGACCAGCCGCGTGAGGTGGTCGCTCCGTTCGCGCTGACCTTCGCGTGGATCGTCGTCGCCCCCTGGGTTTTCGCCTGGTACACGGCGATCGCCTGGGTGGCGCTGACCCAGGTCCCGCGCAACCGGATGACCCGGTGGCTGACGATCGTCACGGTGCTGCTCGCGCTGTGGCATTCCAGCGGCGGGCAGATCGCACCAGGGCAATGACTGAGTCCCGAGATCGTGCCGAGCCAGTTCCCGCCGCCGGGAGTGGCGGCCCGGTGACGACCGCGGTCGCCGACGGTCAGGCGCACGCCGGGGTCGTGCTATCCGAGTCCGCCCCGAGCGGCGGGCAGCAGCCGCGCGGCCTGGCGGCGCGCCGGGACGCGGCGGGCCGGGTGCTGCGCCGGCACTGGCTGGCAGCGGCGCTGCTCGCGGCCGGCCTCGTGCTCCGGCTGCTCGTCCAGTTCGCCTACCGGCCCGCACTGTTCTACATCGACACCAGCAGGTATCTCTACGACGCCCAGGGCAACGACCCGGTCGGCTACAAGGCGCCGCTGCGGGCGATCCTGGCCGTGGCGAACTTCAACGCCGTGGCCGCGGTGCAGCACCTGCTCGGGCTAGCCATGGCGGTCGTCATCTACGGGCTGCTGCTGCGCCGCGGGCTGTCGCGGTGGCTGGCCGCGCTGGCCATCGCACCGCTCCTGCTCGACGCCTACCAGCTCCAGAGCGAGCAGACGATCATGCCGGGCACGTGGTTCGAGGCCCTGATAGTGGCCAGCCTGGCGATCCTGGCGTGGCAGCAGAGGGCGGGCTGGCGGCGGGTCGTCGCGGCCGGCGTCGTGCTCGGCACCTCGGCGACCTTCGCCCAGGTCGGTGAGGCGCTGCTGCTGCCCGCGGTGATCTACCTGCTCGCCTCGGGCGGCGGCTGGCGGCACACGATCGGCAAGGCCGCCGCGCTGTGCGCGGCGTTCGCCCTGCCCATCGTGGCCTACAGCACCGGCTCGAAGATCATGACCGGATCGTTCTTCCTGTCACACACCGGCGTCACGTCGTTCTACGGGCGGACGGCGGCGGCAGCCGACTGCGGCACCCTCCGGCTGCCGGCCGTCGAGCGGGGCATGTGCCCGACGAAGGCACAGCAGGCCAGGGGACCGGACTGGCTGGAGTACGGCAAGACCTCTCCGATCAGGCCGTACTACGCCAACCCGGCGCTGCGCGGCGCGGCCGACAGCGAGATAGCGAACTTCAACAACGCGGTGCTGACCCAGCAGCCGCAGCGGCTGCTTGCCGCCTACGGCCGTGACGTCCTGAAGCTGTACGCGCTGAGCAGGGTCACCAGCCCGGGGGACACGCCGATCTCCCGATGGCAGTTCCACAGGTACTTCCCGTACTTCACCTCGCAAACCCCGAAGTCGGAGGTGCTCAGGTCGATCAGGGCCTTCGGCGGCGGCACGCCGAGGGTCTGGATGCCTGTCGCCTCTTTCCTGCGGTCCTACCAGCGTGGCGGCGGTTACGCCCCTGGCCCGCTGCTAGCCATCCTCACGCTGACCGGACTGGCGGGCTCGGTGGTCGCGTTCCGCCGCCGGGCGGCCTCGGGAGTCCGTCAGCTAGCCCTGGCCTGCCTGCTGTTTTTCGGCTCGGCGGCGTTCGTCCTGCTGGTCTCGGATCTCTTCGAGTTCTCCTGGCGCTACCAGCTACCCGTGCTCGTCACCCTCGTGCCAGCCGGCGCACTCGGGATCGGCGTGATCACGACCTCGATCAGGGCCTGGCGCGGCTCGCCGCGATAGCGAACTCGATGGCGGCGCTTAGGCCTCGGGGACGGCGGCCAGGCCGGCCTGGGCAATCTCCATGTCCTGGCTGTAGTGGCCGCCGCTGACGCCGATGGCCCCGACGATGGCGTCGCCGATCTTGATCGGGTAGCCGCCGCCGAAGACGATCAGGCGGTCG
>DASWAA010000314.1:0-9990 GCA_036391385.1 Streptosporangiaceae bacterium
GCCCTGACCCCGATGAGGTCGGACTCGTCACGAGCCGAGGGGTTCAGGTCGCGTACGGCCTTCCAGAGTGTGGTCAGCGGCCCGCGGCCGCCGCCGTGATCCCAGACGCAAGCGCCGACCACTCCTCCGGCGCGGGTGACGCGCGCCATCTCCCGCAGGCCGGCCACCGGATCGGTCATGAAGTGCACGACCAGCTGCGCGAGGGCTGCGTCGAACACGTCGTCGGGATAGGGGATCTGCTCGGCCGCCGCGGGCTTGATCTCGACGTCCGGGCACCGCTCGCGAGCGGCGGAGCGCAGCGAGTCCGATGGCTCGACCGCGCAGACCGAGGCGGCACCGACGCGGCGGACCAGTTCGGCGGTCAGGGCACCGGCCCCGCATCCGACATCCAGGACTCGCATTCCGTCCCGGATCTCGGCGAAGTCCGCGAACCGGGCCGCAAGCGGCTCCGAATAGCGGCCCATGAACCGCATGTACGCGTCCGCGCTGACAGCGAAGCTCACCGGCCGAACCTACGCGCAGCCCTGGTGATCGGCAAGCACCGATCGGCCCAGGTGATCGGCAAGCACTGATCGGCGCGCACCGAACGATCAGCGCGGACCGGTCGTGGCAGAGTGGCAGCATGCCGTTCTTCGTCCTCGTGCACAGTCCGTCGGTGGGCCCCGCCACCTGGCAGCCGGTCGCCGACCGGCTGCGGAAGCTGGGTTACGGCGTAGCGGTGCCGTCCCTGCTCGGAGTGGCTGACGGCGAGCCGCCGTACTGGCGGAGAGTTGTCGCCGCCGTGACCGCCGGGCTGGCTGACGCCGAGCCGGCTGAGCCGCTCGTGCTGGTCGCCCACAGCAACGCCGGTGTCTTCGTCCCGGTCATCCTCGAGGGCCTGGTCAGGCCCGTGGCGTGCTCGATCTTCGCCGACGCGGCGATCCCGGGGCCCGGTGACGTCACGCCGATGGCGCCGGATGACCTGCTGGCGTTCCTGCGCGGCCTCGCCGGCGCGGACGGCAGGCTGCCGCCGTGGACCGACTGGTGGGACGAGCAGGACGTCGCCCCGTTGTTCCCCAGCGCGCAAGCACGCCAGGCCATCGCCGCCGAGCAGCCAAGGCTGCCGCTGGCGTACTACCTCGAGCAGGTGCCCGCTCCCCGCGGCTGGGACGACGGCCGGTGCGCCTACCTGCTCTACAGCCAGGCCTACGCCGATTCGCTCGCCGAGGCACAGCGACGTGGCTGGCCGGCGTTGTCCGTTCCCGGTGAGCATCTGCACCAGGTCGTCGACCCGGACGCAGTGGCGCGGGCGATCCTCGAGCTAGCCGGAGCGGAGCCCGGCCGCACGACCGAGCCCTGACCACGAGCCGGCGCGAGCGGCCGGCCATTCCGGCATTGTTACGTTCAGGTAACAGTGTCCTTGCCAGGTATTGAGACGTTGTTTCCCAGGACTTACGATCCTCCCAACCGCTCGGTAAGCGCTTTCCGATCTACTCCCCCAGGCGCCCGAACCTTCAGGCAGAACTAGCTGCCGCTGACCAGGGCCATTGCGGAAAGCGCTTACCAGGCCGTTGGGAGAACGATGGCCGATCCGCAGGCGAGCACTTCGGCGCCACCCACGATCTACGACGTAGCGCGCGCCGCCGGAGTCTCGATCGCGTCGGTCTCCCGGGTGCTCAACGGGCACCGTAATCCCCGCCAGGACACCAGGGACCGGGTGCTGCAGGCCGTCGCCGAGCTCGGCTTCGTGCCAGACGGCGCGGCGCGGGCGCTGAGCGCGCGGCTCAAGGAAGTCGTCGGCGTGGTCTTCCGCCGGGTGCCCTGGGTGGAGACCAGCGAGGGAACGTTCGCCGAGGAGGACGAGAGCCTGCAGTTCACCGACGTGATCAACCGCGGCATCGAGGTCGCGGCTCAGCGCCGCGGTTACAACCTGCTCGTCGGCTCCGTGGACGTGGACGAGCACGACGCGCACCGGCGGATCATGACGATGGCGCGCAAGAGCGACGGCCTGATCCTGCACGACCAGGTGCTGGATCCAGACCGGCTCGCCCACCTGTCGCGGCAGGTGCCTGTCGTCACCCTGGCCGGCGTCGCCACGCAGACGACGGCGAACGTGCGCGGCGACAACGGCGGGGGCATGACCGACCTAGCGCGGCACCTGATCGCCGACCACGGCTACCTCACCATCGCCTATCTGGCCGGCCATGCCGACAGCCCGGACAACATCGCCCGCCGCCTAGCGCTAGCCGAGGAAGCGGCCAGCGCGGGCGTCATGTTCGTCGAGGGACCGCGATGGCAGGGCAACTACTACGCGTCGGGCGGTGCGAAGGTGATCGGCCGGCTGCTCGCCGATGGTGTCCGGCTGCCGCGCGCCATTGTCTGCGCCAATGACCAGACCGCGCTGGGCGTCATGCACGCCCTCTCCCAGCACGGGATCGACGTGCCTGGCGAGGTCGCGGTCACCGGATTCGACGACATCCCGGTCGCCAGGCACCTGCGGCCGCAGCTCACCACCATTCGCCAGCCGATACAGGAGCTGGGCGCAACTGCCTTCGAGGTGCTGCGGTCGATGATCGGCAGTCGCGAGACGACTCAGCACGACATCGTCCTGCCCACGCGCCTGATCAGGCGCGAGAGCTGCGGCTGCCCGGCCGGCAGCCCCGCCGGCAGCCCGGTCGGCCGCCCGCTCGCCAGCCCGGCGGAGGGCAACGACGCCGCAGGAGGTCGCTGATGCGAGTGCTAGCCCGGCGGATCGGGCTCTACCTGGCAACCGCGGTCGTCGCCATTACCGTGAACTTCTTCATCCCGCGCCTCATGCCGGGCAACCCGGTCGAGGTCGCGATCGGTCACATGCACTCCCGGGTCACCCCGGCGACGATCAGGGCCCTGGACCTCCAGTACGGCCTGAACACCAGGCTCGGTCTGTGGGGCCAGTACCTGCACTACTGGGGCCAGCTGCTGCACGGCAACCTCGGCATCTCGTTCAGCTCCTACCCCTCGACCGTCGCCGCCGTGATCCGCAGCGCGCTGCCCTGGACGATCGGGCTGGTCGGGCTCGCCACGATCCTCAGCTTCGTCCTCGGCACGCTGCTCGGCATCGCCGCCGCGTGGCGGCGCGGAAGCTGGCTGGACAATCTGCTCCCGGCGATGACGTTCTTCCAGGCGGCACCGTACTTCTTCGTGGCGATCCTGATGGTGGCGCTGTTCGCGACCAAGCTCGGCTGGTTCCCGCAGAACTCCGGCTACGACACGACGCTGCTCAACCCCGGATTCACCTGGCCCTACATCTCCAATGTGCTCGACCACGCCTTCTTGCCGGCGCTGACCATCGTGGTCGGCTCGATCGCCGGCTGGATCATCGGCATGCGCAACATGATGCTGACCACGATGGACGAGGACTACGTCCTGATCGCCGAGGCGAAAGGACTGAGCCGGCACCGGGTGATCAGCTACGCCGCCCGGAACGCGATCCTGCCGAGCGTCTCCGGCTTCTCGCTGGCGATCGGCTTCGTGGTATCCGGATCGCTGCTGACCGAGATCGTCTTCTCCTATCCGGGGATCGGCTTCATCCTGCTCCAGGCGATCGGCAGTGAGGACTATCCGCTGCTCCAGGGCATCTTCCTGATCGTCACCTTCGCCGTACTCGCGGCGAACTTCCTCGCGGACCTCACCTACGCCTTCCTCGATCCCCGGACCCGGCAGGAGGCCTGACGATGTCCACGGTCCTTAACGCCGGCCCGCTCGGCAACGATCCGCCCGGCCACGGCCCGGCTGGCACTAGCCACGACGGTGTCGGCCTGCCTGGAGCGCCCGGCGAGCAGGTCCTGTTGCCGATCACCGTGCAGTTGCGCCGGAACCGGATGCTGCGGCTGCCGAGATCGCCCAAGATAAGGATCGGCCTCGGGCTCGCGCTTCTGTTCACGATCCTGGCGATCATCGGCCCGTGGATCGCGCCCTTCGATCCGGGCCGCAGCGTGTCGAAGACCATCGGGATCCCGCAGCCGCCGTCGGCCGCGCACTGGCTCGGCACCACCCAGGTCCAGCAAGACGTGCTCTCCCAGCTGCTAGCCGGCGGGCGGAGCACGATCCTGGTCGCCCTGATCTCCGGGCTGGTCGCCACGGCGCTCGCGGTCATCTTCGGGGTAACGGCCGGCTACTACGGCGGCCTGCTCGACGACGCGCTGTCGATGCTCGCCAACATCTTCCTTGTCATGCCCGCGCTGCCGTTGCTGATCGTGATCTTCGGGTTCCTGTCCAGGTCCGCCAACCCCAGCGACCTGCTGATCGGGCTGGTGATCTCCATCACCGGCTGGGCGTTCGGCGCTCGGGTACTTCGGGCCCAGACGCTGTCGATGCGCAACCGCGATTACGTGATCTCCGCCCGGGTGATCGGCGAGCACGGCTGGCGGATCATGACGTTCGAGATCCTGCCCAACCTGACGCCGATCGTGGCCACCTCGTTCTTGTTCACCGTCATCTACGGCGTCGGCACCTATACCGCGCTGTCCTTCCTGAGCGTGATCAGCGTGGCGCACTGGAGCTGGGGCACGATGCTCTACTGGGCCCAGAGCGCTCAGGCGGCCCAGCAGGTGCATATCGAGTGGTGGTGGTTCCTGCCGCCTGGCCTGGCTGTCGGGCTGTTCGGGACGGCGCTCGCCCTGCTCAACTTCGGCATCGACGAGTTCATCAACCCGCGGCTGCGTGCGGCCGGGCTCTCCAGGCGGGTGGCGAGGCAGACCGGGCTGCCGCGACGCGCCCAGCTCGGCCTGACGCCGGTACTGCACCGCTCCGGCCAAGATCCCGGCCCCGACCCCGGTCCAGGTCCTGGCGCCGATTCCGGCGCAGACTCCCGCAAGGGCAGGGCGGCATGACAGGCGCTCAGGGCGGTGCGCCGCTGCTCGAAGTCAGCGACCTGCACGTCGACTACGGCATCGGCCCTGACGCCGTGCACGCGGTCCAGGGCGCCAGCCTGACGCTGCAGCATGGCGAGGTGCTCGGGCTGGCCGGGGAGAGCGGCAGCGGCAAGTCGACGCTGGCCTACGCGATCACCCGGCTGCTGCGGATGCCAGGGGTGATCACCCGCGGCGACGTCCGGCTGAACGTCGCGCCGGGCAGCGCTCATGACCTGCTGACCGCCGGCTCCCGCGAGCTCCGCGGCCTGCGCTGGAACCACCTCGCCGTCGTCATGCAGAGCGCCATGCACGCACTCAACCCGGTGATGAGGGTCGGCGTCCAGCTCACCGATGTGCTCCAGGCGCACCGCCCCGCCCTGGACCGGGCGACGCGGCGTGCGAGGGCCGGCCAGCTGCTCGAACTGGTCGGCATCGCGGCCGACCGGCTGACCAGCTACCCGCACGAGCTCTCCGGCGGCATGCGGCAGCGTGTCATGATCGCGATGGCGCTCGCCCTTGACCCGCAGATCCTGGTCATGGACGAGCCGACGACCGCCCTCGACGTCGTCACCCAGCGCGAGATCCTCGAGGAGATCATCGCGCTGCGCGACCGGCTCGGTTTCTCGGTCCTGTTCATCACTCACGACCTGTCCCTGCTGATCGAGATCGCGGACCGGATCGCGGTGATGTACGCGGGCCGCCTCGTGGAAACCGCCGGGGCCGCCGAGCTGTACCGGAGCCCGCGACATCCGTACTCGCTGGGGCTGCTGCGGTCGTTCCCGGGCCTGCACGGACCGCGGCGCACGATGACCGGCATCCCTGGCTCTCCGCCGGACCTGCGGCACCTGCCCGGCGGGTGCGTCTTCCACCCGCGCTGCCCGTACGTGCTCGACCGCTGCCAGACGCAGGTCCCGCCCCTGGTGCCGGTCCGGCCGGGCGGCCGCGCCACCGCGTGCTGGCTGCAGGATGCCGATGAGCCGCCGCCTCCCGAGCTGGCGGGCACGGCGCCTCCCGCGCAGGGGATCGCGTCATGACCGGCCGCAGCCCGGCACCGGTCGAGGCGAAGGCCGGCGCCGCACCGCTGCTGGAGGCTCGCGGACTCACCAAGCACTTCCCTGTCGGCCAGTCCCGGCTCGCGGCCCGGCGGGCCGTCGTCCGTGCCGTCGACGATGTCTGGCTGAGCCTGCCGGCCGCCGGGATCACGGCGATCGTCGGCGAGAGCGGCTCGGGCAAGTCCACGCTCGCCAAACTGCTCGCCAGGCTGATCAGGCCGACCAGCGGGAGCCTGCTGCTCGACGACCGGCTGATGCCGGCCTCCGCGCGGGTCAGCCGTAGCTACGCCCGGCAGGTCCAGCTCGTGCTGCAGGACCCGTTCGCCTCGCTCAACCCGGTGCACGACGTGCGTTATCACCTGGTGCGGCCGTTGAAGGTGCACCGCCTGGCGGGCCGGAACGCCGGCCGGAACGCGGGCCAGGGGCCGGACCTGGACCAGGCCGTTGCTGACCTGCTTGAGCGTGTCGCGCTGGCGCCAGCCGACCAGTTCGCCGCCAAGTACCCGCACGAGCTGTCCGGCGGGCAGCGCCAGCGGGTCGCGATCGCCAGGGCGCTGGCGGTGCAGCCCAGGGTGCTGCTCGCCGACGAGCCGGTGTCCATGCTGGACGTGTCCATCCGGCTCGGCGTGCTCAACCTGCTAGCTGACCTGCGCGAGCGGTACGGCCTGGCCATCGTCTACGTCACCCACGACATCGCCTCGGCCAGATACCTGGCGGACACCATCGCGGTGATGTATGCCGGACGGATCGTGGAGTCCGGCCCGGCCAGCGTGCTGACCGACGAGCCGGCCCACCCGTATACCCAGCTGCTGCTGAGCGCGGCTCCAGATCCGGACCGCGCGCAGCCGCCGTCACTGCACGGCCGCGGAGCGCCGCCGAACCTGGTCACGCCGCCGCCGGGATGCCGGTTCCATCCGCGCTGTCCGCACGCGATGCCGGTCTGCTCGCGTGAGGTGCCTGCCATGACCAGCATCGGCTCCGGTCATGTCAGCGCCTGCTGGCTGCATGCTCGCGACGAGCCGTCCGGCGATGCTGCCGAGCCCGGAAAGGAGACGTGATGCACCGGCACGCGTAGACGTTCTCAAGACGCAGACTGCCCGCCTCAATGGCGCGGCGGACGCCGGGCTGGACCCGGCCGACCTCGCGCTGCACCAGATCTAACAGACCCGCACGGTCGCAACACAGGCCGGCGAGAGCCGGCCGGGCACAATGGAGTCTAGGCAATGAATCATCCGATCTTGAAGAGCCTGGTCCTGGCCGGCATCCTCAGCCTGGGAGTCGCCGCCTGCAGTTCGTCGGGAGGAAGCCCCTCAGGCGCAACGAAGGGCCAGCCGCTGGTCATCGTTGACAACACCGGTCAGACCTTTACGCAGTCCTTCAACCCGTACGTGTCGACCTCGATCGGCAACTCCAACAACACCACGGCGCTGATCTACGAGCCGCTGCTCATGTTCAACATCATGCAGCCGACGCAGCCGCCGATCCCCTGGCTGGCGACTCACTACTCCTGGTCCAACGGCGGCAAGACGCTGACTTTGACGATCCGCAAGGGCGTGCGGTTCAGCGACGGCAAGCCGATGACCGCCAGCGATGTCGCGTTCAGCTTCAACCTGCTGAAGAACAACTCGACGCTGACCCCGGTCAACCCGCCGCCGATCCCGCAAAGCGCTTCGGCGACGAACCCGACGACGGTGGTGCTGACGTTCAGCCAGCCGGAATATGCGAACCTCTACCTGATCGGCGGGATGTACGTGGTCCCGCAGCACATCTGGCAGGGCGTCGGCGACCCGTCGAAGTTCGCGGACGCCACCCCGGTCGGCACCGGACCGTATGTCGTCTCGCAGTTCTCCGCGCAGAAGTACACCCTGTCTGCGAACACCAGGTACTGGCAGCTCGGCAAGGTGCACGTGCCGTCGATCATCTTCCCGAACTTCGTCAGCAACGACACGGCCAACCCGGCCCTGTCCGACGGCCTGATCGACTACGCGGGCAACAACGTCAGCAACGTCCAGCAGAACTTCCTCGACAAGAGCCCCGACTTCCACACCTGGAGCCCGGGTAAGCCGTGGTTCTCCGACAACAACGTGGTCACGCTCTGGCTGAACGTCACCAGGGCGCCGCTCAACGATCCCAAGGTCAGGCTCGCCATCAGCGCGGGCATCAGCCGCCAGCAGCTGTCCACCCAAGGCGAGACCGACTACGAGCCGGCGGCCACCTCCTCCGGCGGGCTGCTGCTCCCGGTCGACAGCAAGCTGCTCGACCCGGCGGTCGCGAACGACCTGTCGCCGAACTCCGATCCAGCCAAGGTCTCGCAGATCCTGACCAGTGACGGCTGGAAGAAGGTCAGCGGCAAGTGGACCAAGAACGGCAAGACGATCAAGTTCGCCATCGAGGACCCGTCCGCTTACACCGACTACGCCACCGACGCCCAGCTCATCGCCACCCAGCTCAACGCCGAAGGCTTCGACGTCTCGTTCCACGGGGTCGAGGCAACCCAGTGGTACTCCGACTACCCGGTCGGCAACTTCGACGCGATGATCCACTGGAGCGCTCAGGGACCGAACCCGTACTACTACTTCCAGAACTGGATCGACAGCACCCAGAGCGCCCCGATCGGCAAGCCGGCCTCGGGCGACTTCGGGCGGTTCAGCAGCCCGCAGGCGCAGCAGGCGCTGGCTCAGTTCGCCGGGTCTGCCGACCCGTCGGTGCAGCAGTCCGCGCTGAACACCCTGCAGTCCATCATGTCCACCCAGGCACCAGTGATCCCGCTGCTGTACGGGGCGGCCTGGTACGAGTACAGCACCAGGCACTACACCGGCTGGCCGACGGCGACCAACCAGTACAACAACCCGGTGCCCAACTCCCCCTTCATCCTCTACACCGTCCTTCACCTCAAGCCAGTCGGCTGACGCGCAGCGGCATGCCGACCCCCAATCAGGGGCTGATCCCGCCCGGCCGGGTTACCGGCCGGGCGGGCGCCCAAACGACAGTTCCTTCCCGAGGCCGACGATGAGCGCGGGCCTTGCCAGCGCCCGCGACGCCCAGGCAGCGGACGACGCCAGCCTGGTCGCCTCGTTGTCACTCGCGCAGAAGGTGCTCTTGCTGTCCGGCGCGGACAACTGGAGCACCCCTGGCGCCGACGCCCTCGGCCTGCGCCCGATGATCCTGTCGGACGGGCCGGCCGGGGCCCGGGGCGTCATCCTGGACGAGCGCCACCCGTCCACCAGCCTGCCGTGCCCGTCCGCCCTAGGCGCGACCTGGGATCCTGAGCTCGTCCGCGAGCTCGCCGCGGCACTCGGGGCCGAGGCCAGCAGCAAGGGGATCCACGTCCTGCTCGGGCCGACGATCAACTTGATGCGGACGCCGGTCGGCGGCCGCGGCTTCGAGTGCTTCTCCGAGGACCCCGTGCTGACCGCTCAGCTCGCCGTCGGCTATGTCAGCGGCTTGCAGGAGGCCGGCGTCGCCGCGACGCTCAAGCACTTCGTCGGCAACGACTCCGAGACGCAGCGGTGGAGCTACGACGCCAGGATCAGCGAGCGGGTCCTCCGCGAGCTCTACCTGGTGCCGTTCGAAGCCTGCGTGCGCCAGGCTCGGGCAGCCGTGGTCATGGCCGCGTACAACAAGGTCAACGGCGTCCCGATGACCGAGAACGCCCGCCTGCTCAAGGATGTGCTCAAGGACGAGTGGGGGTTCGACGGCGTGGTCACCTCGGACTGGCACGCCACCCGCAGCACGGTGGCGACCGCGCTCGGCGGGCTCGACCTCGCGATGCCGGGGCCCGACGGGCCATGGGGCGAGCAGCTTGCCCAGGCGGTCGCCAGCGGGCTGGTCGCGCAGGAGGTGATCGACGACAAGCTGCTCCGCATCCTGCGCCTGGCCCGCCGGGTCGGCGCGCTCGCCAGCAGCGCTGCGGATGGTGCTGCTGCCAGGTCGGGAGCCGGGCCGCGGTTGGTCGGCGAGGACCTGCTGCGCCGGGCCACGGCGGCATCCTTCGTCCTGCTCAGCAACGTCGGCCAGACGCTGCCGCTGCGGATGCGGGACATCAGCCGGGTCGCGGTCATCGGCCC
>DASWAA010000315.1:0-2620 GCA_036391385.1 Streptosporangiaceae bacterium
GCGGGTCGATCCGCGCGAACTCTCCGGCCTGCTGGCCCGCCAGTACCAGCGAGACGATCACCTCGCGCCACCGCTCGTCCGACTGGCGCCGTACGCTCGCCACATCGGCGTTGCGCGCTGCCACGACCCAGAAGTCGAGCCAGAGCTGCCAGTTGCCCTTGCGCTCGAGTTCCGGATCGCTGCCGGGCAGCAGGTTCATGGCGACGAACTCCTCGATCCGCTTGGCGGCGGTCGGGAGCGCGTCCATCCGGCGCTTCCCCTCGGCGTACCAGGTGTCCTCGTAATGCCTGATCGCCTCGGTCAGCAACTGGTCCTTGGTCTTGAAGTAGTAGATGACGAGCGCCGGGCTGATCCCGATCCGCTCGGCGATGTCCGCGATCCTGGTGTCGGCGAATCCGCGCTCGGAGATCACGTCCAGAGCGGCGGTCAGCATCTGCCCGCGCCGCTGGTCCGCGATACCAGGACCGGCGTGAGCGCCCTCGACCTGCTGAGTCATCCGCAAAATCCTCCGCACCTCTTGTCGTTACCGTAGCAAATTTCTAGACTGAACATTCAGTCAGCCCCTTCGCGGACCCGTGCCATGAGCCGTGTCAGCCAGCACGGCTACAGCGCGCATCTGCCCGGCGCTGCCAGCGCCGCCACGGCTTCGCCCGTGGGCGCGACCGACCGAGCGGACGCACCCGCGGCGACGCGGAAGGACCGGAAAGGACGGCACAGCCATGGCCGCAACATACGATGCCATCGTCATCGGCGGAGGGCATAACGGCCTGGTGGCCGCCGCTTATCTCGCGCGCGCCGGAGCCAGAACGCTGGTACTCGAAAGCCGTCATAAGACCGGCGGCGCTGCGACCACAGAATCTCCATGGCCTGATGCTCCAGAGTTCAAGGTGACGCGGCTCTCGTATGTGATGAGCCTGATGCCGCCGACCATTATCAACGATCTCAAGCTAGCGAGTCACGGTTACAGGGTGTACCCGATGGGCCCGTATTATCAGGCCTTTCCCGAAGGCGGGTCGATCAAGTTGTTCGCCGACGACGCCAAGCGGAATTACGAGTCGATCTCCCGGTGGTCGAAGAAGGACGCCGAGGCCATGCCGCGCTGGGATGCCTGGCTCGCCGGGCTCGCCGACGTGCTCGGCCCGATGCTGCTCACCGTCCCGCCGAATCTCGGCTCCCGCAAGCCACGTGACCTGCGCGGAACCCTGCGCCTGGCGTGGCGGCACCGGGGCCTCGACGTGCGCACGATCGGGGACGCCACCCGGCTGATGACCATGTCCATCGCTGACCTGCTCGACGACTGGTTCGAGTCCTCGCAGGTCAAAGGTGCGATGGCGATCAACGGGGTGATCGGGACCTGGGCCGGCCCGTACGAGCCTGGCACCGCCTACGTGATGGCACACCACTCGATCGGCGACGTCGGCGACGGCCACCTCGGCAACTGGGGCTTCCAGGAGGGCGGCATGGGAGCCGTCGCCGACGCGATCAGGTCGGCCGCGCTGAGCCTGGGCGTGGAGATCAGGGTCAGTTCCCCGGTCGGCAAGGTCCTGGTCGAGAACGGCCGCGCGGTGGGCGTCGCACTGGCCAGCGGGGACGAACTGAGGGCCGGGACGATCGTCACTACGCTGCATCCGCGCACCGCCTTCCTCGACCAGGTAGGCGAGGAGCACCTGCCCACCGACTTCGCGGCCGACATCAGGCGCTGGAAGACCCGCAGCGGCGTCGTCAAGATCAACCTGGCCCTGTCCGAGCTGCCTAACTTCACCGCGGATCCGGGTAGCGACCTGGCCGAGCACCACACCGGCTCGGTAGAGATGGCCCCGTCGATGGACTTCATCGAGCAGGCCTTCACCGACGCGCGCAACGGCAGGCCGGCCGCTCGCCCGTTCAGCGACGGCGTGATCCCGACCGCGTTCGACAAGACGCTGTGCCCCGAGGGCACCCACATCATGTCGCTGTTCACCCAGTGGGTGCCGTCGGACTGGAACCTCGAACCGCACACCAGCGAACTCGAGGCCTACGCCGACCGGATGATCGAGCTCTACGATGAGGTCGCGCCGAACTTCAAGGCCTCGATCCTGCACCGCGACGTTGTCGGGCCGTATCAGATGGAACAGGAGTACGGCCTCGTCGGCGGGAACATCTTCCATGGCGAGCTGTCCCTCGAGCAGCTGTTCCACATGCGCCCGGCCCCCGGCTACGCCGACTACCGCACCCCGATTACCGGCCTGTACAACGGCAGTTCGGCGACGCATGCGGGCGGCGGCGTGTGCGGGATTCCCGGCTGGCAGGCGGCCCGTGCGGCGCTCGCTGATCGCAAGGTCACCAAGTCGGCCAGGGGCTCGAAGCCGACGAGCTCAGCCGCCCGGGAATGACGGCCGAGATTCAGTCGCAACGGCTCAGCGGGCCGCATCCCGGCCAGGAAAGGCCCGCGTTGCTCGCGATGCTCGAAGCGCGATCGGTGGCGATCGTCGGCGCCTCGGCGCGACCCGGCAGCTTCGGCGCCCGGATGCTCGCCGAAGTCGGCAAGTCGGCGGCGAGGCCTGCCATCTACCCGGTGAACCCGCGCTATCGCGAGCTCGACGGCCGCCGTTGTTATCCCCGCCTCGCCGACCTGCCAGAG
>DASWAA010000316.1:0-3071 GCA_036391385.1 Streptosporangiaceae bacterium
GATCTGCTCGATCTCGCCGAGCAGGTGGGACGCGACGACGACGGAAATGCCGAACTCGCGCCCGATCCGGCTGATCAGATCGAGCATGGCGGTCCGGCCGGCCGGGTCAAGGCCGTTGGTCGGCTCGTCGAGCAGGAGCAGTCTTGGGTCGCCGGCCAGCGACTGGGCGAGCTTCACTCGCTGCTTCATGCCGGTGGAGTAGGTGCCGATCTGGCGGTAGCGCTCCTCGTACAGCCCGACGTGCCGCAGCGACTCGGCGGCGCGTTCCTTGGCCGCCGTGGCTGGCACGCCCGACATCCGGCCCATGTGGGTGACGAACTCGGTCGCCGTCATGTCTGGCGGCAGGCAGTCGTGTTCGGGCATGTACCCGGTCAGCGCGCGGATCTGCTCCGCGTGAGTCACCGTGTCCAGGCCGAGCACGCTGGCCCGGCCGCTCGTCGGCGGCAGCAGCCCGAGCAGCACCTTGATCAGGGTCGATTTGCCCGCTCCGTTTGCGCCGACGAGTCCGGTGACGCCCGGCCCGATCGCCATGGTGAGCTCGTCGAGCGCGACGATCGAGGCGCCGTAGCGGCGGGTCAGCGCGGCCGTCTCGATGACCGGTTCTGGCTCCCGGGCGTCGTCGTACCGCCGTCTGGTCTTGCTGGCACTGTCTGCGGTCACGACCGCGCGCCTCGCTTTCTGCGGATGAGAAATGGCTGGCTGCGGACGAGGAATGGCAGGCCGGACCCTGGACAGGATGGCCATTCGGTTCCGGCCGGCCCGTCATTCACTCAACCGAGCGCCCTAACTCTGCCGGTCCGGCACTCCGCTGTCATCAGCCGGCGGTCTGATCCCGTGTCAGCCTCTGGTACCAGGCCACCTGGCCCACGGCCCGCCCGCACCCGCCGACTCACACGCTGGCGGGACGCTCCGCTAGCGGTCCAGTTGCTGACGGAAGCGCTCCTCGTCGGCCGCCCTGTCGGCCTTGACCACGGCGGTCACGCTGATCCTCGGATCCTTCTTGTCGAAGACCGCCTTCTTTCCGTCGGGGCTGACGAGCAGCGGGACCTCACTGCCGATGCTGACGTCGACCGTTTCGATGTGCTGCTCCACTTCGAGCCTGGTCGTCTCCCCGTCCGGCGCCTGGAACTCGACGATGTAGCTGTGCAGCGGGATCAGATTCCTGCCGGTCGCGACATCGCCGCTGGCGTTGTACATCGTCCGGATCCGCGAGTCGAGCACGCGGCCGGTCGTCCTGACCCAGTTATGGTGGAGCATCGTAGGCCTCCAGTTCCGACCGAAGGTTTGCGCCTGGCCAGGACTGTAGGCCGGCGCTTACTTCGTCTGGCGGTCAATTGTGTCATGGCTCGATGCCGAGCAGTCCAAATGGCGAAGCGGGACGACCAACCCCGGAATAAGCAGTAGCGTGCGATCACCGCGAATCGCGCAGGTGCCGAATTAGCCGGCCGCGACCTGCCACCAGCCGCCTTCCAGCGCCCGGTCAGGCCACCGCGGCGCGAGCCTTCTCGCCCTGGCCTGCCGACGTGGCCTTCGCGCGCTCGAGCGGGCCGTGCTCGGCAAGCTCCTCAGGGGTCAGCTCCCGGCGCAGAGTGCCGAACAGCACGTCCGCCAGCGGCAGCAGGAAGTTGAGGTTCGTGCCAAGCGCCACGTGGTGGATGTAGTGATGACGATCGAGAAACGCGAACCAGGGCTGCGCCTCCACGATCCGGTGACTACCCGGCCTGTGAATGGTGTCGTGCACGACGATGAACAGGTTCGACACGACGACGGACGCGGCAACGATTCCGACCAGGAACGGCACGTCACGTGTCAGGAACCACGCTGGCAGCCAGATCAGGACCGCGCCGAGCGCCATGTAGAAGCTGAAGTGCGCGAGCCGCACGCCTGCATTCCGGAGCCGGGAGACGAGTGCCTTTGGCGCGCGGTTCGTGATCGACAACCGCCGCGCCGGACCGGCGGTGACGTAGCGCCAGGTCGGGAAGTAGGTGTAGTGGTGCACCGTGTGGACCATGTAGATCGCCGTCAAGGGCCGGATGACCGCCTCGTGATAAACGAAACGGTGCACGAACCATTCGACCGGCGATGCGATGACCGGGAGCACCAGCAGCCCGAGCACGACGGCCAGCGCGACGGGCGCCGCACCGGAGGTCGGCAGCAACCGAACGAGCCAGACCACGGCCAGGGCAACGACGATCACGACGCCGGTGCCGATCAGGACGCGCCGGCGGTCAACTGACTCGACGGAACCGGGAACCGGACGCGCCGGCAGTGACGACTCCAACTCGGATATGACGACATCGGACATGCTTGCCCCCTCGCGGCGGCCGCGCGACTGGCCTCACTCGCCGCTCCGCGTGACCGCTCGGCCTGTGCCCATGATCGGATCGTCGCACAACGGTGTCAACCCGTCACGCGGCGGCATCAGCCCGCACCGCGATGCCGCGCCCGGTCGGCTGACGCCGACGCCACCCTCCAGGGAGCACGTTGCCGGATTCTGGCTGGCCGCGGACGGTACGGTGATGCCATGGCCGATAAAGGCGTTGTGGTCTGGTACAACCCGAGGTGCTCTAAGTGCCGTGGCACTGAGGAACTGCTCGCGGACTACGGGGTGCCCGCCGAGCGGGTGCTTTATCTCGACGATCCGCCGTCCGCTGCCGAGATCGTCAGAGTGCTCGGCCTGCTTGGCACGACCGATCCGCGCGCGCTCATGCGGATGGCAGAACCCCGGTACGCCGAGCTCGGACTGGCGGGCGCTACCGCCGGCGAGCTGATCGACGCGATGACCCGGAATCCCGAGCTGATCGAGCGGCCGGTGGTCATCTGGCCGGATCGCGCGATCATCGCCCGGCCGCCGGAACTGCTGCTTCCGCTGCTGGAAGCTGGCCGCGGCCACGCGCCGGCATGATCCGGCCGGCCGGCACCGACGACCTCGGCAGCGTTCTGCAGATCGACCCGCTCGCCGAGCGCGGCGATCCGCGGCGCGCTGAATTCCTGGAGACAAGCGTGCGCGCGGGTGAATGCCTCGTGTTCGGGCAGTCGGGCGCGGTCGACACGGTGGCCGGGTACGCCTC
>DASWAA010000317.1:0-3112 GCA_036391385.1 Streptosporangiaceae bacterium
CGCGGCCAAGGAGGCCGGGCTGGTGACCAAGTCGAACCTGATTCTCGGGATGGGCGAGCAGCGCGACGAGATCAGCAAGGCGATGGCAGACCTTCGCTCGGTCAGCTGTGACCTGCTGACGATCACGCAGTACCTGCGCCCGTCGCCGCGGCACCATCCGGTGGATCGCTGGGTCACTCCCGATGAGTTCACCGAACTTGGCGACGAGGCGCTCAGCCTGGGCTTCGCTGGCGTGATGTCGGGCCCGCTGGTCCGCTCGTCCTACCGGGCAGGCAGGCTCTACCGGCAGGCTACCGAGCGGCAGCTCGCTGACCAGCAGGACAGCGCGGCGGCGCCCCCGACAGGGCGCTAACCCGCTGACCGCGTTCGCGCGGGATGCCGAGTGCTCGTATCCTCACCTGCATGGTAAAAAAGCCCGGCGGCGCTGCCGCGCAGGAACCGAAGAAGGCGGCGAAGGACGCGGCCGCTGATCCAGCGTCGATGGGCAGGATCAGGCAGATCCTCATGGTCGCGGGGATCATCCGCAAGTCTGATCCCAGGGCGCTGCCGATCGTGATCGGCAGCGGCGTCGCCGTGCTCGCCGTGCTCGTGGTCGTCGGCCTGCTGACCGGGCTGGCCCCGCTGCTGATCCCGCTTGGCGTACTGCTCGGCGTGCTGGTGTCGATGATCCTCTTCGGCCGGTACGCGCAGTCGGCTCAGTACGCCGCGATCGCCGGGCAGCCGGGCGCCGCGGCTGCCGTGGTGCAGACGATGCGCGGTAACTGGACCGTGACCCCGGCCATCGCCGGCAACCGCAGCATGGACATCGTGCACCGGGTCGTCGGCCGCCCGGGGATCATCCTGATCGGCGAGGGCTCGCCGACCGGACTGGCCAGCCTGATGGCGGCCGAGAAGAGGCGGATGTCCCGGATCAAGTACGACGTGCCGATCACCGAGGTGCAGGTTGGTGATCAGAAGGGCCAGATTCCGGTCCGGGACCTGCAGCGAACCCTGATGCGGATGCCGCGCACGCTCAAGCCCGCCGCCGTATCGGAGCTGAACCGCCGGCTGAAGGCGCTGCCGCCGTCACTGCAGGCGCCGCGCGGTCCGGTTCCGCGGACCTCCAGGATGCCCAAGCCGCCCCGGCCGAAGGTGCGCTAGAAGCGCTAGAGCCTGACGACGGCGGTGTTGGCCGCGCGGTCGTGCAGACCGCGCAGGTTGCGGTCGACGATCAGCGGCGGCACCGCGGCGAGCAGCAGCCCGGTCCGCACGAGCCCCCAGGCGCCCACCATGCGGCCGTCGAGCCTGACGACCCTGATTCCCATGATCCGCTTGCCGACGGTCAGCCCGGTCAGTGCGGTGAGCACCAGGTCCTCGATGGCGAAGATCGCCAGCGTCCAGTACTCCACGCCTGCCTGCCCGGGCCTGATCAGTGCCACCACAATGAAGGTGCAGAGCAGCCAGTCGATGAGCAGGGCACCGATCCGCCGGCCCATGCCGGCGATCGAGCCCCGGCCAGCCTCGGGAAGTCCGAGGTCAGCGCCGGGGTAGCCTGGGTTATCTGTGGTGCTCGCCTGGGTCGCCCGCAGCGACGCGGCCTGGTCCTGATCAGTCACGTCATCACATTATCCAGGCGGCAGCGCAGGGCAGAACCGGGTTCGGCATGACAAGCCGGAGATCCGGCAGCACGGGGGCGTTACAGCCGGTCCTGTAACGCGGCTGAAACATCGGGGACACGGACAGGAAACGGCAGACCGCTACCGTCTTGGCGATGCATCGGGCCGGCCATGGCCGCCGGATGGACCGGGCCTGATGGCGGCGAGCCGGGCCGGTCCGGGCGTCCCATGGCAAGGCCTGTGAGCCTAAAAGGGGAGAATTGATGTTCACAAGCGGTGATGAGGTACTTCGTTACATCGCGGACGAGAAAGTCGAGTTCGTCGACGTCAGGTTCTGCGACCTGCCAGGGACGATGCAGCACTTCACTGTTCCCGCCGGCGCTTTCGAAGAGCGAGTCTTCACCGACGGGCTGATGTTCGACGGTTCGTCGATCCGCGGGTTCCAGGAGATCCACGAGTCCGACATGCTCCTGCTGCCTGACCCGACCACGGCAGTGGCCGACCCGTTCCGCACGCACAAGACGCTCAACATCAACTTCTTCGTGCACGACCCGCTGACTGGCGAGGCCTACAGCCGCGACCCGCGCAACATCGCCAAGAAGGCCGAGGAGTACCTGCGCGGGAGCGGCATCGCCGACACCGCTTTCTTCGGGCCAGAGGCTGAGTTCTACATCTTCGACTCGGCAAGGTTCCAGACCTCGCCGAACGCCGGGTTCTACTACATCGACTCGGTGGCCGGCGCCTGGAACACCGGCCGTGAGGAGCCGGGCGGCAACCTGGCCTACAAGCCCCGGTACAAGGGCGGCTACTTCCCGGTGCCGCCGATGGACCACTACGCCGACCTTCGTGCGGAGATGGCCTCGACGCTGATGAAGTGCGGCATCACCGTCGAGATGCAGCACCACGAGGTGGGCACCGGCGGCCAGTCCGAGATCAACATCAGGTTCAGCAACCTGCTGCACATGGCCGACAACCTGATGCTGTTCAAGTACGTGATCAAGAACGTGGCGCGCGCCGCGGGCAAGGCCGTCACCTTCATGCCGAAGCCGCTCTTCGGCGACAACGGATCCGGCATGCACTGCCACCAGAGCCTGTGGAAGGACGGCGAGCCGCTCTTCTACGACGAGGTCGGCTACGCGGGCCTGTCCGACACCGCCAGGCACTACATCGGCGGCCTGCTCAAGCACGCCCCGTCGCTGCTCGCCTTCACCAACCCGACGGCGAACTCCTACCACCGCCTGGTGCCGGGCTTCGAGGCGCCGGTCAACCTGGTCTACTCGCAGCGGAACAGGTCCGCCTGCGTCCGGATCCCGATCACCGGCTCGAGCCCGAAGGCCAAGCGGATCGAGTTCCGGGTGCCCGACCCGTCCAGCAATCCGTACATCGCGTTCGCCGCGATGCTGATGGCTGGTCTTGACGGCATCAGGAACAAGGTCGAGCCGCCGGAGCCGGTGGACAAGGACCTCTACGAACTGCCGCCGGACGAGGCCGCGCAGATCCCGCAGGTGCCGGGATCG
>DASWAA010000318.1:0-3849 GCA_036391385.1 Streptosporangiaceae bacterium
GACCGGCCGTGCCCGGCTGAGGACGACGGCTGGGACATCGCTGGCACTGGTGCCTCCTCCCCGAGTCCGGGTGCTAGGACGCATTATGTCCAACTAGATCACAGCCAGTGAGCGGATCGGGCAGCAAGGCCCGGATCCCGACAGCACATCACGACGGAGGTGAGGGCGCTGGCCAGCATCGTCAGTGACCTGACCGGCGCACTGAGCCACCTGAACGGCTGGGTCGCCATCGGCCTGATCGCGGCCCTGGTCTTCGGCGAGACCGCGATCTTCCTGGGCTTCGTGCTTCCCGGGGAGGCCGCCGTGGTCTTCGGCGGCGTCCTCGCCAGCCACGGCCACCTCTCGCTTCCCGTCCTGATCGGGGTGGTGGTGATCACCGCGGTCACGGGACCGCTGGTTGGCTATGAGATCGGCAAGCGCATGGGCGAGCGGTTTTTCACGGCCAGAGTGCTCCGCCGGGTTTCCGGCCCGCTTGACCGGGCCAGGATCGCCCTCCGTGACCGGGGCGGCGTAGCGGTCCTTGGCGGTCGCTTCGTGGCCATCGTCCGGGCGCTCATGCCGGCCGCGGCCGGCGCGGCCGAGATGCCGTACCGGGTGTTCGCGCTGCACAACCTGATCGGCGGTGTGGTCTGGGGCACGGGCTACAGCCTGCTCGGCTATCTGGCCGGCTCGGCTTACGTCGCGGTCGAGCACACCGTCGGCGCGGGCCTCGCGGTGGCGCTTGCCATCCTCGCCGCCGGGATCGGGGCGGCCTGGGTGTGGCGCAGGCACCGGGCCGTGGCTGCGCCGGTCGAGGTGCCAGTCACCTCATCCGTGGTCGTGCCGGGGGCTGCGGAGCAGGAGTAGCCGGGCAGCCCTCAGGCGCGGACGGCGAAGACGTCGGGGCGGCGGTTCGCCAGGCAGGGCAGTACCGCCCTGACCCTTGCCGTCATGTCTGTGTCGACCTCGCCAGCCGCAACAGCGGGTGCTGAGCCGAGATCGAGCCGCACGGTCCCCATCGGGTCGACCAGCAGGCTGCGGCCGACACCGGTCGGTGCCACGGTGGCTGGCTCGTGCGGGTCAGGAACCTGACCGGCCGCAGCGACCCAGATCGTGTTCTCGATTGCGCGTGCCCGGACCAGGGTGACCCAGTGCTCTTCCTTGAACAGCCCGGCAGCCCAGGCTGAAGGGATCACGATCAGGTCGGCGCCGCGAATGGCGAGTTCCCGTGCGAGCTCGGGGAAGCGAACGTCGTAGCAGGTCAGGAAGCCGACCTTGAGTCCGGCTAGCTCCGCGACGACCACCTCTGAGCCTGGCGCGACCGTCTCTGATTCGCGCTGGCCAAGTGCGTCGAACAAGTGAATCTTTCGGTACGCGGCCGTCAGGCGGCCTGCGGCGTCGAAGGCGACAGTGGTATTGAATACCCGGTCATCCGGAGCTGTCTCGAAGACACCCGCCACGAGGGCGACCCGGCTGCTCCTGGCCGCCTCCGACAGCCCCGAGCAGAAGGGGCCGTCGAGCGGCTCTGCCACGGTCCGGAGGTCAGTCGAGAACCGTGCCTGCGTCCCCTCCGGGAAGACGGCAAGGTCAGACCCCTGCTCTCTGGCGCTGGTCAGTGCGGACTGGACCCGGCTGAGATTGACGGCTGGCTGCGTGCTGGCCGGGATCTGGCAGAGGGCGACGCGCATGAGCGAAGCGTACTTCGCCTTCGGGGTGAGCGGGCCGCTCGGTGTGGTAGCCGAGCAGTCGCCGCGCCATCCGCTCGGGTCGGCCGGGCGCCTGGCCGCTCAGGGTGTGTGCCGACTCCTCGCTGTGACTGGCGAAAGTCACCAGCATGATGGCGATTATCGGCACTGCGACGGCGACGACCGCGATGGCCGTCCCAGTTACTATCCAGATACTCATGTAATGTCCCTTTCCTTCCCTTTCTTTCTGGCCGATGTCGCTGGAGCCCGGCGAGTTTCCCGCTGCCCACTCGGCGCTTCGGGTTTACTCGCCGCCACTCTCCGTCTACCATCAAGCCAATGTTCCGGCTGTTCCGGCTCATCTAACTCATACCAAACAGTTGGATGTTCCAAACGATAAGCAAGGGTAGGAACTACCTATCCAGATGGTGACAGTCGCGGGATGCGAGGGAGGGCGATAATGGCTCCGGCCAAGTACCAGCAGATCGCTGACCGATTGCGGGACCAGATCGACAGCGGAGTGCTTCCGCCAGGCGAGCGGCTCCCGAGCGAGCCCGACCTGGTCAGGCAGTTCGACGCCTCGCGCAATACGGTGCGGCTGGCACTGGCGCTGCTGACAAATCAGGGCCTGGTCGTCACGAGGCAGGGACTGGGAACCTTTGTGACCGAGCCGGCGCGGCCCTTTACCGCGCTGCTGTCCAGGGTCACCAACGCGCCCGCGGTACAGAGCACCTCGACCGTGCTGCCCGAGATCAGCAACACCGATGCCGAGCCAGAGACGACCAGGCAGGTGGTGGAGAAGTCACCGGCATCAGCCTCGGTCGCGGAGAAACTCGAGATCGTGGCAGGAGACCTAGTAGTGATACGACGTCGCAACGGCGCCATCGGCAACGTTCCCTGGATGATGATGGCGTCGTACTTCCCGCTCGACATAGCGGCGGGCACGCCGCTTGAGCAAGCCGGCGAGATCACGGAGGGCAGCATCAAGCTGCTCGCCGATCTCGGTTACGACCAGGTCGGTTTCGTCGACGAGATCGGCGCCCGGATGCCGAGCTCCAGGGAGTTCGCGTACTTCGGCCTGTCGACGGGAACGCCGGTCGTGGTGGTCAACCGCACCGCCTACTCGCAGGACCGGCCGATCCGCATGACGCGGTACGTGTACCGGGCGGACAGGGTAAGGCTGACCCACGAGGTGGGCATCATCCCGGCCCGTTACCACAAGGGCTAGCAGTTATCAGGCCGGCCGTTAGCCGGCCTGCCGCTACTTAGCCAGCGCCGCAAGCTCCCGCACGAACCAGCGCGCGTTGACGGTGCCCAGGCCAGAGCTGAGGTCGTAACCGGGAACGGCTGCCCAGCCCGGCACCGAGTCAAAGGTGTTGTTGCCCCTGGTGATGTCGATGATGCCGGGGTCGTGGGCCGCGGCCATCTTGTAGAGGTCGCCATTGATCGGCCCGAGCCGGTGGCCGGCGACCTGATCGGCGAGGGCGATGATGCCGGCGAAGATCGGTGTGGCCTCGCTGGTGCCGCAGATCGCCTGCCAGCCTGAGCCGTCGAAGCTCTGGTAGATGCTGACCGAATGCGCGCAGGACGCGCTGAGCGAGATGTCGGGTACTCCACGGTGCGCGCCAACGATCGCGGCCTGCGGATTCTGATACGCGGGCCGGCCGAAGATGACGGACTTGCCGCCGCCGCCAGCCCCGGCAGCGTCGTTCCATACCTGGTCGGGTGCGGTCCTGCGGCCGAACCTGTCGAGCCGAAGGTCGAGGCCGCCAACGCTGGTGACCAGGGGATCGCTGGCCGGCCAGGACGTGACTGGCTTGGCGTAGCAGCAGTTCATGTTCGCCAGAAGATCCGTCGCGCCGTTGTCGCCTGACGCACTGACCACGGTGACGTTGTTGGCCGGCTGGGCCGCCGCGATGTACGCGCCGCGGAGCGGGCGCAGCGTCCCCGCGGGGAAAGTCTCCTCGGTGGCGCCGAAGCTCTGGCTGATCACGCCGCCGAGATGGTGCGCGATGACGTACTTCTCGGCGGTCACGATCTCCGGGAACCCGCTCGTGCCCTCGTTCTCCGAGGTCGGGGTCTCGACCAGCACGATCCGCGCCGCTGGCGCCATGACATGTGCCCACTCCACGTCCAGCGTGGTCTCCGCCGCCCAGCCCAGTCGCGTGCTGGTCGGCTTGAACGG
>DASWAA010000319.1:0-5892 GCA_036391385.1 Streptosporangiaceae bacterium
ACCGGGATCCGCCGCGGCGAGGATCCGGTGGTGAGCAGCAGCTTCGCGTAGCCGAGCCGGTCGCCGCCGGCCAGGGTGACCTCGTGCGCGGCCGGGTCGATCGCGGTAACGGTGCTGCCCAGCCGCAGGTCGACGGCGTTCTCGGTGTACCACTCGCGCGGGTGGACGTAGAGCTTCTCCCGTCCGGCCTTGCCCATCAGGTAGTCCTTGGATAGCGGCGGCCGCTCGTACGGAATCTCGTCCTCGTCACCGACGAGCACGACCGGGCCGGTGTAGCCCTCGCCGCGCAAGGTCTCGGCTGCCCGTGCCCCGGCGAGGCTCGCCCCGACGATGACGCAGCCGCTGTCTGGGTTCGTGCCAGTGGTCATTCTCAGCTCCTTCTCTCGACGTGCACTCCAGCCAGGGCGAAGAACTCCGCTCGCGACCGCTCGTCGGCGCGGATGCTGCCCAGCAGGGCCGAGGTCAGCGTCATCGCGCCGATAGCCCGCACACCGCGCAGTGTCATGCAGCTGTGCTCGGCCTCGAGCACCACTCCCACGCCGCGCGGGCTGAGGCGCTCGGACAGGCAATCGGCGATCTGCTTGGTCAGCCGTTCCTGGGTCTGCGGCCGGGCGGCGAAATGCTCGACGAGACGGGCCAGTTTGGACAAGCCGAGAATACGCTCGCCGGGCAGGTATCCAACGTGCGCTACGCCAGAGAACGGCAGCAGATGGTGCTCGCACACAGTGCGGAAGGGAATGCCGCGAGCAATGACGAGCTCGTCGTATCCCTCGGCATTCGGGAAAGTGGTCAGCCGCAGCGGCCTCGGCTCGAAGAGCTCGGCGTAGGCGGCCGCCATCCTGGCAGGCGTCTCGCCGAGCCCGTCGCCGTCGAGCTCGATCCCGAGCGCGGCGAGGAAGTCCGCAGCGGCATTACGCGCGGCATCGAGGTCGACGATTCGCGGCTCGCTCGTCACCCACGGGTCACCGCCGACGAGATCGGGCCGGACGGCTGCCAGGTCAGGTGAGTCAAGAGTCAGTTCGGTAGTCATCGTGCTCCCGATGGCGAGGGTTGGCAGGAGGGCTGGAAGGGTGTGCGCCGGCCTGGGAGACGCCGATCGCGACGCAGCAGCGGTCGGGGCCGGGATCAAGGTCGGCGTGCAGCGTGTCGGGGTCGAGCCGACCAGCGAGTCCGGTGAGCAGGGCGAGGTTCATGCCGCAGACGACGTCGCGATGCCGTGCGGCAAGGTGGTGGAACGGGCAGTTCCGCAGCCTGATGGTCCCATCGGCGTCCGTCCAGGGCTCGAAGCCGTGCTCGGTAAGCAGCGCGATCAGCGCCTGGCACGGCGTCTCGCCATCCGCGCCGATCGTGCCAGCTCCTCCAGGGCCAGCTTCCCCAGGGCCAGGTCTCGCAGGGCCAGGTCTCGCAGGGCCAGGTCCCGCCTGGATCGGCGCGAGGCTGGCGCCGAACTCTCCGGCTGCGCGCCGCAGCGCGGACAGCGCCGTCCCGGTCGGGTCCGACTCGACCGCCTGCGCCATCAGCGTGGCGGCGAGTTCGTACTCCCGCTGCGGCACGGTGACCGAGAACTCACGGTCCGAGCGGGCGTAGACCTTCGCCGGCCGGCCCGCGCCCGGACCTCCCCGTCCGGCTGGCCGCCGGTAGCCCGCGGTCAGCAGACCGAGGTCGGCCAGCTTGTCCAGGTGGTACGCCGCCAGCGGGCGGCCGATGCCTGCCGCTTCCGCCGCCTCGTCCCGCCCGACCGGCCCGGCCTGCCCGCAGACGTAGTCGTACAGGCTGCGCCGAACCGGGTCGTCGAGCCCGGCGATGGCCGCGAACCCCCGGCCGGCCTCCTGCTCAGGCTCCTGGCCGGCCTGCCAATCTCGCGTCTCGTGCCCCATGTCAGCACTGTATCACTAATCATAGTTAGTTAAATAACGAGGATCGCGGGACGACTGTCGTCGGCCCCGGTGCACGCCATGATCACGTGGATCTCTCGACGTCAGCGACCGATAAATCCACGTGATCATGGAGTCCCGCCATCGCGCGGTGGCGGGACGGCCGCTGCGTCACGCTGCCGGGAAGGCGGGGAGAGCAGGTCGACTACTTCGGCGGCCGGGCGGGTCGTCGCGGACCGGAAGCCCTCGCCTGCCCACAGGCTCATCCGGTCCACGTCGCCGGCCCGTGCGGCGGCGGCGCGCAGCGGCCGGGTGGCGTTGTTGATCTCCGGGTAGGCGGCCGGTGCCCCGGCGTGGTCGAGCATGAAGCTGTTGACCAGGCCGCGGGCTGGCCGGCCGCTGAAGGCACGCGTCACCGCGGTCGCTGTGAATCGCGGATCGGCGAGAGCGTCCTTGTGCGCCGGGTGCGCTCCGCTCTCCGGGCAGCGCAGGAACGCGGTGCCGCACTGCACCGCCGTCGCGCCGGCCGCGAGCGCGGCGGCCGTGCCGTCCCTGTCCATGATCCCGCCGGCCGCTACGACTGGGAGCTCGGTCAGCCCGCTGACCGCCGAGACAAGCTCGAGCAGGGCGGTCGTGTTCGGATAGCTTCCGGCCGTGTTCGCGAAGGTTCCCCGGTGCGCGCCCGCCTCGGTGCCCTGGACGCACAGGCAGTCAGCTCCGGCCGCTACGGCCATGGCGGCCTCGGCCAGATCGGTGACGGTCACCCATACGCTGCTGCCCGCCGCCCGCAGCGACGCCACGACGTCGGCTCCGGGGCAGCCGAACGTGAAGCTCACGACCGGCACGGGCGCGGCGATCAGGTCGGCGATCTTGGCTGGCCAGTTGTCGTCGTCCCAGGCCGGCTCTCCTGGCTCGGCACCGAGGTCCGCCGCGTCGGGACCCAGCCCTGACACGTAGCGGTTCAGCTCCTCCCGGTCGGCCGCCGCAGAGCCGGGGACGAAAACGTTGACGCCGAACGGCTCCGTCGTCGCGGCCAGCACGGCCTGGATCTGAGCGCGCATGGCCGGCGCGCTCTGGTAGCCGGCCGCGACGAAGCCCAGGGCGCCAGCCTGAGCCGCGGCGACGACGAGCCCGGTCGTCGAAGGACCTCCCGCCATGGGGGCGACGACGACCGGACGCCGGATCAGTTCGCCGAGCAGCATGCCAGCCTCCCTCGTCAGCGCCGGTGGTCTTGAGTTCGCCCAGCCTCAGACTGCCATAGGGTCGGCTCCATGGTGCCCGCCCCGGCCGACGCCGACGCGCAGGCAGCCGACTGGGAACACCGGCTGCGCGAGCTTGGCTCGCCCGAGCGGGCCGCCAGGGAGAAGGCGTATCTCAAGAGTGATCTGGTATTCGCCGGCGTGCCAATGCCCGTGCTGCGCTCGGTGGTCGCTGCCTGGTGCACGGCCCAGCCCGCGCTGACGGCGGCGGAGCTGACCGGCCTGGCCAGCGCACTATGGGAGAGTCCGCTGTATGAATGCAGGCAGTCGGCCGTGCTGCTGCTCGAGCGTGGCACCGCGCTGCTGCGGCCGGCCGACGCCGCGCTGGTGGAGCGCCTGCTGCGGAACTCGCGAACCTGGGCTCTGGTGGACGGGCTCGCCGTGCACGTCGCCGGGGACCTTGTCGAGCGCTACCCGGAGCTAGCAGTCACGCTGGACCGCTGGGCGCGCGACGACGATTTCTGGCTCCGCCGCTCGGCGCTGCTCGCGCTGATGAAGCCGATCAGCCGGGGCGGCGGTGACTTCGACCGATTCGCGCGGTACGCCGATACGATGCTGGAGGAGAGGGAGTTCTTCGTCCGCAAGGCAATCGGCTGGGTGCTGCGCGAGACGGCGAAGCGGCGTCCCGGCCTGGTCGCTGCGTGGCTGGGCCCGCGCGTGCACCGAGCCTCGGGAGTGACCGTGCGGGAGGCGGTCAAGCCACTGCCAGACGACGTCCGCGCCGAGGTCCTGCGCGGCTACCGGGACAAGCAGCCGATTACTTGCGATCATGGGCCAGAGGCGGGCGGAGCCAGCTAGCGCGGGAGGCACCATGGCGGACGTTCGGATCGCGGTCCAGCGCGGTGAGCTGAGCTGCTACGCGGCGCGGCCGTCAGGCGACGGCCCGTGGCCCGGCGTCCTGGTCCTGCACGACGCGATCGGCATGACGCCCGACCTGCGGGCGCAGGCCGACTGGCTGGCCGGAGCCGGCTACCTCGCGCTGGCACCCGACCTGTACTCGATCGGCCGCAAGGCCGCCTGTCTCGTCTCGACCTTCCGCGCCCTGGCGGCCGGCCACGGCCAGGTCTTCGACGACGCGGAGGCCTGCCGGTCGTGGCTCGCCGCTCAGGCCGACTGCACCGGGCGCATCGGCGTGATCGGGTACTGCATGGGCGGCGGCTTCGCGCTGCTGCTCGCGCCTGGTCACGGGTTCGACGCGGCTAGCGCCAACTACGGCATGCTGCCCAGGGACGCGCAGGCCTTCTTCCAGAACTCCTGTCCGGTCGTGGGCAGTTACGGCGCGCGTGACAAGACGCTGCGCGGAGCGGCAGCCAAGCTCGACGCCGCGCTGACGGCGGCAGGGGTCGATCACGACGTCAGGGAATACCCGGGCGCGGGGCACTCGTTCCTCAACGACCATCCGGGAACGCTGGCCACGCTCAGCGGGGCGCAGGGCCCGGACGCCGCGCTCCCCAGGTTCATGGCCGCGTTCACCGCCGTGACGGGGCCACTGCTGGGCATGGACGGCTATCACGCGCCGTCGGCGGCCGACGCGCGGCGGCGGGTCGTCGAGTTCTTCGACCAGCACCTGAAGTCAGAATCGCACGCTTAGACCCGCGCCAGATATTCCGGATGTAGTCATGCCCGCCACATTCGCTGCCGGCTGCCCGGCAAGCAAAGCGGGAAGGACAGTGTCGATGGAGCCAGCAGGAGCAGGGCAAGCGGCGAGCCAGGCCGGTGCCGCGATCGAGGTGCGCGGCCTGAGGAAGGCCTACCGCGACGTCCAGGCGGTGGATGGTGTCGACCTGACCGTCCGGCACGGCGAGATCTTCGCGCTGCTCGGACCGAACGGCGCCGGAAAGACGACGATCGTGGAGATCCTGGAGGGCTACCGTTCCAGGGACGAAGGCATCGTGAGCGTTCTCGGCTACGACCCGGCCAGGGACCGCCAGCAGATCAAGCCCCGGATCGGCATCGTGCTGCAGTCCACTGGAGTGGACAGCTACCTGACGGTCACCGAGACCATCACGATGTACTCCGGCTACTATCCGGGCAGGCGGCCGGTCGGCGAGGTGATCGACCTGGTCGGACTTACCGAGAAGCGGCACGCGAGGGTCAGCAAGCTGTCCGGCGGGCAGCAGCGCCGGCTGGACGTGGCGATCGCCCTGGCCGGCAACCCGGACCTGCTCTTCCTCGACGAGCCGACAACCGGATTCGACCCCGAGGCCAGGCGCGAGGCCTGGCAGGTGGTCAAGGACCTGGCCGCGCTCGGCAAGACCGTGCTGCTCACCACCCACTACATGGACGAGGCACAGTACCTGGCCGACCGGGTGGCGGTCATGGCGCGCGGGCGGATCGTCGCGGAAGGCCCTCCGGGCACCCTCGGGCAGCGAGATCTGGCGCGAGCCAGGATCCGCTACCGCCTCCCGGCCGCGCTTCCGGCGGGAGCTCCGGCCGGGCCGGCCGACCTGGCCAGCCAGCAGGGACCTGACGGTGTCGTTGACCTCGTGCCCGACGATCTCACCATGGCCCTGCACCGGCTGACCGGCTGGGCGATCGAGCAGGGCATCAGGCTGGAGAACATCGAGATCATCAGGCCGAGTCTGGAAGACGTCTACCTCGCGCTCACCGGGAGCGGCACGTGAGTACCGCCGGCCTGACAGTCCGCCAGCTCGGGTACGTCAACAAGACGTTCTGGCGGAATCCCGCCTCGGCCTTTTTCACCTTCGCGTTCCCGCTCATGTTCCTGGTGATCTTCACCTCGCTGCTCGGCCATTTTC
>DASWAA010000320.1:0-26349 GCA_036391385.1 Streptosporangiaceae bacterium
CGGGACGTCCAGGACGAGCGAGCAGGCCTGGTCGGTCTCCCTGATGACCTCGGCGACCGGCACCTGGAAGAAGGCTCGTCCGGTCAAGGCGGCAGTACTTCCACGCGGCCGACGGTCACCGCGTCCTCGATGCTGGCGCGCAGGCTCGCGCAGGTAGCGACGAGCGCGGACGGGCGGCCGGCGGCTCGCGCGGCGGCGAACTCCGCGCACCGGAGCACGGCGTCGGCGGTCCACTGGATGCTCGTGTGCTGCGGGCTGAACTTGGCCACCTCGACCACGGCTCCGCACCGCTCGCACGTCACCCCGGCGTACAGCCAGGGCCGCTCGTCCAGCGCCTCGGCACCACGTCCCCGGGCCGCTCCCGTGGCCATGACGCCACCAGCGGTCCGGCCGCTGGGCCGCTCGCCGTCCATGGTCAGCGGGCCTGCTCGCCCTGCGCGGCCAGGTTGGCGGCGACCTCGGCCTCCCAGGACTGGACGGCGCGAGTGGTGTCGATCTCGTACTCGTGCCGTTCGACCATGTCGGGAGTGATGTCCTGCACGTCGGTGTAGAACTGGTCGTACCAGCGCCGCAGCTGGTAGACCGGGCCGTCCTCCGCGCACAGCAGCGGGTTGTCTACCTTGGCCTTGTGCTTCCAGATCTCCACGTCCTGGAGGAAGCCCAGCCCGACGAACTCGGCGAACTTGGCCGCGATCTTGTCGCCCTGGACATCGGACAGGCCCGCCGGCTTCTTCACGATCGCACCCCACTGGAGCAAGAACGAGTTGGGTGTCACCGGGTAGTGGCAGTTGATCAGCACGCTCTCCATCGTCATGCCGTGGTAGTCGTGCCACAGGTAGTCAATCATGTAAGAGGGGCCATAGTAGGCCGCCTCGGACCGCAGCGTCGTCTCCACGCCCTCGGCGTAGTTCGAGCCGGTGCTGACATCCGGCCGCGATCTCGTGTTCAGGTACTGCGCGGCGACGTGACCCTCGAAGACGTTCTTGAAGAAGGTCGGGAACGCGAAATGGATGTAGAAGAAGTGCGCCATGTCCACGACGTTGTCGATGATCTCGCGGCAGTTGGCGTTAGGAACGAGGAGGGAGTCCCAGGTCCAGTTCGACCACTCGGGCGAGAAAGCTCCCTCGATCCGGGGAATGGTGACCTCGGCGGGAGGCGGATTGCCCTGCGGGTCGTTCCAGACGAAGAGCTGCCTGTTCTGCTCCAGGGTCAGCCAGGACCTGGTCCGCGCCGCAGGCGGTACCCGCCTGGCGTAGGGGATGTGCGCGCACTTTCCGTCGCCGCCCCAGCGCCAGTCGTGGAACGGGCATGCCACCTGGTCGCCCTTGATGGTGCCCATGGTCAGGTCTCCGCCCATGTGCCGGCAGAACGCGTCGAGGACGTTCAGCTTGCCGGACGAGTCGGCGAAGACGACCAGCTTGGTGCCGAACGCCTGTACCGCGTGCGGACCGCCGGTACGGAACCTGTCGGCGAGGCCGAGGCAGTGCCAGCCGCGCGCATACCGGTCCGGCAGGGTGCCCGCATCGATGGTGCGAACCCCGTCCCGGTCGTTCATGGGCCCTCCCCTGGGTGATAGCCCTAGACTAGAACATGTTCTAGTCTAGGGCACGTAGCTGGCACCCGCCATGCTGGCAGGAATGACGTGTCTGCTGGCAGGCGAGGATGGCGTGCGGGCTGGCGGTCAGCCAGCCGTGGCAAGGTGAGGAGCAGCCTGTGGGCGAGAAGGTCGGGCAGTCGGTCGTCGCCGCGGTCGGCGAACTGCTTCCCGCGCTGCGGGAGCGTGCGCAGGAAACCGAGGACGCGCGGGTGGTCCCCGCCGAGTCGGTCAAGGCACTGGAGGAGGCTGGTTTCTTCCGTCTGCTGCAGCCGGCCAGCCATGGCGGCCTTGAGGCCGATCCGGTCACCTTCTACACCGCGGTGCGGATGATCGCCGGCGTGTGCGGGTCGACCGGCTGGGTCGCCTCCGTCCTGGGCGTGCATGCCTGGCAGCTCGCGCTCTTCCCGCAGGCGGCTCAGGAGGAGGTCTGGGGAGCCGACTCGACCACCCGGATGTCCTCGTCCTATGCCCCGACCGGACGGGCGCAGCTCACCGAGGGCGGGCACATCCTGACCGGGCGGTGGAGCTTCTCCTCGGGCTGCAACCACGCAGGCTGGGTGCTCCTTGGCGGGATCGTGACCGACGCGAGCGGCAGCCCGGTCGACTTCCGCACGTTTCTGCTGCCGGCCAGGGACTACGAGATCGACGACGTGTGGGACACCGTCGGCCTGCGCGGCACCGGCAGCAACGACATCGTCGTGCGGGACGTTTTCGTCCCCGAGCACCGGTCGCTGAGCTTTGCCGACGTCACCAAGTGCGAGTGCCCGGGCCAGGCGGTCAACGACGCGCCGCTGTACCGGATACCGTTCGGCTCGATCTTCTCTTACGCGATCACGACGCCGATCATCGGAATGGCGACCGGGGCCTACGAGGCGCACGTGGCCTATCAGCGCACCCGGATCAGCGCCGCGTACGCGGGCCAGAAGGTCAGCGAGGACCCGTTCGTGCAGGCCAGGATCGCCGAGGCCGCCGGGGAGATCGACAACGCCTGGCAGGCGCTCGATCGGAACATGAGCGAGCTGATGGGACACGCCAGGGCCGGCGAGCCGATCCCGATGCCGCTGCGGCTGCGGATCAGGCGGGACCAGGTCCGCGGCACCGGCCAGGCGATCAGCGCAGTGGACCTGCTGTTCGAGAACTCCGGCGGCCGGGCGCTCAAGACGGGCACGCCGATCCAGCGGTTCTGGCGGGACGCCCACGCGGGCCGGGTGCATGCGATCAACGACCGCGAGCGCGCGCTGGTGGCATTCGGCCGCGGTGAGTTCGGCTTGCCGCCTGCCGTCGACGCGATGCTCTGAGGAAGGGGCATGATGACGGCACCGGAGGTCGACATCGAGCAGACCAGCAGGTTCGCTGATACGGCGATAATGCGGCTGCACTACCACGAGGCGGGGCCCGCCGACGGCGATGACGCTGGCGGGCTGCCGGTCGTGCTGCTGCACGGGGGCGGGCCAGGCGCGTCGGCCTGGTCGAACTTCGGGCGCAACCTGCCGGTCTTCGCCGAGCGGTTCCGCACCCTGATGCCGGATCAGCCGGGGTTCGGGCAGTCGGCCGCGCCGCCGGTGGAGGGCAATTACTTCACCTTCTCCGCCAGGGCGCTGGCCAGCCTGCTCGACCAGCTAGAGATCGAGAGGGTGCACCTGGTCGGCAACTCACTCGGCGGCGGCACGGCGGTCAGGTTCGCGCTGAGCTACCCGGACCGGGCCGGCAGGCTGGCCCTGATGGGACCCGGCGGGCTCAGCGTCAACGTCTTTGCCCCGGACCCGACCGAGGGCGTGAAGCGGCTGCAGGAATTCGGCGCGCCGCCGGGACCGAGCCGCGAGAAGCTCGCCGCCTTCCTGCGCACGCTGGTGTTCAACCCGAAGATGATCACCGACGAGCTGGTCGAGGAGCGGTACGCCCACGCGAGCACTCCGGAGGCCCTCGCTGCGATGATGTCGCTGGGGATGTCGTTCTACGACCCGGCGACCGCGGAGGACGGCATGCTCTGGCGCGAGGTGCACCGGCTCCGCAACGAGGTACTGCTGATCTGGGGCCGGGAGGACCGGGTCAACCCGCTGGACGGCGCTCTCGTCGCGCTGAAGCAGATCCGCAAGGTCCAGCTGCATGTCTTCAGCGGCTGCGGGCACTGGGCGCAGCTGGAGAAGTTCGACGAGTTCAACCGCCTGGTGCTCGACTTCCTGGGAGGCGGCAAGTCATGAGCGAGATCCGGTCACTTGGCTACCTGCGGATCGAGGCGACCGATCCCGGCGCCTGGCGGGAATTCGGCACGAAGCTGCTCGGCATGTCGGAGGGCCGCGGGCCGGAACCGGGCGCGGTGTACCTGCGGATGGACGACTTCCCTGCCCGGTTCGTGATCGTGCCCGGGGACACCGACCGGCTGCTGGCCTCCGGCTGGGAGGTCGCCACCGAGGCTGACCTGGCTGCCCTTGGCCGGCGGCTGGACCAGGCTGGTGTGGCTGCGAAGGCCGGAACGCCCGAGGACGCAGCGGCCCGCCGAGTCGCCGGGCTGCTGCGATTCGAGGACCCGTCGGGTCACGTCCTGGAGGCGTTCTGGGGTGCCTCGCTCGACAGCAGGCCCGCGTTCTGCCCGTACGGCATCGCATTCGTGACGGGCGAGATGGGGCTGGGTCATGTCGTGATCCCGGCTGCCGACGACGATGCCGCGATGGCCTTCTACGCCGGCGTGCTCGGCTTCCGGCTGCGCGACACCATGTCGATGCCGGGCGAGCTGTTCGGCCGGCCCGCGGGTACCACGGCCAGCATGCGCTTCCTCGGAGTCAACTCCCGGCACCATAGCCTCGCGCTCGCGCCGATGAGCAGCCCGAGCGGCTGCATCCACGTCATGGTCGAGGTCGCGACGCTCGACGACGTCGGCCGTGCGATGGACAGGTGCGAAAAACGCGGCGGCGCGGTCAGCGCGACGCTCGGCCGCCACGCCAACGACGAGATGGTCTCCTTCTACCTGCGGACCCCAGGCGGATTCGACATCGAGTACGGCACCGACGGCCTGCTGGTCGACGACGCCACGTGGGTGAGCAGGCAGACCACGGCGATCAGCCAGTGGGGTCATGTATTCGCGGCCGGAGCGGCACATTAGGCTGGCCTGACCAACGGGAGCCGAGGGCATATCTGAGAAAGTGACCGGGAATGAGCTGCCGGGGTTGAACGGAGCCGGAAGGGCGCGTGCCGTGACCGTGGGATCCGGTGCCGGACCGGTGAGCTACCCGCCGGAGCCGCAGAAGTTCCGCCAGGTGCTCGGGCACTTCGCAACCGGAATCACCGTGCTCACCGCCGTTGACGATGGTGAGCCTGTCGGTTTCTCCTGCCAGGCTTTCGCCGCGCTGTCGCTTGAGCCGCCACTGGTGGTCTTCTGTCCGGCGCTCACGTCGTCCACCTGGAAGCGGATCGCGCGGGCGAAGTCGTTCGCCGTCAACATCCTGAGCGAGGACCAGCATGAGCTGGCCAGCAGGTTCGGCCGGAGCGGCGCCGGCAAGTTCGACGGCGTCGGCTGGTCACCTGACGGTGCCGGGTCGCCGGTCCTGGACGGCGTGCTGACCTGGGCTGGCTGTGAGGTCGATGCCGTTCATCCGGGCGGCGATCACCACATCGTGATCGGCCGGGTCCGTGAGCTGGGGGAGTGCGGTGCCCAGCGGCCGCTGCTCTTCTACCGCGGGCGCTACGCTGCCCCGGCCGAATCGGCGGGGCCGCCCGAGGTCGTGGAGACCCTGCTGGCCTGGCCCCGGCACGCCGACTGGATGTAAGTGCGCTGGCGCGGAGAGCGCCCCTGCTGGCCAACGCGTACGCCCGGTGGCATGGCTCCTGAACCCTGAGTCAGCTAGCCGGGTCAGAAGGCGCGCGGAAAGGCGGCGTTAAGGGATTGTCGTCAGTCGCGGAAGATTTCGTCGAGTGTGGTGGCGGTAACTGCCCTGATGCCCCAGGTTTCGAGCTGGCTGAGGTCGTCGCAGGATCGCACGCGGTCGCGTACGCGGCTGGGGGTCGTGAAGCCGCGGGCGGCCAGGATGCGCAGGACCAGGTCGGCTGCGCCTTCGGCTCTGCCTTCGGCGTGACCTTCGGCTTTGATGCGGTCGATGAATTCGTCTTTGAACACGGTGGTCATCAGTGTCTCCAGAGCGTTCCTCACGGCCGCGGTCGCGGTCGCGAGGATGAGGTGGCGGGCGCAGCCCATCACAGCACCAGGCACTGACAATCACGCCAAGTGGGATCAGGTGAATGTCGATATGGATCGGCTGGTCGCGGAGCGGGACGCCGGCTCGGAGCTAGCGATCGATGACGGCGCTGGCAATCCGGGCCAGGTGGGCGGACGGAGCTCCGAAGAGCTGACCGGAGCTGTGCGCGCGCTTGAAGTAGCGGTGCGCGTCGTGCTCCCAGGTGACCCCGATCGCGCCGTGCAGCTGGATCATCTCGGCGGCCACCGCCGCGAGCGCCTCCGAGCAGTACGCTTTCGCGGCGGCCGCCAGCAGGGGCAGCTCGCCGGCGGCCGAGTTCGCCTCGTGGCCGGACGCGATTCCGGCCTGCGCGGCGACCTCGGCCGCCGCGGTCGCCGCGATCTCGGCGGCCCGGTAGGCCATGGCCCTGGCCGATTCGACCAGAGCGTGCAGGCTCGCCAGCCGGTGCTGGATCGCCTGGAAGCTGGCGATCGAGCGGCCGAACTGGACTCTGGTGCCGGTGTAGGCGACGGTGAGCTCCAGCGCCCGGGCGGCGGCGCCGGCCTGTTCGGCGCTGAGGGCGATACAGCCGAGGTCCCTGGCCCTGGCCAGGGCGGTACTTCCGAGGCTGGGGCCGTCCGGGGGCCCGAGCGGGTGCTCAGCGGCTGCCGCCAGCCGGACGACGGCCAGCCGCCTGGTCTGGTCCATCGCAGTACACGCCTGCCGGTCGACTCCGGGCTGCGCCAGATCAACCTCGAACAGGCCGACGCTGCCGTCGGGCATCCCGGCTGCCGCGATGAGCATGCTGGCCCGGTCGCCGTCGAGGACGTAGTGTGCCGCGCCGGTCAGCGTCCAGCCGCCGCCGGTGCGGGCGACCGCATGGCAGGCAGCCACATCGGGATCCCAGCCGCCCGCATGACCCGTCCAGGCCAGCGCGCCGATCGCGCTCCCGTCGGCTAGCTGCGGAAGCAGCCGCTCGCAGGCGTCCTTGTCACCGGAGGCCAGGATCGCCTGTGTGGTGAGCACGGCCGACCCGAGCAGGGGAGCGGGCGCCAGCGCCCGGCCTAGTTCCTCGGCGACGACGCTCACCTCGACGGGCCCCGCGCCGGCTCCGCCGAAGCGCTCGGGCACGGCCAGGCCGGCCACTCCGATGTCGCAGAGCAGCTGCCACAGGCCAGCCTGGTCGCCGCCGGAGTCGGCGCCAGCGCCGGCGTCGGCAGCGGTGAGCGCGGGCGGGTTCCGCCGCAGCACGTCCCGTACCGCGTCGCGCAACGCCCGTTGCTCGCTGGTCAGCTCCATGCGCCGGTCTGCTCCCCAGTCAGTGCGTGACTCGTCAGGGCCGTGAGGACCGCGGCCCGGTGCTCGGCCTGGCTGCCCCAATTGGACGACAGCGACCGGACCTTCGCAAGCCACAGCGAGACATCGCACTCCAGCGTGTACCCGATGGCACCGTGCACCTGCAGCGCGACCCGGGCGGCACCTTGTGCCGCGTCGGCGCAGGCGACCCGGGCGGCGGAGATGTCACGGGCGGCGGTCGGCGCGCTCGCCCCGAGGGCGATGGCTGCGGCATAGAGCAGTGGCCGGGCGAACTCCAGCCCGATCAGCACGTCGGCGAGAGCGTGCTTGACGGCCTGGAACGAGCCGATCGGCCTGCCGAACTGCTCCCTGGTCTTCGCGTGCCTCGTGGTCGCCTCGAGCATCCCCCGGCCGGCGCCGAGCAGCAGCGCCGCGCTGGCGAGCGTCCCGTAGCTCACGGTCCGGCGTGCAGCCGCCGCTGCCGCAGGTCCCGTCGCGACCGGCTGGCCAGGCTCCGCCCGAACCAGCCGCCGAGCCCGGTCCGCCGACTCGTACCTGACGCCCGCCGCGGCCTGGCGGATGGTCATGGCGGCCTCGTCCTGGTCCAGGTCGGCATGGAGCACGAGTCCGGCCATGTCACCGTCCAGCGCGTAGGGCACCGCTGGCGGCAGCGCGATCGACCCGATCAGGTCCCCGTCAGCCAGTCCGGTCAGCCACTCCCGGATCTGGCCTTCCGTCTTCGACGCTGGCAGTGCCGCGAGCAGCGCCGGGACGGCGGCGATCGACTCGGCGACCGGGCCGGGCACCGGATGGCGGCCCAGTTCCTCGCAGGCCACGACGAGGTCGACGGGGTGGGCACCGAGGCCGCCGCAGGACTCGGGCACGGCCAGCCCGGTGACCCCGGACTTCGCCAGTGCGCGCCAGATCGCCACGCCAGGTGCGTGGTCCCCGGCCGCCCAGGCGCGCGCCGCTCCCGGTACGTCAGCGTCGCTGAGCAGGTCGTGCACGGCCGCGCCGAACTGCCGCTGCTCGTCGGTCAGGGCGAACCTCACTGCGCCCGCCTCATCGGGGCAGCCCGAGTACCCGCTCGGCGATGACCGAGCGCTGGATCTCGTTCGTGCCCGCGTAGATCGGGCCGGCCAGGGAGAACAGGTAGCTTCCGATCCAGTCGCCGTCAGGTCCGTCGCGACCGAGCAGCTCTGCTTCCGGGCCCAGCAGGTCAAGGGCCGTTTCGTGCAACCGGACGTCAAGCTCGGACCAGAACACCTTGCCCAGGCTCGACTCTGCGCCCAGCGAGCCTCCCTCTTCCAGTGCGGCGACGGTTCCGAAGGTGTGCAGCTGGTAGGCCCTGGCCCCGATCCAGGCGTCGGCGACTCGCTCGCCCAGCGCGGTCGTCCCGGGCCCGCCGGTGCGCTCCCACAACCCGATCAGCCGGTCGGCGGCGGCGAGGAAGCGGCCGGGGCTGCGCAGCGACAGACCGCGCTCGTGGCTCGCCGTCGACATCGCGACGCGCCAGCCGTCACCGGGAGCGCCGATCACGTCGGCGTCCGGCACGAAGACGTCGTCGAGGAAGATCTCGGCGAACCCCGGGTCGCCGTCGAGCTGCGCGATCGGCCGGACCGTTACGCCGGGAGCCCGGAGGTCGAACATCAGGTAGGTCAGGCCGCGGTGCCGTTCCGCCGCCGGGTCGGACCGGAACAGCCCGAACGCGCGGTCCGCGAAGGCGGCACGCGAGCTCCACGTCTTCTGGCCCGACAGCCGCCAGCCGCCGTCAGCCCGGACCGCGACCGACCGGATCGCGGCTAGGTCGCTGCCTGCACCGGGCTCGGACCAGGCCTGCGCCCAGACGACGTCGCCGGTGGCCATCGGCGGCAGGATCCGGTCCCGCTGCTCGTCGCTGCCGTGCGCGAACAGCGTCGGCGCGAGCAGGAACAGCCCGTTCTGCCCGACCCGGACCGGTCCGCCTGCCCGGTAGTACTCCTCCTCGAAGACCAGCCACTGCGCCAGCGAGGCTTCCCGCCCGCCGTACCGCTGCGGCCAGGAGACGACGGCGAGCCTGGCGCCGGCCAGCGACCGCTCCCACTCCCGGTGCGCGGCGAACCCCTCGGCCGTGTTCACCGAGGGCAGCGGCGGATCGGGAACGTGAGCGGTCAGCCAGGCGCGGACCTCGGCGCGGAACTCCTCGTCGAGCGGGTCAGGGTCCAGGTTCACGCCTTCTCCGCGGCTGACTTCATCGACTTGGCGTCCATCCCGGCGAGCGAGTCCGCGCCCGTCTCGGCGTTGTGCGCGTGGGCGAGGTGGTGCAGGCCGAAGGTCGAGTCCATTCCCGGGCGCATTCCCATCAGGTCCTCGCACTGATTCACCGCGCGCTTGACCAGGGAGAGCCCGAACGGGGGCATCGCAGCGATCTTGTCCGCCAGCGCGAATGTCGTCTCGGCGAGCTCGGAGCGCGGCACGACCCGGTTGACCATGCCGAGTTCGTACCCACGCTGCGCGCTGAACCGGTCGCCGGTGAACAGCGCCTCCTTGGCGAACCGCGGTCCGAGCACCCAGGGATGGGCGAAGTACTCGACCCCGGGGATTCCCATCCGCACTACGGGGTCGGCGAAGAACGCGTCGTCGGAAGCGACGATCAGGTCGCAGACCCAGGCCAGCATCAGCCCGCCCGCTATGCAGGCACCGTGCACCATCGCGATCGACGGCTTGGGGATCTCCCGCCAGCGCCGGCACATGCCGAGATAGACCTCCATCTCGCGCGCGTACCGGGCGTCGGCGCCGGCCTTGTCGGTGTGGTCCCACCAGATCACGGCCTTGCGCTCGTAGGTCACGTGCACGTCCCGGCCCGGCGTGCCGATGTCGTGGCCGGCGCTGAAATGGTCGCCTGAGCCCGCGAGCACGATGACGCGGACGTCGCTGTCGTCGACGGCGCGGGTGAAGGCGGCGTCGAGCGCGTAGGTCATCACGGAGTTCTGCGCGTTCCGGTACTTGGGCCGGTTCAGCGTGATGACGGCGGTGGACCCGCGTCGCTCGTAGAGCACGACCGGCTCGGCCTCGGGCTCGCTCTGGGGTGTGGTCATGCGGACTCCTGTCTGAGCTGCCATTTGAGCGCCTTCCCTGACGCGTTGCGCGGCAGTACGGCGCGGAACTCGACCTGGCGCGGGACCTTGTAGTTGGCCAGCCGCCCACGGCAGAACGCGATTAGCTCGTCGGCCGACGCCTGCGCGCCCGGCCTGAGCACGACGAACGCCTTGCCGACCTCGCCGAGCCTGCCGTCGGAGACGCCGACCACGACGCATTCCCCGACCGAGGGGTGCCGGGCCAGCGCCTGCTCGACCTCGGCCGGGTACACGTTGAACCCGCCGCAGATGTACATGTCCTTCAGCCGGTCGGTAATCGCAAGGTAGCCGCGTTCATCCAGGTGACCGATATCTCCGGTGTGCAGCCAGCCGTCGGCGTCGATCGCCTCGGCCGTCGCGGCCGGGTCGTCGAGGTAGCCGAGCATCACGTTGCGCCCGCGCAGGCAGATCTCGCCCGTCTCGCCGGCGTCCCCGGCAGGTCGGTCGCCTTCGGGGCTGGCCGGGGCTATCCGGATCTCGAACCCGGCGGTCGCGCGTCCCGACGTCGTGGCAACGGTCCGCGGATCGTCACCCGGCCGGCACATCGTCACCACGACGGCCTCGGTCAGCCCGTAGGCGGTCAGCACGGTGTCGAAGCTCAGTTCGGCGCGCATCCGCTCGACCAGGGCGACCGGAACGACTGCGGCGCCGGTGACGGCGATCCGCAGGCTGGACAGGTCGTGCCGGCCGCGCTCGGGGTGATCGAGTATCGACGAGTAGATCGTCGGCGCCCCGGGGAACACGGTGATCCGCTCGGACTCGATCAGGCTCATCGCCTGACCGGCGTCGAAGACCAGTTGCGGGACGATGGTCGCGCCGGTCAGCAGGCAGGCCAGGATCCCTGCCTTGTAGCCGAAGCTGTGGAAGAACGGGTTCACGATCAGGTAGCGATCGGCGCTGGTCAGCTCCGCGCACTCCGCCCAGGCGCGGGCGACGTCGAGAGCCTGCCGGTGCGCTGACATCGCGCCCTTGCTCCGCCCGGTGGTCCCCGAGGTGAACAGGATGTCGCTGACGTCGTCAGGGGCGACGGCGTCCGCCCGGTCGTCCGCCGTGGCCTCGGTGACCGCGGCGGCGCTCGCGAGGAACTCCTGCCAGCCGAGCACGGGCGGCGCCGGGTTCACCGGTGACTGGACCGGGATACCGACGATCAGCCGCGGCAGGTCGGCTTCCTCCTCGGTAGCCGCCTCGCTGAGCAGCGCGTGCCGGTCGGCGCCGAGAAACGGGCCGGCCACCAGCAGCGCCTTAGCCTGGCTCCGGCTGATCACGTCGAGCGCCTCGGGTCCGGTGTAGCGGGTGTTCACCGGCACGATGGTCGCGCCCGCGTACAGCGCGCCGAGCCCGCCGAGCACCCAGTGGTGCGTGTTCGGCGCCCAGATCGCCACTCGGTCCCCGGGCGAGATCCCGTGCGCGATGAGCGCCCGCGCGACCTCGCGAACCCGGTCGTGCAGCTCGGCGTAGGTCAGCGTCGGACCACCAGGCTCGGCTACCGCGCTCTGATCGCCGAACTGCACGGCGGCGGCCCGAACCGCCGCCGGGATCGTGTCAGCCACGAGACTCCTCAGGCACGAGAATCTTCAGGCAAGCAAGTGCTTGGTAGGGAGCCTAACGGTCGCTGGCCAGGTCTGACTACCAGACCGTGGCGACCTGACCGGACTGATCGCGAGACCGGCGGCCCTGTTCCAGCTCCGCGCGTGCTTGGTAACCTGATCGCTCCGCATGACGGATCGGCAGGACGGGGAGCCCACCTGTGGAGCACGACCGCCTAGCAAGCGTCGGCGCCGGGTCGATGGCGGACCTGAGCGACGACGAGTTCCGCACCAGGATCAGGGACTGGCTGTCGGAGAATCTCGCTGGCGAGTTCGCCGGGTTCCGCGGGGCTGGCGGACCTGGACGCGAGCACGAAGCCTTCGAGGAGCGGCTGGCCTGGGACCGGCACCTGAGCGCGGCCGGCTGGACGCCGCTCGGCTGGCCGGAAGAGCACGGCGGGCGCGGCGCGACGATCAGCCAGCAGCTGATCTTCCACGAGGAGTACGCCCGCGCGGCCGCCCCGGCCCGGGTGAGTCACATCGGCGAGCAGTTGCTCGGACCGACCTTGATCGCGTTCGGCACGCCGGAGCAGCAGCGCCGGTTCCTGCCCGCTATCGCGTCGGTCGCCGAGCTGTGGTGCCAGGGGTACTCCGAGCCGGGAGCCGGGTCCGACCTGGCCTCGGTCAGCACGACCGGCCGCCTCGACGGCGGGCAGTGGGTGGTCAACGGCCAGAAGGTATGGACCTCGCTCGCGCACGTGGCCGACTGGTGCTTCGTGCTCGCGCGCACGCAGGCCGGGTCGCGCCGCAGCGAGGGACTGTCGATGCTGCTCGTCCCGATGCGCCAGCCTGGCGTCACGGTCCGGCCGATCCGCCAGCTCACCGGGACCAGCGAGTTTAACGAGGTCTTCTTCGACGATGCCCGAACAGATGCGGACCTGGTGCTCGGGGAACCGGGAGACGGCTGGAGGGTGGCCAGGTACCTGCTCGGAGTCGAGCGCGGCGCGGCAACCTTCGGCCAGCAGATCCAGTTCCGCGGCGAGCTCGACGATATCGTGGCGCAGGCCCGCAGGACGGGCGCCGCTGCCGACCCGATGGTCAGGGAGCGGATCGCACGGGCCTGGATGGGACTTGAGGTACTCCGTGCCTACGCGCTGGCGACTATGACCGGAGGGCGCCGGCCAGAGGCGGACTCTGGCACCGAGGCCTCAGTTATGAAACTGCTGTGGGCCCGATGGCACAAGGCGCTGGGGGAGCTTGCGATGGATGTGGAAGGGGCGAGCGCCATGGTCACCAGGGGCGAGCCGTACGAGCTTGACGCCTGGCAGCGGCTCTACCTGTTCAGCCGCGCCGACACGATCTACGGCGGCTCGGACGAGATCCAGCTCGGCATCATCGCCAGCCGGGCGCTCGGCCTGCCCAGGGAGCCGACGATCGCGCGGGACCGGGCATGACGCCGGCCGTTCCGCCCGGGCCGCCGCCCGGTCGTGACCTGCTAGCTGGCAAGGTCGTGGTGATCACGGCGGCGGCCGGGACCGGGATCGGCGGAGCGGCGGCGCGCCGCTGCCTGGACGAGGGTGCGACCGTCGCGGTGAGCGACGCCCATGCCGCCCGGCTGGCCGCCAGCCACGAGGAACTGGCCAGCCGCTACGGTGCCGGCCGGGTCTGGTCGATCCCGTGCGACGTGACCGTCGAGGAGCTGGTCCAGGCGCTGATCGACGGGGCGGTGCGCCGGTTCGGCCGCGTGGACGTGATGATCAACAACGCCGGCCTCGGCGGCACGGCGTCGGTGCTCGACATGGCCGACGAGCAGTGGTCGCGCGTGCTCGACGTCACGCTGACCGGGACGATGCGCTGCACGAGGGCCGCCCTGCGGCACATGGTCGAGCGCGGTGGCGGTGGTGCGATCGTCAATAACGCCTCGGTGCTCGGCTGGCGTGCCCAGCCAGGCCAGGCGCACTACGCCGCGGCCAAGGCCGGGGTGATGGCGCTGACCAGATGTGCCGCCATGGATGTCGCCGGGCACGGGATCAGGGTCAACGCGGTCTCGCCCAGCCTGGCCATGCACCCGTTCCTGGCCAAGGTTATGAGCCAGGACGTGCTGGACGAGATGGCCGCCCACGAGGCGTTCGGCCGGTCGGCCGAGCCCTGGGAGGTCGCCAGCGTCATGGTCTTCCTGGCCAGTGACTACGCCTCCTACCTGACCGGCGAGGTCGTCTCGGTCAGCAGCCAGCATCCGTAACCGCGGGTATCGGCGACGGAATCGGCGGGCAAGACGCCATCTTCTGTACCGATCAGCCAGCTCTCGTCTGTTCCAGCCGGAATGGGCGGCCCGCCACTGAACTGCCATATCTCGCATCCGTCCCCAGTTTCGCTGATGACGCGATCGCGGGCACTGGTCACGACACCAGCTCGCACCACACGACCTTGCCGAAGGAATCGGGTCGCCAGCCCCAGCTCGCCGCGAGTGCGGCTACCACGGTGAGGCCACGGCCGTGCTCGTCGTCGGAGTCCCGATGGCACATCGGCGGCAGCGGGACGCAGGAACTGTCGTGGACCTCGATCCGCACCGCGTCGTCAAGCACGCTGATGACCAGCGTGACCCTGCCCACGCTGGGAGGCAAGCCGGATCCTGTCCTGGCGGTCGCCGCGGACACCTCGCCGAGCGGCAGCAGGGTCCCGGCGGCCAGGCGAGCTGCGGCTGCCTGGCGCGCGGCGGCTGCCTGTGCCTGGCCGACCGCGGCGATCGCGTTGGTCACGAGCTCGGACACGGCCAGCACCGCCGAGTCGATCAGGTCGGTGCTGCGCGGTGATCGCGCGCATGCCAGCTGGTCGGCTGTCCATTGCCGCGCTGTGCGCACCGCGGATGGCGCGATCGCGAGCTCAAGGTGGCTGCGATGTGACTGCGGCCATTCTCTGCCGGCGACGCCTGTGCCGCGGACCGTGTACATATCCCGTCACTTCCAGTGCGATAGGACTTGCGGCCTAATCTGCCCGAGTTCGCTGCACTCACTGCCTTCTTTTGAGCGCTGCCGTCGGTCCGCGCGCCATTGCATCGGCCGGGCAACCTGCTACGGCCATAGTTGTTGCAGATCAGGGGGATACGGCCCGCCCGATCAGATTCTCCCCGTCGGCCGGGGAGGAACGGCCGGATAATGGTGGCATGGTTTTTACTCAGGCGTTAACGTCATACCAGCGAACCGAATCCACCCCTGCGACCGCCGCGAGCAGAAGCGCACAGGCTGCGCAGCGCGCAGGAAGAGGCTGGGGGAGGCGGGCGTGAAGGGCAAACCGCGTAGCGTGCGGCAGGCGCAGGCTCTGCAGTCCGCGCAGCTGCGAAGCCAGGGTCGTAGCTGGGCTGACATCGGCGCCTACTTCCAGGCGGCGTACCGCGTCAATCCGAGGGTTGCCATACGCCAGGCGCACGGCTGGAGCCAGCCCCAGGCGGCGGAACGCTGGACAGCCCTGTGGCCGGACGATCCGAAGACGTTCAAGAACTTCTCGTACTGGGAGCAGTGGCCGGGCCAGACCGGTCACGCTCCCTCACTCGACACCCTGGACCGGCTCGCACAGCTCTACGAGTGCAAGGTCACTGACCTGCTGGCCGACTGTCACGATTACGGCGCACGGAGCGCGCCGAGAACGGCAAGCATCCATGCGCGAGACCGTGCTCAAGATCCCGGCCGGATCAGGGAACGGCTCCAGTGGCAGCAGCCCGACCGTTCCTGGGCCGCGCAGACGGCCCAGGAGCCGGATGCCAGCGCGGCACAGTTGTCATCGCGCTCCGCGCTGGAATCGGCTCTCGAGCTGATCAGGCAGGCTCAGGCCACCGACAGCGACCACCTGGGTGAGGCCGATCTGCCTGACCACCGGCTGCGGCGCAGGACGTTGCTGCTCGAGGCGAGCAGTGCGCTCGCCGTGGTGGCGGCAACGCCCATGCTGGAGGTGCCCCGCATAGTTGCCGCGACGAAATCCGGCCGCGCCAGTGCCAACGTGGAGATAGTCAGGTACACCGGTGACGTCGTCGCCGGCTTGCGCTGGCTCGGCGGGGCAGTCGGCCCGCGGATCACCTTGCAGCCGGCCATGGCACTCCGCGCGGCGATGGCCTCGCTCGCGCGGAGCATGCCGGATCTGGTGACCCCCCAGGCCCTGACGTCCTATGGCGACCTGACCCAGCTCATCGGCTGGCTGATGTTCAACCTGAACGACCACAAGGCTGCGCGCTACTACTACGACGATGCCAGGGCCGCCGCCTACCGCGCCGGCAACCACGACCTCGTTGCCTTCACGCTGTCGGCCGCCAGCCAGCTCGCGGTCAACCGCCAGCGTCCCCGCCATGCCATCGACCACGCGCAGGCCGCGCTCGAGGAGGCAAAGCTGAGCGGCAGCCTGCACGCGATGGCCTATGCGTCAGATGTCACGGCTCGCGCCTATGCCGCGGCTGACCAGGCCGGCCGCTGTCGGGCGGCGCTCGACAAGGAGCGGGAAGCGCTCGCGCTGATCGCGACCGATACCCCGCGCTCGCCGTGGTGGTACTTCTACGACAGCTCGTTCTACTGGGGCACCGAGAGCGAGTGCGCACTGAGGCTCAGGATGCCCGTTGAGGCGTGGTATGCGGCAGACTGTGCCCTAGATCTGGTCGCCCCGACGAATCTGCATAACAATGCTCTGACGCTGGCCTTTAGTGCCGAGGCGCTGATCGAGCGGGGAGAGATCGAGCAGGCGTGTCAGGCGCTGGCCGACTCGGCCAGGCTGACCACGCTGAACAGTTCGGAGCGGATCACCCGCCGGATCCGGGACCTGCGCAGGCAGCTACGCACGGTGCACGACATCCCGGCCGTGCGCGAGCTAGATGAGAAGCTCGCCGAGTACCGGCGGGCCAGGGCGGCAGGCGAGGCGGCCGACGACGACATGGCGACCCTGGGCGTGGACTAGCGCGCCTTCCCCCGCGCGTGCTAGGTCCGTCCAGGGACCGCGTCAGGTAAGGCTCAGGAGGACAGATGACAGAGACGGGTCTGGTGCCTGATGGCGTCGAGACGGGCAGGCCGAGCGTTGCGCGGCTGTACGACTTCTTCCTTGGCGGTCACCATAATTTCGCCGCCGACCGTGAACTCGCCCGCAAGATGATCGAAGCCGAGCCGAACGCCCGCTATATCTTGCGGGAGAACCGCAGGTTTCTCGGCCGCGCTGTCAGCTTCCTGATTAACGCGGGTGTCCGCCAGTTCATCGACCTGGGATCCGGTATTCCGACACAGGAGAACGTGCATGAGATCGCGCAGCGCGGAAGCGCTGACGCCCGGGTGGTCTATGTGGACAACGACCCGGTAGCCGTCGCCCATAGCAGGCAGATCCTGAGCGGTAACTCGCTCGCGACCGTCATCGAGGCCGACCTGCGCAATCCCGGCGCGGTCCTTGACCACCCGGATACCACCCGGCTGATCGACTTCAGCCAGCCGGTCGGGCTCCTGATGATCGCCGTTCTGCACTTCGTGCCTGACTCCGACGACCCGGCTGGCCTCGTCGGGACGTTCGCCCAGCGGCTCGCGTCTGGCAGCTACCTGGCGATCTCGCATGCGACTCAGGAGGCGGCGCCCAGCACAGCGGCGCAGGTCCAGGACCTGTACAAGAGCTCGTCTGCCGCGGCCTACACCCGGACGCACGCGGAGATCATGCGCTTCTTCGCCGGGTTCGAGATGGTCGATCCCGGACTTGTCTACCTACCGCAGTGGCGCCCGGAGGGCGACCTGCCCGAGCATCCCGAACGGGCCTGGTTCTACGCCGGCGTCGGCCGCAAGCCCTGATCAGGTCCCGGCGCGAACGTCAGGGCCCGGCCGCCGAGTCGGCGACCGGGCCCTGACGTTCGTCCGCGGGTCAGTTTGTCCGGCGGGTCAGCCGGTCGACCCCGGTGGATTGACCGGCCCGGGCGGGTTGACTGGCCCGGGCGGGTTCGGCGTGCCGAACGAGCCCGGGTTGTTGAACCCGCCTGGGGGGTTGATGCCGCCCGGGTTGTTGAACCCGCCCGGGGAGTTGAACCCGCCCGGGGAGTTGAATCCGCCCGGGGAGTTGAATCCGCCGGGAGAGTTGAATCCGCCCGGGGAGTTCATCCCGCCCTGGTTGAGGAAGGCTGCCGGGTTGATGATCGGCCCCGCTCCGGTCGGCGCGACCTGCTGCTTCCGGCCGCCGCCCCGGATGGCGAATCCCGTGAGGATGACGAAGACGCCGCCGATGATACCGATGAAACCGAGGTCCACGCCGACGGCGCAGGTCGGTCCGGTGCAGGTCTGGCTGACCGGCGGGCCGAACGAGCCCACGATTGAGCCGATCAGGCCGCCGAAGAACGCGTGCACGCCGATCGCGATCACGACCGCACCGATCAGGCCACGGACGAGTCCGCCGCCGCGGCTGACCGTGGTCGGCCCGGACACGTTCAGCCGCTGGGCCGTGCTGCTGATCGAGCGGCGAATGGTCCCGAACACCAGCAGGACGAAGACGAGACCGGTGAGGGCCAGCAGGTACAGGCTCCACGGCGGCACGCCGGTCGCGCCGTTGAACTTGGTGTTGGTCAGCGTCGCCTGGGTGAAGCCGGCACCGCCCACGTTCGCCTTCGACAGGTTCGCGTCGGTCAGATCCGCCTGGGAGAAGTCGGTCCCGCTCAGCGTCGCCCCGGTCAGGTTGGCGTGCTGCAGCTCGCCCTGCGTGAAGTCGATGTTACTGAGGTTTGCTCCGCTGAAGTCCGTGCCGTGCGCGGTCACCTGAATCATCGTGGCGCCCGACAGGTTAGCGCCCGCCAGGATCGCGCCGCTCAGCGTTGCCTGGGTCAGGTCGGCGTGCTGCAAATTCGCGTTGCGCAGGAGCGCGTTGGTGAAGTCGACCTGGCCGAGGCTGAGCCCGCTGAGATCCGCGCCGGTCATGTTCGCACAGCGGAAACCGCTTCCGTCGAGCGGCACCATCGAGGTAGTGATGCGCTGATGGGCCAGGTTCCTTCCCGAACCGGGCTGGCAGCTCGCGCTGGGCTGGGAAACGCCAGCGACCGCACCGGTCGCAAAGGCGATCGAGGCGACCAGGCCGCCAAGGATGACCGCTCCGGTCATCCGCGGCCGTCTGGCTGTTCGTCTGATACTCACTATTAGTAACCCCCTCCAAAAAGTCAGGGCAACAGTATCGTTGCAAGCAGTGCGAGTTATGTGAATATGACGCAACAGGGTCGTCACGATTCGGGTCGCCGCGCAATTAGCATGGGCGGATGCCCGCTCGCGCCGAACGTCACGGGAACGGCAAGCGCTCCTCCGTTCGCCAGCCGTCCCTGCCCGACCTTCCTGAATCGCTGACCGCGGGTCGGCTGCCCGGTGACGATCTGACCGACGGGGCCGTGCACCTCGCGCTGGCCTTCGACGGTGCCGACTTCTCTGGCCGGTCCGCCGCCGGGGCTGAACTCGATCAGTGCACGTACCGCAATGTTGACCTCAGCCAGGCCGCCCTGCGCCGCGCGATGATCAGGGACGTCAGTTTCGACCGGTGCGACCTGGCGAACCTTCGTGCCCGGGACTCGTCCGCCTACCGTGCGAGCTTCGCCGGCTGCCGGATGACCGGCATGTCCTGGCTCAATGGCGGCATGCGCGACGTGACCTTCAGCGACTGCCGGATGGACTTCGCCTCGTTCCGGGCGAGCACCTTCAAGGACGTCGTCTTCACGGGCTGCCGCCTCGACCAGGCCGAGTTCGGCGACGCCGATCTCAGCGGCGCCCGCTTCGAAGACTGCGACCTCAGCGGCGCCCAGTTCTCGGACGCTCGGATGACCGGCACCCGGCTCACGCGCTGTGAGCTGACCGGGATCAGCGGAGTCACGAGCCTGCGCGGTGCGGTCATCACCAGCGCGGGCGCGGTCGCGCTGGCCTTCACCCTCGCGAACGCACTCGGCATCACGATCGCGGACGACGACGACCCAGCCTGAGCATTCCGGCGCGGTGGCCGATCCGGGGCTAGATGCGCTCGATGATGGTGGCGGTGGCCATGGCGCCGCCCGCGCACATCGAGATCAGCGCCGTGCTCGCGTCCCGCCGCTCCAGTTCGTGCAGGGCGGTAGTGAGCAGCCGGGAGCCTGTGCTGCCCACCGGGTGACCGAGGGCGATCGCGCCGCCATTGACGTTGACCCGGTCCGGGTCGGGCTCGTGCATCTTCATCCAGGACAGTACGACCGACGCGAACGCCTCGTTGACCTCGAAGATATCGATGTCGCCGATCGACATGCCGCTGCGCCCGAGCACCCGCTCGGTCGCCGCGACCGGGCCGTCGAGGTGGTAGTAGGGCTCGTCACCGATCAGGCACTGCGCGACGATCCTTGCCCGTGGCCGCAGCCCGAGGTCGCGTGCCCTCCGCTCGTCGACGAGCAGGAGCGCGGCGGCGCCGTCGGAAATCTGCGACGAGGTCCCGGCGGTGTGCAGGGCCCCCTCCATGACCGGCTTGAGCTTGGCCAGCCCTTCCAGCGTCGTCTCGCGCAGGCCCTGGTCCCGGTCGACGGTCGCGCTCTCGCCGGTCGGCTGCCGGTCGGCGTCGAGTACCGGGGCCTTGACCGGGACGATCTCCCGGTCAAAGCGGCGCTCGGCCCAGGCGCGGGCCGCGTTCTGCTGTGAGAGCAGGCCGAAAGCGTCGAGGTCGGCCCGGGTGATGCCGCGCCGCCTGGCGATTCGCTCGGCCGCCTCGAACTGGTTCGGCATGTCGATCGTCCACGTAGCCGGGCGCGGGGTGGTGCCGCCGGCCATCGCCGCCGTCCCGAGCGGGACCTTGCTCATGGCCTCGACGCCGCAGGCTATGCCGACTTCGATCGCATCGGCCGCGATCAGGCCGGCGATCAGGTGAGCGGCCTGCTGGGCCGAGCCGCACTGAGCGTCCAGGGTCAGGCATCCGGTCTGATGCGGCAGCCCGGCGTGCAGCCACGAGGTCCTGGTGACGTTGTTGGACTGCTCCCCGGCCTGGGTCACGCAACCGCCGGCGATCTGCTCGACCAGGCCGGGCTCGATTCCGGCTCGCTCGACGAGCCCGCGCTGCGCGGCTCCGAGTATCTCGGCTGCATGCATCCCGGAGAGACTGCCGTTGCGCTTGCCGATCGGGGTACGTACTGCCTCGACGATCACTGCTGTGCCCACGGGCGCCGCCTCTCTTCCGTTGCTACCGACATAGTAGAACGTGTTCTCATTTTCGTCTGAGGGAGGTTCACCAGCGCGCCCGGGCGTGATTGAATCCTGCTAGAACGCGTTACAGTCCAGGAGGAACCGTGGCCGAGCCGCAGATACCGCCAGGATTCGACTTCACCGACCCGGAGATCTATGCCCACCGGGTTCCTGCGGCCGAGTTCGCCGAACTGCGCCGCTCTGCCCCGGTCTGGTGGAACGCCCAGCCGCGCGGGTCAGGGGGCTTCGACGACGAGGGCTACTGGGTCGTCACCAGGCACGCCGACATCGTTGAGATCTCGCGCAACAGCGACCTGTTCGGGAGCTGGGAGAACACCGCGATCATCAGGCTGAGCCAGGTGCAGACCGAGGAGACCCTCGCCATGCAGCGGCTGATCCTCCTCAACATCGACCCGCCCGCGCACACCAAGCTGCGCGGAATCATCTCCCGCGGGTTCACGCCCCGTGCCATCAACGGCCTGCGCGAAGCGCTCACCGAGCGAGCCGAGCGGATCGTACGGACCGCGATGGAGGAAGGCACTGGTGACTTCGTCACCGACGTCGCCTGCGAGTTGCCGTTGCAGGCCATCGCCGAGCTGATCGGGATCCCGCAGGAGGACAGGAAGAAGATCTTCGAGTGGTCGAACCTGATGATCGGCTACGACGACCCTGAGTTCGGTGACGTGGGCACGGTGGCAGCGGCCGAGCTAGTCGGCTACTCGATGGGCATGGCCGAGGACCGGCGCAAGTGCCCGCGCGACGACATCGTCACCAAGCTGATCAGCGCCGAGATCGACGGCGGCAAGCTCAACGACGATGAGTTCGGCTTCTTCATGATCCTGCTCTCCGTGGCTGGCAACGAGACCACGCGCAACGCGATCTCGCACGGGATGCTCGCCTTCTTCGACCATCCGGACCAGTGGGGCCTGTTCTGCGCCGAGCGGCCGCAGACGGCCCCGGACGAGATCGTCAGGTGGGCCACGCCGGTCACCGCGTTCCAGCGAACGGCGAAGGCGGATACCGTGCTCGGCGGCCAGGAGATCAGGAAGGGTCAGCGGGTCGGCATGTTCTACCGGTCGGCCAATTTCGACGAGGACGTCTTCGAGGCCCCCGGGCGGTTCGACATCACCCGCAGCCCGAACCCGCATCTGGGGTTCGGCGGGACCGGCGCGCACTACTGCATCGGAGCGAATCTGGCCAGGCTGGAGATCGACCTGATCTTCAACGCGATCGCCGACGCCATGCCGTCCATCCGCAAGTCTGGCGACGCCGAGCGGCTCCGCTCGGGCTGGCTGAACGGCATCAAGCGGCTGCCCGTCAGCTACGGCTGACTAGGCCCCGCTCGGTCCGGTGTGCCGGATCCTCAGGGGCCGAGCAGCTTGGAGGCAACGGCGAGGAGCAGCGGGAAGAGCAGGTAGACGGTAACGGCCGTGAGAGCGCTCCTGAGCTTGAACGGCAGGTTCTGCGTATCCCAGACCCTCGCGATCACGGTGGCCTCCTCTGCGGTCGGCTCCTCATGGCCGTCGAGCACCTTTTCGACGAAGCGCATTTTCTCGCCGTATGCGCTGGAACGGCCGATCATGGTCGGATAGACGACGACCAGGATATTGATCGTGATCAGCACGGTGAGCATGAACACGGTAAAGGAGTTGAACGGCAGCCAGACGACCAGAATTCCAACCACCATGATTGTGTGGCCTAAGGCCGAGCTGTAGGTAGCCTGCATGAAGAATCTCATCGGGCGCAGTCCCCAGAAGCCATCAGTATTGGCTTTCAAGTTCGGGCAGACACCGAACCCTCGACTCGGCGACGATACCCTGTGTATGTATATCGCGAAATATGCGCCCATGGTGACTTGCTTGATTACAAAGTAAAAGAAATACAAGCCAAGGCAGAACAAGGCGATGGCAAGGCTGAGGTGAGAGTGCGGGTTTGCCCACCATCCTGCATAGACGCGCCTTCTCCAAGTGCCGACCGTGAGGTCAGTCTTATTCCAGCTTGGATATAGGCCATGCATGTTGAAGAGGTAGCTGAACCAGCCCGAGAGCATCGCGCTCAGCACCAGGATCGCGGCTGAGGGCCAGAGGTCGCCGATGCGGCGGAAATGGCCGTTGGCCAGATCGACCTCGTGGTTGATCTTGTCGCATAGCAGGTCGCTCGCGCGATAGGAGATGTTCGCCTCGCTCATGCGATTGAACTTCTGGATGGCTCCTACCTGCTCGGCAAAGAGGATCGGCGTGAGGAGGATGACCGCCAGGGTGATGAGTCCCACTGGATCCTGCAGCAGGCCGAGGCCGATGCGAGCGGGACGTGGCGATGGGTTAATGATCAGGCCGATGGCGGTGCGAGTACCGACCGGGCTGGTCAGGCCGCCATTGAGGTAGGCCAGCAGGAGAAATGTCAGAGCGGTCACTATAGAGAGCAGAAGGAGCCGGGTTCTTGGCCTGAATTTTCGTAGCCAATGTGTCTCCATATCCGGGTCGTCTGCGAACCGCCATCGCCCAAGCAGCCAGCTGATCTGCTCGGGCTCGAGTGCGTTGATGCGCGGCGCGGCCTGCATCGGCCGGGTGGTACCGAGCGGGGCTGACGGGCCGGCCGGGGGCGGCGGGGCTGGCGCACCCGCCGGATCGGGGCTGCCCTTTCGCCGTCGGCCCCAGAATGGCACGGGTCCTACCGCTTGCCGTCGGCGCACCGCGATCATCGGCTACTCCCGAAATGTCATGGCATCGCAACCCCAAGTTTACTTCGCGCGGCAAGCCATTTCAGTCTGGTATTTCGGCGGACGCGCGGGTCAGAACCTGCGGCGCAGGCTGATGGCCTTGGCTAGCCTCTCGTGCGCCATCTGCTCCACGGCCGCGCGCGGTGTCAGCGCACCGTGCTTCGCCCGGTCGAGCAACTCGGCGGTCGAGGTCCTGAGCTTCTCCTCGATCTCGGTGAACGCCTCCGTCCGGCCCGCGCCACGGTATTCGGCCGCGGCGCAGATCACGCCGCCAGCGTTAGCGACGACGTCGGGGACGCAGAGCACGCCGCGGTCGTGCAGTTCGGCCTCGGCTGCCCGGGTGACCGGGATATTGGCACCTTCGAGCACGACCTGAGCGGAGATCTTGCCTGCGTTATCGGTCGTCACCACGTCCGGCTGAGCGGCGGGTACGAGGATGTCGCAGCCGAAGGTGAGGATGTCGTCGCGCGGCACGGATACGCCGCCGGGAAAGTCGCCGAGCCTGCCGCCGGCTGACTTGTGGGCCCGCAGGGCCGCGATGTCGAGGCCGTCCGCGTTCCAGGTAGCACCCAGGATGTCAGAGACGGCGATGACCACCGCGCCGTGCCGGGCGAGCGCGCTGGCCGCGCTTGCCCCGACCGCGCCGAAGCCCTGGATGACGACGCGGGCGCCAGGCAGGGCGAGTATGCCGGCCTCGCCGATGGCCTGAGCGCACACTCCCAGCCCGAATCCCGTGGCGCCCAGCTCGTCAAGCGGGATCCCGCCGAGCACGCTCGGCAGTCCCACCGCCCGGCCGATCTCGTCGTGCACGTAGGCCATCGACGTCTCGGTCGTGCCCATGTCGGGACCTGGGATGTAGTCGGTCAGCTGCGCTATCGCGCGGGCGAACGCCCGCATCACGCGCTCGTGGTCGGCCGCGGGCAGGTCTGGCGGCGCGGCAATGCCGGACTTCGCGCCGCCATGTGGCAGGCCGGCCACCGCGTTCTTCACTGTCATGGCCCGGGCTAGCCGGGCCACCTCGCGGACCGAGATGCCGGGGCGCATCCGCGTGCCGCCGATCGCGGGCCCGGCGGCGACATTGTCCACGACCACGATCGCCTCGACTCCGGCCGCCAGCCGGAGGATGACCACCTTCTCCGGGCCGAGATCGTCGGCCGCCCAGTCAGCGTCAGCCGACGCCAGTCCAGCCTGCGTCAGTAGGGTCGTCATGGCAGCCACCGCCTCGATCGGTGCGGAACGCAGGGTCGGCCCGCAGCACACATTCAGGCTGCTATCTGGGCGATCGCGATTCCAGGGGCGATGGTCACCGTTCTGACGGAACAATGGCTCAGGTCAGCCCGTCCGCCTCCTCCCGCGTCCGTTGTTCAAGGGCACGGCTACCGCGCCCCTGCTTCCATGACGGCTGCGGGCTGCTGGCCTCACCCGGCCGGGCCCTTCGCCAGGACGACCATCGCGGAGTGGGTCGTGCCGTTACGGCCGGTCCAGCCGATCCTGACCTTGTCGCCCGGGTGGTGGCGCCCGAGGACCGACTGCAGGCTCTCGGGCCCGAGGACGCGGCGGCCATTGACCGAGACGATGACGTCCCCTGCTGCGAGTCCGGCCTGCTGGGCTGGCGTTCCCTGCAGCACGCCTGCGACGGCCGCGCCACTCCCGGCCGGGATGCCGTTGGCCTCGGCCTGCGCCTGAGAAGCGACCTGCACGCCAAGGAAGCCGGTCAAGCCGATATGCACGGTGGCGCTTGGCCGGCCGGCCTCGATTTGCCTGGCGATGGAGACGGCCGTGTTGACCGGGATCGCGAAGGCCCTGGTCCGGCCCGCCGGCGTGCCGAACTGAAATTCCGAGGACGCGGCCGTGTTGATGCCGATCACCTTCCCGGAGCGGCTGACCAGCGGTCCGCCAGAGTCACCGGGCTGGATGGCCGCGTTGTGCCTGAGCAGGCCGCTGAGGCGCTCGACGGTGCCTGCCGCCGAATCTGAGGCGGTTACTGACATCCCGACGCCGGTGATCCGTCCGGTGACGACCGACGGGGCGCCGCCGGTACCGCCCGCGTTACCCAGCGCGACGACCTTCTGGCCGGTCTTCACGCCGGAGGAGTTGCCGAGGCTCACGGTCGTGAGGCCAGATGCCCGGCGCAGTCGCAGGACGGCGATGTCGCGGCTCCGGTCGTAGCCGACGACGAAGGCCCGGTAGGTCCTGCCGTTGCCTACGTCGGTAGCCACGATGGCCGTGGCGCCCTCGATGACGTGGTTATTCGTCAGGACCTCGCCAGAGGGTGTCAGCACCATGCCAGTGCCCGCGGCCCGGCTGCTCCGGTAACCCATGGTCGAGACGATGTCCACCAGGCCAGGCCCGGTCTGCGCGGTAATCTGTGCCGTCGTGAGTACCGGGCCGTTCGACGAGGTCCCTGGTGACCGCAGCCCGACGAACGCGGCCAGGCTCGCGATGAGGACGGCGAGCGCGACGAGCACGGCCTGCCGGCGGCCGCGCCGGCGCGGGCTGGGCGGCCGGCTAAGGCTCGTGCCATACCCGCCAGGACCGAACGGGACCCCCTGGCCGTACGGGCCGCCCTGGCCGTACGGGCCGCCCTGGCCGTACGGCGGCGGCGGATACCGCCAGTCCTGCTCGGGCTGCTCCGGCTGACCGGAGATCGTGCTCATCGCTCAGCTCCCTTGATGGCCGACGATCGACTGCCTTCCCTCATCCTCGGTCGTCATGCTCAGGTACGCCTGAAAGAAAGCTGAGCGCAACCTCCAGGCCAG